>CBFGPE010000006.1:0-83476 GCA_965650625.1 uncultured Azospirillum sp. | reverse complement strand
TCGAAATAGCCGCCCTTCCAGCCCCAATAGGTCCAGGTGCCGGCCAGGCGGTCGAACACCTGCTTGGCCGAATGCTCGCCGACGAAACGCTTTTCCTTCGGCAGCGCGGCCAGCTTTTCCTGGTCGGCTTCCTTGCGCCACAGCCAGGACGGGACGGTGTTCTCTTCCACGGCGCGCAGGGCAGCGGGGACGCCGGCCTTGCGGAAATACTTCTGCGCCAGGATGTCGCTGGCGACCTGGGAGAAGTTGTCCGGCACCTCGATGCCGGTCTGCTGGAAGACGATCGTTCCATCCGGGTTGCGGATCTCGCTGGTCGCCTGGCGGAAACCGAGGCTGGCGTAGGCGTCCTGACCTTCGTGCGTGAAACGACGCTCGATCCGCATGATGACACTGTCCCCTGCTTGGAGCGCGCCGCGGCACGCTCGAATGGAAATGTGGTGCGACCCGTCCCGATCAAAGCGGCCAGCGGTCTCTGCCGCCGTCCGGCCCGGCAACGCAGATGGCGCCGTACAAACAGGGGCCTCTTGCCCAACTGTCCGCCGTCGCCGCTGTGCTGCCGGGACCGGGGCCGCCGCTTGAGGCCGGCCGGGTCACGTGGGCCGCATCCTAGCCAGCGCGACGGGACCAAGCAAGCCCCACTCTGCTAGATATTGTGGTTGACATGACCGAACCCCTCAAAACCTTGATCTTGTGGTGTTCAACCCGTTACCTGGGATCCTGTTCCCGCCCGCCAAGAAAATTTTTTAAGGAGGCGGCGGCTGGGCCGCATCGTGGCCGGAAGGCACCAACTGTGGGCACTCACATGGCCGCCGGTGCTGAACATGACCGCGGCACCCCCGATTAGAGCGCAAAACGCGCCCGACCGCCAGAGCTTCCTTGCGGTGAAAATCAACATGTTGTTGCTAATATGCCGTTGCACCCACCACCGATTCGCCATGGTGCGACTCGGACCAAGATGGCGGAAGCCAAGGGGCGACTCGAAAAGGCCTGCATTCCCCGCCCCCGAGTCGCCGCCAACTTGCTCCAGGATCAACACGGAAGAGGGGTGGAGACAGCGCCCCCGCAACTATTTCATGCGTCCCCGGTTGAGGCGCATGGAGCCAAGGTGGATCCCACGCGATCCTGGGGGAGGAGAGGCGCCTATGCTGAAGATCACCCACAAGATGTGGTTTGCTTTGCCCGCGCTGACACTGCTGGTCGGCATGGCGACTCCGCCGGCGGCCACTGCCCAGACCGTCATCATCGACGGCTCGACTCCGGCCGTCGGCGCGACGGTGGAGCGCAAGACCGGCCCGAGTGTCGACCAGCTGATGAACCGCAGCGTCGTCGGCGCCGATGGATCGAAGATCGGCACCGTGACCGACGTGATCCTCGACGACAAAGGCGAGGCCCAATACATCGTCATCCATTCCGGCGGCATTCTCGGCTTCGGCGGCAAGGACATCGCGGCCGACCTGACCCTGGCCGACCTGCGCACCAGCAGCGAAGCGATCCGCCTGCGCGAGGTGACCGCCGCCAGCGTCCGCGACATGCCGGAATTCCGCTACGACGACAGCATCACCTCGCTGACCCGCAGCCCGGAGCCGCGTCGGTAACTACCGAACGGAGCAACGAAAAAGGCCGCGCCCCAACAGGGACGCGGCCTTTTTCTTACCCTTCCGGGAGATCGCTAGCCCCCCCTCACCGACGTTGCCGCCGGAGAGGATGGCCTCAGACGATCACTCGTCGTTCTGCTGCTTGCGCTTCAGAGCGGCGCCCAAGATGTCGCCCAGCGAGGCGCCCGAGTCGGACGAACCGAACTCGGCCATCGCCTGCTTCTCTTCCTCCATCTCGCGGGCCTTGATGGACAGCGAGATGCGGCGGGAAGCGCGGTCGATCTGGGTGACCTTGGCATCGACCTTCTCGCCGACGGCGAAACGGTCCGGGCGCTGTTCCGAACGGTCGCGGGACAGGTCCGACTTGCGGATGAAGCCGGTGTAGCCCTCGCCGACGGTCACTTCGATGCCGCCGTCCGTCACCTGCGTCACGGTGCAGGTCACGACCTCGTTCTTCTTCAGGCCGGCGGTGGCCGACTCGAACGGGTCGCTGGCCAGCTGCTTGATGCCGAGGCTGATGCGCTCCTTCTCGACGTCGACGTCGAGAACCTTGACCTTGACGCGGTCGCCCTTCTTGTACTCGGCGATCGCCTCTTCACCCGACTTGTTCCAGTCGAGATCGGACATGTGGACCATGCCGTCGATGTCGCCCGGGAGGCCGACGAACAGACCGAACTCGGTGATGTTCTTGACTTCGCCTTCCAGCTCGGTGCCAGGACCGAACTTGTCGGTGAAGGTCTCCCACGGGTTGTCCAGGCACTGCTTCAGGCCGAGGCTGATGCGGCGCTTCTGCGGATCGACGTCCAGGACCATGACCTCGACTTCCTGCGAAGTCGACACGATCTTGCCCGGATGGACGTTCTTCTTGGTCCAGGACATTTCCGACACGTGGACCAAGCCCTCGATCCCCGGCTCCAGCTCCACGAAGGCGCCGTAGTCGGTGATGTTGGTGACGCGGCCCTTGAACTTCGCGCCGACCGGATACTTGGCCTCGACGCCTTCCCACGGGTCGGCTTCGAGCTGCTTCATGCCCAGGCTGATGCGCTGGGTTTCCGGGTTGAAGCGGATGACCTGGACCGTGACGGTCTGGCCGATCTGCAGGGCTTCCGACGGATGGTTGATGCGGCGCCACGCGATGTCGGTGACGTGCAGCAGGCCATCGACGCCGCCCAGGTCGACGAACGCACCGTAGTCGGTGATGTTCTTGACGACGCCCTGGAGGATCTGGCCTTCCTTGAGGTTGGCCACCAGCTCCGAACGGGCCTCGGCGCGGCTCTCTTCGAGCACGGCGCGACGCGACACGACGATGTTGCCGCGCGAGCGGTCCATCTTCAGGATCTGGAACGGCTGCGGGGTGCCCAGCAGCGGGGAGATGTCGCGGACCGGACGGATGTCGACCTGCGAACCGGGCAGGAAGGCAACGGCGCCCGACAGGTCGACCGTGAAGCCGCCCTTGACGCGGCCGAAGATGACGCCGGTGACGCGGGTCTGGTCGTTGAACGACTTCTCCAGCAGGGCCCAGGCCTCTTCGCGCTTCGCCTTCTCACGGCTCAGCATCGCTTCGCCGTTCTTGTCTTCCATCCGCTCGAGGTAGACCTCGACGGTGTCGCCCGCCTTCAGCTCGGGCGGCTGGCCGGCAACGGCGAATTCCTTCAGCGCGACGCGGCCTTCCGACTTCAGACCGACGTCGATGGTGACCATGTCGTTCTCGACGGCGACGACGCGTCCCTTGACGACCGTACCTTCGAGCGACTCGGCCGCGCCCAGCGACTCTTCGAGCAGAGACGCAAAGCTTTCCTTTTCGACCGTGCGGGCCAGTGACTGTGCCATTGAAACTCCTAAAGGTGGCGCGAAAGCGGCCCCGTTCCGGTCCCTCCCGCGGCAAAACGGGTGGGACCTCGACCGAACCGCCGCGCCGGGCACCACGCCCGGCGACTTGGTTGATGGTTTTCCGTGGAGGGAGTCGGACCCGTTCGCGCCGCCACCGGCGGCCCGTCAACGGAGGCCGGAAGCGGCGGCGTTACGCCGTGGGCTTCAGACCGGTTTTCGAACCGATGTGGGCGACCGCCATCGAGAACACCTGATCGGCATCGAGAGCGGACGTATCAAGCACAAAAGCGTCGGCAGCCGGACGGAGCGGGGCCACCGCTCTCTGGCTGTCGCGCGCATCACGAGCCTTCATGTCCTCCAGGACATCGGAGGATATAGCCGGAATCCCCCGTCTCTGCAACTCCTTGAGTCGCCGTTCGGCCCGGACCTCCACCGAAGCGGTAATGAACAGTTTGGCCTGGGCATCGGGGCAGACCACCGTTCCAATGTCGCGCCCGTCCAGAACCGCCCCCGGCGCGCCGCCCGGCGGGTGGGTGGCGAAGCGCCGCTGGAAGTCGAGCAGCGCCGCCCGCACCTCCGGCACCGCCGCCACCTTGCTGGCCGCCTGCGCCGCCTCGTCGGTGCGCAGCGCCACCTCCTGCAGGATGGGGTGTTCGGGGTGCAGCTCATAGGCGGCGCGCGCCGCCGCCGCGTTGTCGGCCGGATCGCCGCCGGCCCGCAGCACCGACACGCCGACCGCACGGTACAGCACGCCGGTGTCGAGATGGGCGAAGCCGAAGGCATCGGCGATGCGCTGCGACAGGGTGCCCTTGCCGCTGGCGGCCGGGCCGTCGATGGCGACGACAACCGCCCTGGCCGGGACCTCCTGATTGGAAAGCGGCTGCGTCATCGCCTCACGCCTCCGCAATCTTCGCGCCGAGCCCGTTCATCAGGCCTACGAAGCCGGGGAAGCTGGTGTCGATGAAGGCGCCGTCGTCGACCGACACCGGCTCGTCCGTCGCCATGCCCAGCACCAGGAAGCTCATGGCGATGCGGTGGTCCATGGCGGTGGCGACGGTGGCACCGCCCTTCGGTCCCTTCCCTGTTCCGTGCACCGTCAGGCTGTCGTCGGCGCCGACCTCCACCGACACGCCGCAGCGGGTCAGGCCTTCCGCCACCATGGCGAGACGGTCGCTCTCCTTCACCCGCAGTTCCTTCAGGCCCAGCATCACCGTGGTGCCCTCGGCACAGGCGGCGGCGGCGGCCAGGACCGGGTATTCGTCGATCATGCTCGGCGCGCGATCGGCCGGCACCACCACACCCTTCAGGGCGCTGTGCTTCACCCGCAGGTCGGCCACCGGCTCGCCCGCCTGATCGCGGCGGTTCTCGAAGGCGATGTCGGCCCCCATCTCCACCAGCGTGTCATAGAGGCCGGTGCGGCGCGGGTTCATGCCAACGTCGTTCAGCAGCAGTTCCGAGCCCGGCCGCAGCAGGGCGGCGACCGCCGGAAAGGCGGCGCTGCTGGGATCGGCCGGCACATGGATGGTCCGGCCGGTCAGTTCCGGCTGGCCGATGACGGTGACGGCCAGCGCGCCGTCCTCCAACCGCTCGGTGGTCACGGTGGCGCCGAAATGGCGCAGCATCAGTTCGGTGTGGTCGCGCGTCGGCTCCGCCTCGATCACCGTGGTGGCGCCGGCGGTGTTGAGGCCGGCCAGCAGGATCGCCGACTTGACCTGGGCGGAGGCCACCGGCAGGCGATAGGTGATCGGAACCAGATCGCCGCTGCCGACCACGGTCAGCGGCAGCCGCCCGCCGGAGCGGCCGACGAAGCGGGCGCCCATCTCCTCCAGCGGCTTGGTGACGCGGGCCATCGGCCGCTTGTTCAGCGAGGCGTCGCCGGTGAAGACGCAGGTGATCGGATGGCCGGCGACCAGACCCATCAGCAGGCGGGCGGCGGTGCCGCTGTTGCCCATGTCCAGAACCTGCGCCGGTTCCTGCAACGCCCCCAGCCCGACGCCGCGCACGCGCCAGACGCCCGCCCCCTGGCCGTTGTCTTCCCGCACCGCCTCGGCCCCCAGCAGGCGCATCGCCGCAGCGGTGTGCAGGACGTCCTCCCCCTCCAGCAGGCCGTGGATCACCGTCTCGCCCACCGCGATGGCGCCCAGCATCAACGACCGGTGCGAGATCGACTTGTCGCCGGGCACGCGGATGCTGCCCCGGATCGCGCCGGTGGTGGTGGAGCGCAGCGGCCTTGCATGCGTCATGGAACGGGTCCTTCGGATCGGAACGGGAAGCGGATATGGCCGCCGTTCCTATCACAGCCCCCGCCCCGATGCGAGAGGGCCGGGGTGCTCTCCCTACTCCTCCCTTGGGTCCTCCGCTGGGCGGACCTCACAAATACGGCCGGGCACCAATGAAAAGAGGCCGCCCGAAGGCGGCCCCGAGTTCAAGGAGGATCAAGGAGGAAACCAAATGGAGGAGTTGCACACTGTGCAGGTCCGTTCTAGCGAGTTATGGTTAACGGCCTGTAAAGGCAACCCCTGTCCGAGCGGGATACCTCTTTCCCGCCGCCGCCGCGGCACGGCGATCACCCGGCCGCTTCATCTTTTTTTTGACAAGCGTCTCAGGGCATGGCAAAGGGCGCCTCTTGAGAACCCCCTGATTTTTGTGACGGAGGACGTGGCGTGGCCAAACCCGAATGGGGCGTCAAGCGCATCTGCCCGAGCTGTGGCGCTCGTTACTATGACATGCGCAAGGACCCGCCGGTCTGCCCGAGCTGTGGCGCGCAGTTCGATCCCGAGGCTCTGCTGAAGTCCCGCAAGGCCCGTCCGGCCCCCACCGACGACACCAAGAAGGTGGTGGCCGTGCCGGAGGACGAGGAAGAGGTCGAGACCGAGACCGAGACCGCGGAACTGGAGGACGTCGAGGACGACATGTCCGTCGACGACATCGAGGAAGCCGACGATACCACCGAAGATGAGGACGATGTCCTGATCGAGGACACGTCCGAACTGGGCGAGGACGACATGGATGAGGTCGTCGATGTCGAAGGCGAGGACGAGGAGGAGCGCTGAACGGCGCCCTTCCCGCTGACTGCTTTCCGGTAAGAGCGGGAGGTCCGGCGGGGTGGTGAAAAAAAGCGTGAAAGGACGAATTTTCCGCTTGCATCACTCCGCCGCCTGACTATTATCCCGCTCCACCAAGGCCGGACGGAAACGACCGGCCCCCAGAGTTGAAGGGGCCATAGCTCAGCTGGGAGAGCGCTACAATGGCATTGTAGAGGTCAGGAGTTCGATCCTCCTTGGCTCCACCAAATAAACCAAGGGCTCGGCGAGCAATCGCCGGGCCCTTGGTGCTTTTGCGGCATCCTTGCGGCTGAACCGCCGGCTTTGCCCATACTTGCCGGTTCAGTCAAACCGCATGCGGATGCCGCCGCGCAGGCGAACGGCGCAACGGCATCCGCATGGTTTCGGTCGGCTACTTCAGCCAGCGGTCGAACACCGCCTGATACTCGCCAGTGGCGACCGCGCGGTGCAGCCACTGGTCGATCCACAGCTTCAGCACGACGTCGCGCGGCAGCAGGAAGGCCTTTTCCGAGAAATCGAAGGGCTTGTCCGGATGGACGGCGCACAGCTCCGGATGCAGCTTCTGCTGAAGCCGGGTCTCCACCGCATCGGTGATCATCAGGTCGGCCTTGCCGGCGACGATCTGGTCGAAGATGGTGACGTTGTCCGGATGCACCTCGATCTGGGCAGTGTGGATGTGGGCGCGGGCGAATTTCTCGTTGGTGCCGCCGGGGTTGACGATCAGGCGGACGCCGGGCTTGTCGATATCGGCAACGGTCTGGAAGCGGTCCTTGTTCTCGCAGCGGGTGATCGGCGTCTTGCCGTCGCGCATCAGCGCATCGGAGAACAATGCCTTCTTCTGCCGCTCCAGCGTCACGGAAACACCGCCGACGGCGATGTCGTACTTGTCGGCCAGCAGGTCGGGCAGCAGGTTGCCCCACGTCGTCTTCACGAACTCCACCTTCACGCCCAGCGCCTTGCCCATGGCTTCGGCGAGGTCGATGTCCATACCCTCGAACTTCTGGGTCTGCGGATTCAGGTAGGTGAAGGGCTTGTAGTCACCGGTGGTTCCGACACGTAGCGTGCCCGCCGACAGCACGGTATCCAGGCGCGACGCTTCGGTGGCCGTGCCGGCGGCTTGTGCGGCAGGGGCCGCCTGCGCCGTGGCACCGGTGGGCGAAAGGGCGGCGACGGCACAGACCAGAACTGCGCCGACAGCGGCGGCAAGACTACCGCCGGGGCGGCGCAGGGTACGGACAGGCATGAAGGATCCTCCCAATGCTTTGTTTGCGAACCGGATGGTACGGTGCAGGGAAGGATCTGGCGAGGGGGCTTGGCGAGGGAAGAAACCGAGCGGGCGGAGTGCAGATATGCAGCGTCCGTGGGGGTGCGAAATCCCCAAAATGGAGAAGGCCGCGAACCCGTTCCGGTTCGCGGCCTTCAGAATGGTGGGCGGTACTGGGATTGAACCAGTGACCCCTACGATGTCAACGTAGTGCTCTCCCGCTGAGCTAACCGCCCACTGTAGCGGCCGGTGGCGGATCGTCTAGCGTCGTTCCGTCCGGCGTGGGCGGGTGTATACCGACCTCCTTGCCGACACGCAAGCCCTTTCATGGCCCCTTCCCGCTTTTTTTATCCGTCGGTGAAAGAGCGGTGGCCAATCCCCTGACAGAGGTCCCGTGACACGGCGGCCACCGTCCATTACATCATTCGACCATGGATGCCTCCTTCGACGCGCAGCGCGACGACGGCGCCGGTCCCGATCCGGCCGCCGTCGCTTCGCCGCCAGACGCCCCGGCCTTCGAAATCCTGGCCCCACAGAGCCAGAGGCTGCCGCTCGTGCTGGCGTCGCCGCACAGCGGGAACGCCTATTCCGCCGCCTTCCTCGCCTCGTCCCGCCTGGATGCCCGCGCGCTGCGCAAGTCGGAGGACTGCTTCGTCGACGAGATCTTCGCCTTCGCCCCCGGCTTGGGCGTGCCGCTGATCCGCGCCCTGTTCCCGCGCGCCTATCTGGACGTCAACCGCGAGGCCTACGAACTGGATCCGGAGATGTTCGCCGATCCGCTGCCGGCCTATGTCAACACCCGTTCCCCCCGGGTGGCGGCGGGGCTGGGCACCATCGCCCGCGTGGTCGCCAACGGCGAGGACATCTACAAGGGCAAGCTGCGCTTCGCCGAGGCGCTGGACCGGGTGAGCCGCTGCTACACCCCCTATCACAACGCGCTGCGCCAGCTGGTGGACGCAACCCGCGACGCCTTCGGCCACGTGCTGCTGGTCGACTGCCATTCCATGCCATCCGCCAGCGCCACCACCGATGGACGGCGGGGCAATGGAAAAAGTGGCGGGCGCACCGCCAGCCATCCCGACATCGTGCTGGGCGACTGTTTCGGCAACGCCTGCGCTCCCGCGGTGATCAACGCGGCGGAGGCCTACCTGTGCGGGCTGGGCTATGCCGTCAGCCGCAACAATCCCTATGCCGGCGGCTACACCACCCGCCATTACGGCCGGCCACGCCAGGGCATTCACACGCTTCAGATTGAAATCGCCCGCGACCTCTACATGGACGAGGCGACGCTGACGCGCCTGCCCTACCTGGATGTTCTGACCCGCCACATGACCGAGCTGGTCGACACGCTGGGCCTGCTGCCGCCGCACGGGCTGGGTCCGCGCTGATCCGCGGATAAGGCGCCAGCAGGGGACCATTGCCCCGTCTCTGCCACAGTTTCGCCCTATCACGTCAGGGCCAAGCTTCGGCTTGGCGCCGCTGCGGCTTCTTCCGGGCCGGCGCGCTGTCGCGTCGGATCCGGGTGCCTTTCGCACAAAAAAAAGGCCGCGGGCGGACCCGCGGCCTCAGTCTAGGGAGGAAACGCCCAAGAAGTGCGTTACGCCAACGTCCACGCCGAGGCGCGACCGTTGCCGCACTGCACAATATGAACTCGCCGCCGCCCGGCTTCAAGCACAAAAAAGAATTTCTTATTCATTACATTATGTTAACCGCAGCTGGAGGTATCGCGAACCGGATAGCGCCTAGGCATGTTATGTTGCGTTGCACCATAACCCTTCGTGGAGTGATCTGACCCATAGGACAGGAAGCGCCGGACCTTCGGACCAGCGTCTTGAGCTTGACAGCCGGCGCTCGGAACCAAGCCCGCCCATGGTCGTTTCGTAGTGGTCCCGCATAGGGTGTCCGCAAGGACAGCCGGCCTTCGCGGACTGCGGAACGCCCTGCCGGCGGCCAATAAGGAGAAGAACATCGTGAGCAGGCTCGTCGTCGTATCCAACCGGGTGGCCCTGATGGAAGAGGGCAAGCAGGCGGCCGGCGGTCTCGCCGTCGCCATCCTGGCGGCCTTGAAGAAGACCGGCGGCATCTGGTTCGGGTGGAGCGGAAAGGTCGTCGATGGCGAGTCCCAGGCGGAGCCGACACGGACGGAAGCCGGCAAGCTGACCTATGCCACGCTGGATCTGGGCCGCCGCGACCACGAGGAATATTACAACGGCTTCGCCAACCAGACCTTATGGCCGCTGTTCCATTACCGACTGGGCCTGATCTCGGTGAACCGGCGCACGCGCGAAGGATACGAACGGGTCAACGCTTATTTCGCCGACAAGCTGGAGCCGCTGCTGCGCCCGGACGACATGATCTGGGTTCACGACTATCACCTGATCCCCTTCGGCGACGAACTGCGCCGGCGCGGCTGTTCGCAACGCATGGGCTTCTTCCTGCATACGCCCTTCCCGCCGCCGGAACTGCTGACCGCCCTGCCCAACCACCGCGACCTGATCCGCGAGCTGTGCGCCTACGATCTTGTCGGCTTCCACACCGCCACCGACCTGCGCGGTTTCTGCGACTATATCCGCACCGAGACCGACGGCACGGTGGAACAGCGCGGCGCCTACGGGACGGCGATGATCCGCGCCTTCGGCCGCACCCTGCTGGCGAAGGTCTTTCCCATCAGCATCGACACCGAAGCGCTGGAAAGCCTGGCCCGCACCGCCGGCCGCTCGCGGCAGGCCGAACGGCTGCGCGAAAGCCTGGTCGGCCGCCGCCTGATCATCGGCGTCGACCGGCTCGACTATTCCAAGGGCCTGCCCCAGCGATTCGCCGCCTTCGAACAGCTTCTGGAAAGCTACCCGGAGCATTGCAACCGCGTCTCCTTCCTGCAGGTCGCCCCGCCCTCGCGCGAGGATGTGCCGGAATACATCGCCATCCGTCGCGAGCTGTCGGAGATGGCCGGCCGCATCAATGGCCGCTTCGCCGAGTTCGACTGGCAGCCGATCCGCTACCTGAACCGCAGCTTTGGCCAGCGCGTGCTGGCGGGCTTCTACCGGCTGGCCAATGTCGGGCTGGTGACGCCGCTGCGCGACGGCATGAACCTCGTCGCCAAGGAATATGTCGCCTGCCAGGACGCCGACAATCCGGGCGTGCTGGTGCTGTCCCAGTTCGCCGGCGCCGCCCACGAAATGGGCGAGGCGCTGATCGTCAACCCCTTCGACATCGAAGGCGTCGGCGACGCGCTGCAGCGGGCGCTGACCATGCCGCTGGGCGAGCGCAAGGAACGCTACGCGGCCCTGATGCAGACCTTGCGGCGGCACGACATCAGCTGGTGGCGTGAAAGCTATGTAGACGCACTGACCCGGGCACCGTATGACTTTCCGGTCACCTGAGCATCCGCTCGGTCCATCAAACGAGCATCCGCTCGGCCCACCAACAGCGCAGACCCGGATCCATGGCCGCCGACCTCTCCCCCGCCCCCAGTCTCGCCCCCATTCTGGTCGCCGACATCGGCGGCACCAATGCCCGCTTCGGCCTGATCGATGGCAGGATCGTGCGCGACACCCGCGTGCTGCGCTGCGCCGATTACGCCTCGATCGAGGATGCGGCCGGCGCCTATCTGTCGGCGGTCGGTCTGGCGGCGGTCGGCACCCCCGGCCGCCCGCGGCGCGGCGCCTTCGCGGTGGCCGGGCCGGTCACCGGCGACCACATCGCCATGACCAATCTGGTCTGGCAGTTCTCCGTCAACCGGGTGCGCGACGCCCTGGGGCTGGACGGGCTGGTCGTCATCAACGACTTCACCGCCGTTGCCCTGTCGGTGCCGCGTCTGGCGGACGAGGACCGGCGCCAGATCGGCGACGGCGCACCGCAGCCGGGGGCCGTCGTCGGGGTGCTGGGGCCGGGCAGCGGGCTGGGAGTGTCCGGTCTGGTGCCGGGCGCCAACAACCGCTGGACCGCGCTGTCGGGCGAGGGCGGCCATGTCAGCATGGCGCCGATCAGCGACCGCGAGAGCGCGGTGCTGGGCCAGCTGCGCAAGAGCTTCGACCATGTCTCGGCCGAGCGGGTGCTGTCCGGGCCGGGCCTCGTCAACCTCTATGGCGCGCTGTCGATCCTGGACGGGCGGGAACCGGCCGCCCTTACCCCCGCCCAGGTCGCCGACAACGCCCTGACCGGCAGCGAGCCCCATTGCGTGGAAGCGGTGGAGATGTTCTGCGCCATGCTGGGCACCGTCGCCGGCAACCTCGCCCTGACGCTGGGGGCGCGCGGCGGCGTTTATATCGCCGGCGGCATCGTGCCGAAGCTGGGCACGCTGTTCACCCACTCCCGCTTCCGCAAGCGCTTCACGGAAAAGGGCCGCATGCGCGACTTCCTGGCCCCGATCCCCACCTACGTCATCACCCACGACCTGCCGGCCTTCCTGGGCCTCGCCGAGGCCGCCGGGGCAGAGTAAGAATGATCGGCCGGGGGGGCGGCGGATCGCACCCCCCATTGGTGGCGCCCCCTATCGACCCACTTGACGCTTGAACCGGCAAGGCGCTCCCCACATGGTTGTTCCCATCCCTTTCGGATTCGCAACGGAACACCATGCCCGCCGACCTTCGTGTCCGCTTCCTGCACCCGTCGGGCGCCATCGGCCCCGGCAAGATCGCCCTGCTGGAGGCCATCGACCGCACCGGCTCGATCTCCGCCGCCGCGCGCTCGCTGGACATGACCTTCCGCCGCGCCTGGTTCCTGGTGGAGACGATGAACACCGCCTTCCGCGAGCCGGTGATCCGCACCAGCGTCGGCGGCCGTGAAGGCGGCGGCGCCGGCCTGACCCCGCTGGGCCAGGAGGTGGTCACCCGTTACCGCCAGACCCAGGAAGAGGCGCGCAAGGCCGCCGAGCCGCACCTGCGCTGGCTGGACGAGGTGCTGAAGGAGGAAGCTCCTGAAGAAAAGCCCGGCACAGGTCCGGCCGGAACGGGCTAACGCCTCCGGAGGGCTTCACCCTGTCCGGGGGCGGTCGAATTGGGCACTGGCGCACCGGGACCGTCGCGCCTAAAAGATGCCTCGTGCACCGCAACGGCAGCGACGAAGGACGGCCCATTCATGCTGAAGCGTCTTTACGACTGGACGATGGCCAAGGCCGCGTCGAAGGATTCGACGGCCTGGCTGGCCGGGGTCTCCTTCGCCGAAAGCTCCTTCTTTCCGCTGCCGCCGGACCTGCTGCTGGTGCCGATGGTCATCGCCAACCGCAAGGCGGCGTGGAAGCTGGCGACGATCTGCACGCTGGCCTCGGTCGTCGGCGGCATCGCCGGCTACATGATCGGCTATTTCCTGTACGAGACGATCGGCCGCTGGGTGATCGAGTTCTATCACCTGACCGACAAGTTCGAGCAGCTGCGCCACACCTTCGTCGAGTACGGGGCGGAAATCCTCATCATCAAGGGCATGACGCCCATCCCCTACAAGCTGCTGACCATCACGGCAGGCGTGGCGCATCTGCCGCTGTGGGTGTTCATCGGCGCGTCGATCATCTCGCGGTCGATCCGCTTCTATCTGGTGGCGGCGCTGCTGTATTTCTTCGGCCCGCCGATCCGCGCCTTCATCGAAAAGCGGCTGACCCTGGTCACCAGCGTGTTCGCGGTGGCGCTGATCGGCGGCTTCCTGGTGGTGAAGCTGCTGTAAGCCACCACTTCTTTCCAGACAGACAGGACCTCCATGCCTCCGCGCGGGCGCCCGCCCCATCCCAGCCGCACCCGTACCCGGACCGCCGCCCCCGTCCCTCCGTCAGCCCCGGACCCCACCGAATCGCGCAAGCTGTTCCGCGTCGCCGGGCTGGCCGCCGTCTCCGCCCTCTTCGCCCATGAACCGGAACGGGTCGAGCGCCTGTTCTTCGACGAGCGGCTGAAACCGGCGGTGGGCGCCTTCTGCAAGGCGATGGCGGCGGCCCGCAAGCCCTACCGCATGGTGGAGGGCGACGAGCTGGCAAAGGTCGCCGGCACGGTCCTGCATGGCGGGGTGGTGGCGCTGATGGCGCCGCGGACGCTGCCGCTGTTCGATACGGAGGCCGTGCGACGGGCGTCCGAACCGCTGCTGATCCTTGACGGCGTCGGCAACCCGCACAATCTCGGCGCCATCCTGCGCACCGCCGCCTTTTTCGGCCTGCCCCGCGTCCTGATCTCCGACCATCCCGGCCAAGCTCTGCCGTCGGAAGCCGCCTATCGTGTGGCGGAGGGCGGATTCGAGTGGGTGACGCTGGAGCGCGCCCCCGCCCTGCCGGCCGTGCTGAAGCGGCTGCGCGCCAGCCACCGGGTGTTCGGAACGGCGCTGGACCAGACCCGGCCGACGGTCGATGCCGGCGCGCTGACCGGCTGGCGCGGCAAACCCAATTTCAAGCAGCTGAACGCCAAGCCCCCCGCGGTCGTGCTGGGCAACGAGGAGGACGGCATCCCGCCGGCCACGCTGGCGGCCTGCGAGGCGGTGCTGACCATTCCCGGCAGCGGGCGCGTCCAGTCGCTGAACGTCGCCGCCACCGCCGCCATCCTCATCCACGCGCTGGCCGCCGGCTAAGCCGGCTAACCGAGCGCCGCGATCAACACCACCGCAACCACGGCCATGGAGGCCAGCGGCAGCAGTTCCACGCCGTCACGCTTCCAGGTCGGCGCGCCGCCATGATGGCCACCGGCATGGCCGTCCGCGATGTCGTCGGCCCAGCCGTGGCGCGACGGCACCGCACCCGGAGCCGACACCGCCGGGGCCGCCGGGCTCGCCATGTCGACCACGCCGTCGCCACGGTGATAGTCGCCGCGCTGGCGCGCCAATGCCGGATTGGGCCGGCCTTGCATCAGGCGGGAATCGTCCAGTTCGACCTCGACTCCGGCAGCCTCCACCCGCTCGATCACCGCGGCGGTTTCCTCCGGGGTCATGGTATCGACAGGCAGGATCTCACCCAGCGCTTCGGCGCTCAGCCGGTTGCCGTTGCGGCGGCCATGGTCGATCAGCGATTGGATCAGGCGCTCGTCGGTGGTGCTGGCCATGATGGCTCTCCTTTTTCAAATTCCCAGCAGGTCACAGGATCAAACGCGCGGACCCACCGGAAGGTTCACCGAAACGTCGCATCCCTGCGCCACCTTGCCGCGGCAAGCCCGCCACCCGACATAAGTGGTCACTCCAACGGATCGTCATCGATCCACAGGATCGTCATTGATGGGAGACCCGACCATGCTGGGGCATTTCATGCGCAAGCCGCCGACGCTGCCGACGCCGGAGGAGGCGCTGCCCGGCCGCAGCCAACCCGTTCCGGTTCCCGAACAGCACCACGTCAACGGCCATCGCCTCACCGCGCCCTACCCGCCGGGGCTGGAGGTCATCGACCTCGGGCTCGGCTGCTTCTGGGGGGCGGAGCGCAAGTTCTGGCAGATTCCCGGCGTCTGGGTGACCGCCGTCGGCTATCAGGGCGGCCACACCCCGAACCCGACCTATGAAGAGGTCTGTACCGGCCGCACCGGCCATACCGAGGCGGTGCGCGTCGTCTATGACCCGGCGATGGTGAAGGTCGAGGATCTGCTGCGCGTCTTCTGGGAGTCGCACGACCCGACCCAGGGTATGCGCCAGGGCAACGACGTCGGCACCCAGTACCGCTCCGCCGTCTACACCCACGGCCCCGCCCAGAAGGCCGCGGCGGAGTCGACGCTGGCCGCCTATCAGGAGCGGCTGGCCCAGGCCGGCTATGGCCCGATCACCACCGAGATTCGCGAGGCCCCGCCCTTCTACTTCGCCGAAGGCTACCACCAGCAGTATCTCGCCAAGAATCCCAACGGCTATTGCGGGCTTGGCGGCACCGGCGTCACCTGTGCGGCCTGATGAAGCGCGGGTAAAGGCCGGCCAGTAAAAACGGGGGTGCGGCGCCCCTGCCGGGCTTAGCCCTTGCGGTTGCGCCGCACCGGCCCTTGCGGGTATGGTTCGGGCGGCTCTTGAAAGCTCCGGCGGCGTTACCCCGCGGGAGCGCCGCCCGTCCAGCTGCGATTGTCATGACCAAGGAAAGAACCGAGCTGGCGACGCCGTATCTCAGCGGCCTGCTCGAATTCTGGCTCACCAAATCCGTCGCCGGCCGTCCGCCGGTCCCCAACAGCATCGCCCCGGCCGATTTGCGGCCGTGGAAGGACAACATCGCCGTGTTCGAGGTGATCGGAGAGGAATCCGGCACCTTCGTCTATTCCTATTACGGCAAGGCACTGGCCGCCGCCTTCGGCCAGTCGCGCCTGGGCGCCACGCTGGACGATCTGCCGCCCGAACAGCGGGCATTGCTGCAGCCGGAATACGAGACGGTGCGCCGCGAGCGGCTGCCTGTCGCCCGTGTCCACACCGCGGTCTTCGGCGGACGCACCCGCAGCTTCGAACGGCTGGTGCTGCCGATGTCCAGCGACGGGGTCAGCATCGACAAGCTGCTGGTCGCCGCCTACGAGATGACGCCGCGCGAACTGGCCGCGCGCGCTCCCCTGCCGGGCGGCTCCTCCTCCGGTCCAGTCCCCCTCACCGTTCAGAAGCCGGGAGCCTCGGCATGACCCCGCGTATGCCGCATCTCGCCGCCCCGCCCACCCAGGCGGGCGTGGTGACCGCCGACGAGTTCAATCTGTGGTGCGCGCTGAACGGCCGCCCCTTCAACCTCGTCCCCAACCCACGCCCCGACGGCCGCGTGATGTGGGATGTGGAGGTTCTGCCCGGCACGCCGCGCGCCGGCACCGTCTATTCCACCAACCTCTCGGACGAGGCGCTGGCGGTGGTCGCCGGCTTCGCCTTCCTGTCCGGCGTCGAATGGGCCTATGAGGCGCGCGACCCGGCGGAGGCCGAAGCCCCCGCCGCCGCCCCGTGCGAGGCCGCTCCTGTTCCGGCCCCCGTGCCGGCGGCGGTGGCACCCTGCGCCCCGGCCGCGCCCGCCGCTCCGGCGGAGCCGGTGGAATATCCCGCCGTCTATTCGCTGCCCGCCGTCGCGCTGCTGCAGAACCCGCCGCCGCGCCCGGTCCAGCAGCATGACGAATCGGTGCTGGCCCGCAATGCGCGGATGCTGGAAACCGTTCTGAAGAACTTCCGCGTCCGCGGCGAGATCATGGACGTCCGCCCCGGCCCGGTGGTGACGCTGTACGAGTTCGAGCCGGCGCCCGGCACCAAATCGGCCACCGTCATCAACCTGACCGACGACATCGCCCGCTCGATGAGCGTGGTCACCGCCCGCATCGCCATCGTTCCCGGCCGCAGCGTCATCGGTGTCGAGCTGCCGAATCCGGTGCGCGAGATGGTCTACCTGCGCGAAAGCTTCGACCACGACGCCTTCCGCAACACCACGGCGCAGCTCGCCATCGCGCTCGGCAAGGACATCAGCGGCGAGCCGGTGGTGGCCGACCTCGCCCGCATGCCGCACCTGCTGGTCGCCGGCACCACCGGCTCGGGCAAGTCGGTGGCGATCAACACCATGATCCTGTCGCTGCTCTACCGGCTGCCGCCGGAGCGCTGCCGCTTCATCATGGTCGATCCCAAGATGCTGGAGCTGTCGGTCTATGACGGCATCCCGCACCTGCTGACGCCTGTCGTCACCGATCCCAAGAAGGCGGTGGTCGCATTGCGCTGGGCCGTGCGCGAGATGGAAAGCCGTTACGAGGCGATGTCCAAGCTCGGCGTCCGCAACATCGAGGGCTACAACGCCCGCATGGCGGAGATGATTGCCGCCGGCGAGAAGATGCCGCGCCGCGCCCCGGCGCCGGGCGAGCCGGAGAATGTCTTCGACCTGACACCGTCGGAACCGACGCCCCTGCCCTACATCGTCGTGATCGTCGACGAAATGGCCGATCTGATGCTGGTCGCCGGTAAGGAGATCGAGGCGGCGATCCAGCGTCTGGCCCAGATGGCGCGCGCCGCCGGCATCCACCTAATCATGGCGACGCAGCGCCCGTCGGTCGACGTCATCACCGGCACCATCAAGGCCAACTTCCCGACCCGCATCAGCTTCCAGGTCACCAGCAAGATCGACAGCCGCACCATCCTGGGCGAAGCCGGGGCGGAGCAGCTGCTGGGCCAGGGCGACATGCTGTACATGCAGGGCGGCGGCCGCATCACCCGCGTCCACGGCCCCTTCGTCTCCGATTCGGAGGTCGAGGAGATCGTCCAGTACGTCAAGGCCCAGGGCGCCCCCAACTACGTCACCGCCATCACCGAGGAGGAAGAGGAAACCGCCGCGGTAGAGGATGAGGAGGGCGGTTCGGCCGCGACCGGCGACGACCTCTACATGCAGGCCGTCAACCTCGTGGTGCGCGAGGGCAAGGTGTCGGTCAGCTTCATCCAGCGCCAGCTGCAGATCGGCTACAACCGCGCCGCCCGTCTGGTCGAGCGGATGGAGACCGAACGTGTGGTCGGCCCGGCCAACCACCAGGGCAAGCGCGAGGTTCTGCTGTCCCACGCCGGCCTGTCGGCCAAGCGCGCGGGGGTTTGATCCTCTCTCTCTCCCGTAAGAGGCTTCTCATGGACCCCAAGTCGCATTTCGAGACCCTCGCCCGCTACAACCGCTGGGCCAACCGCCGCTTGTACGAGGTCGCGGCCCAGCTGTCCGACGCGCAGTTCCGGGAGGACCGCGGCGCCTTCTTCAGTTCGCTCCGCGGCACGCTGAACCACATCCTGGTCGGCGACCGCGTGTGGTTGGAGCGGATCGAGGGAACCGGGCCGAAGCCGTCGTCGCTGGACGAGATTCTGTACGACGATTTCGCCGGCCTGCGCGCCGCCCGCGAGGCGGAGGACGAGCGCATCCTGCGCGTGGTCGCCGCGACTCCGGCGGAGCGGTTCGAGTCGGCCCTGTCCTACCGCAGCATGGCCGGCACGCCGCACGAACTGCCCTTCGCGCAGGTCATTACCCACGTCTTCAACCATCAGACCCACCATCGCGGACAGGCGCACACGTTGCTGGGCCAGTTCGGGCTGACGACTCCGGTGCTCGATTTCGTCTATTTCCTGCTGGATACGAAATGAGCCGCCCCATCACCGACCTGGCCGCGCTGGAAGCCCTCTATGGCGAGCCGGTCGCCGCCTCCATCGCCAAGGAGGTGCCGGCGCTGACCCCCGGCTACCGCGCACTGATCGAGGCGTCGCCCTTCCTCATCCTCGCCACCAGCGGGCCGGATGGACTCGACGCCTCGCCGCGCGGCGACGGGCCGGGCTTCGTCCGCGTGGTGGACGACCGCACCCTGCTGATCCCCGACCGCCGCGGCAACAACCGCATCGACAGCCTGCGCAACATCCTGGCCGATCCGCGGGTCGGACTGCTGTTCCTGGTGCCGGGTCTGAACGAGACGCTACGCGTCAACGGCTGCGCCGTCATCGACACCGGCCCCACGCTGTGCGACAGCTTCGCCGTCGACGGCAAGGCGCCGAAGTCGGTGCTGGTGGTCACCATAGAGACGGTATTCTTCCAGTGCGCCCGCGCCCTGCTGCGCTCCCGCCTGTGGGATCCGGAGGCCCGGGTGCCGCGAAGCGACCTGCCATCGGTAGGCGCATTGCTGGCGGAGGCCAGCGCCGGGCGCGAGGGCGGCGACGCTTATGACCGGTCGCTGGCCGAGCGGATTCCGAAGTCGCTTTACTGAACCTTGGCCGCTATTGCGCGGCGAGCCTGCCAGGAACCGGCAATTGAGCGCCGCCATCCGGCAGCCTGATGGTGAAGACGGAGCCCTCGTCGCGCACGCTCTCCACCGTCAGGGTTCCGCCATGGGCGGCGACGATCTTCTGCGTCATGTAAAGCCCCAGCCCCGACCCCTTGGTCCCGCGCGAGGACGAGGCGCGGAAATAGATCGAACCGATGCGTTCCACCTCATCAGGGCTCATGCCGCGGCCCTGGTCGGCGACACGGATGACGATGCCGTCCCCTTCATCGCCGGCGCTCACCCGGACCGACGTGTCCGGAGGCGAGTAGCGTAGCGCGTTCTGCACCAGATTGCCGATCGCCACCCCCAGGAACGGCGCGTCGGCCAGAAGCGCGCGGTCGGGGGCCTCCACCGACAACTCCAGACGCTCTTCCGCCTCCGTCCCCATCAGGCCGGCGCGAACCTCCTCCAACAACTGGCCCAGCGCCACCGGTTCCGGCTTCAGGGCCAGCGCCCCCTGGTCCAGCGCGTCGGCGGACAGGAACAGTTCCACCAGTTCCGCCATCTTGCGGGTGGTGTTGCGGATGCGCTGCAGCCGGGTCAGCGCCGATGGCGCATCCACCGCGCCCGACAGCTCGATCATCTGCGCGGCACTGTCGATGGAGGCCAGCGGGGTGCGGAACTCGTGCGACAGCATGGCGACGAAGCTGCGCTGCTCCTCCGCCCGCTTGGTGGCGAAGGCCGACTCCTCGCGGGCGCGCAGCCGCTCCGTCTGCAGGCGGCCGATGCGGAGGGCCAGACCGGTGCCCAGCACCAGCACCGCCAGCATCGAAGAGATCTGATAGGGATCGGCAACGGCGAAATCGGCCGGCAGGACGCCGCGCAGCGACATCTGCGTCAACAGCAGCCCGCCAAGCGAGATCAGCGTGCTGGCGAGATAGAAGCGCGGAGTCGGGTCGCCGCGGTTCAGCCAAGTCATCCGGGCGGTCAGCACCAGCGCGACCACCACGACGATCAGCGCCGACAGCGTCACGATCGGGTTGGTCAGGGTGTAGAGTGGCGAAACCGTCGAGGGCAGCATCAGCAGGGCCAGCAGCGCCAGCCCCTGGTAACAGCGGCGCAGCCAGCGCGCCCAGGTCCGCAGGTCGAGGATATAGACCCACATGATAAGCGCCGCGGCAAAGCCCAGGAAACCGCTGCTGCCCACCATCATGTTCATGAACCAGCCCGGCAGGTCCGGCAGCAGGGTGGCGGCGATGCCGTTGGCGAACAGGTAGTAACAGAAGACGGTGGCGACATAGCCGGTGTAGGCCAGCAGTGCCCCGTCGCGCAGCAGCAGGCCCAGCGCGACATAGCCCAGGACCAGAATGCCCAGCACCCCCAGGAACAGCCCCTGGAACAGCAGATCGGTCGTCTGGTGGCCGATATAGGCGGCGGGTGCCCACACCCGCGCCGACAGGCGGATGGCGCTGACCGAATCGACGCGCAGATAGAGCGAGACCGGCTGTCCCTCCGGCAGGGTCAGCGTCAGGGCGTGCAGCCGGGTCTTCATCGGCCGCTGGCTGAAGGGGACGAAATCGCCCAGCCGGACCAGCCGGTAGGCGGCGGGCTCCTGCGGCCGGCCCCCCGCCACCTTTGCTGCTGCCGTCGCCTTTGGAATGAACAGGTCGAGATGGTCGATATAGGCTTCGCCCATCTCCAGCAGCCAGTCCGCCGGAGCGCCCGGTGCGCGCATCAGGTCGAAGCGGTACCAATGGATATCGCGGGTCTGACCGGCGCCGCGGAAATCCTCCCGCGGCTCCATCCCGCCGTCGGCATCGGCTTTCAGAACCTCGGCAAAGTCCAGCTTGCGGTCGGGATCGACCAGCCGGGCGAAATGGCCGGCCAGCGTCGCACTGGTGGTGGTGGGTTCCAGCAGCAGAGGCTGCACGGCCGCCCCCACCGCATGCGCCGCACCGGCGAACAACGGCAGGACCGCCCAGAGCAGGACGAACAGCCTTGCGATCCGGCGAAGGCGAACGGACATCGAAGCCGCGGGACCCGTATGGCGCGTGCCGCTCCGCAAGGCCGGCAAGCAGCCTTTCCCGCCCCGGCCTTCACAGCCGTTGTTCCAGTCCTTCGTCATCGTAAGGTATCGATAAAGCTAAAGTTTTAGGAAAAGATTAAGCTGGTATGTATTTTGTCCTCTGGAATTGCCGCCTCCATGTCAGACCACCTCAAATGCGCGAGGGGGAGAGCCTGAACTCCACCACGGCGTCGGTCGAGGCAAGGGCGCCGACCAGCGCCATTGGATCGGGGTCGCCCTTTCCCTGCAGCACCAGTTGGCATTCGAACTGGCCGCTGCCGCTGGCGAGGTGAAAGGCCCAGTCGATCACCTCGAATCCATGCTTCTTGGCCTGCGCCCGCAAATCCTCCGGCGGCGGCGCCTTGTCGCGCGGGAAGACCAGAGTCAGATGGATCACCGACTGGTGCGGCAGCAGCCGCTCGACCGGCCGCAGCAGGCTCATCACCAGAATGGTCAGCAGCGCCGCGGCGATGGCGACCGCGTAGAAGCCGAGCCCGATGGTGATGCCGATGGCTGAGGTCGCCCAGATCGACGCGGCGGTCGACAGGCCGCGGATCGACAGCCCTTCGCGCATGATGACCCCGGCGCCGAGGAAGCCGATGCCGGTGACAATGCCCTGGATCACCCGCGTCGGATCGCCGGACAGCGCAGCCCCTTGCGCCGCCCCCTGCGTCCCGATGCCGCCATACCACATCGACGGGTAGGCGTTGACCACCGTCAGCGCGGCCGACGCCAGGCAGACCAGCCCATAGGTCCGCATCCCGGCCGCCCGGCCGTGATAGCTGCGCTCGTACCCCAGCAGCAGCCCGACCGCCAAAGCCCCTAAAAGATGAAGGAGAATCAACCCGTTGGTCACCAGCTCGGCCGGCGACCAGTAGGAGCGCAGCAAATCCATGGCCCATCCTATCGCAAACCGGAGCGTCCGGTTCATGCCCTCGTCGCCAAGTCTAACGCAGCCGGGGCCGGAGCGCCCGCGCGGCGCAAGGCGCCATTCCGTCACAGGGCGTGTATGGCCCCGCTTGACCTGGGTCAATTCCAGCCCGCCGGAAAGTACCGATACTAAGGGCCGAAAACCGGTACCTAAGGACCAGACAAAAGGACTGGTACCCGAGCCGGCTCAAACCATTTCCGCTCCGACTGAGAGTGCCGCCATGAGGCCCATCCCCTCCCCCGTCCTGTCCCATCCGTCCGACCGGAAGGCGACCGACTCCGCGCCGGCCCCGACCCGCCGGGCCGAAGGGCTGATGTTCCTGTGGCTGGCATTCCTGGTCTGGCCGTTGATCGCCGTCGGCACCGTCGCCGCCTACGGCTTCTCGATCTGGATGTACCAGCTCCTCACCCACTGAGTCCCCCGATATGCCCCGCGCTCCCGAAGTCCACATCTCCAGCCTCGTCATCCAGCACAGCCCCGACCGCACCGACGCGGTGCGCGAGGTGGCGGCCTCCGTCGCCGGGCTGGAGTGGTGCGCGGCGGAGAACGGCAAGGCGGTGGTGACGCTGGTCACCGCCAGCGCGGCCGAGGTGGTCGACCGCATCGCCCTGCTGAACGCCGTTCCGGGCGTGCACAGCACCACCATGGTCTACCACCACTACGAACCCGCGGACGCGATCGACGCCGCCTGACGGCACCGCCAACCGGGCGCGCCGCATCCGCTCTTCCGACCGAATTTCCTCCGACCCTGGAGTCTGTTTGCCATGTTCCTGTCCCGCCGCGATTACCTGAAGGCGCAAGCCGCCGCTGCCGCCGCCGCGGCGGCCGGAATCTCGCTGCCCGCATCCGCCGCCAACATCCTGACCGGTGAAGGCGCCAAGCTGAACTGGTCCAAGGCCCCCTGCCGGTTCTGCGGCACCGGCTGCAGCGTGATGGTCGGCGTCAAGGACGGCCGCGTGGTCGCCACCCACGGCGACGTGAAGGCCGAGGTGAACCGCGGCCTGAACTGCGTGAAGGGCTATTTCCTGTCCAAGATCATGTATGGCGAGGACCGGCTGAACCAGCCGCTGCTGCGCATGAAGGACGGCAAGTTCGACAAGGACGGCGAGTTCACCCCCATCACCTGGGACGCCGCCTTCGACATCATGGCGCAGAAGTGGAAGGAGACCCTGAAGAAGAAGGGTCCGACCGCCGTCGGCATGTTCGGCTCCGGCCAGTGGACCATCTATGAGGGCTATGCCGCCTCCAAGCTGATGAAGGCCGGTCTGCGCTCCAACAACCTGGATCCGAACGCCCGCCACTGCATGGCGTCGGCGGTGGCCGGCTTCATGCGCACCTTCGGCATGGACGAGCCGATGGGCTGCTACGACGACATGGAGCACGCCGACGCCTTCGTGCTGTGGGGCTCCAACATGGCGGAGATGCACCCCATCCTGTGGACGCGCGTCACCGACCGCCGCCTCAGCCATCCCGGCTGCAAGGTTGCCGTGCTGTCGACCTACGAGCACCGCAGCTTCGACCTCGCCGACATCGGCCTGGTCTTCACCCCCGGGTCCGACCTGGCGATCCTGAACTACATCGCCAACCACATCATCAAGACCGGCCGGGTGAACAAGGAGTTCATCGAGAAGCACTGCAACTTCAAGCGCGGCCGCGACGACATCGGCTATGGCCTGCGTCCCGAGAACCCGCTGGAGCAGAAGGCGAAGAACGCCGCCAAGGCCAACGACTCCGACCCGATCACCTTCGACGAGTTCGCCAAGTTCGTCGAACCCTACACGCTGGACAAGGCGCACGAGCTGTCGGGCGTGCCGAAGAACCGGCTGGAGGCGCTGGCCGAGCTGTATGCCGACCCGAAGGTGAAGGTCGTATCTTTCTGGACCATGGGCTTCAACCAGCATGTCCGCGGCGTCTGGGCCAACAACCTCTGCTACAACATCCACCTGCTGACCGGCAAAATCTCCCAGCCCGGCAACGGCCCCTTCTCGCTGACCGGCCAGCCGTCGGCCTGCGGCACCGCGCGCGAGGTCGGCACCTTCTCCCACCGGCTGCCCGCCGACATGGTGGTGACCAACCCCGAGCACCGCAAACATGCCGAGGAGATCTGGAAGCTGCCGGAGGGGACCATCCCCGACAAGGTCGGCTACCACGCCGTCCAGCAGGACCGCATGCTCAAGGACGGCAAGCTCAACGCCTACTGGGTCATGTGCAACAACAACATGCAGACGGCCCCGAACACGGCGAAGGAGACCTTCCCCGGCTACCGCAACCCGGAGAACTTCGTCGTCGTCTCCGATCCCTACCCGACCGTGACGGCGCTGGCCGCCGACCTGATCCTACCCACCGCCATGTGGGTGGAGAAGGAGGGCGGCTACGGCAACGCCGAGCGTCGCACCCAGCTATGGCGCCAGCTGGTCGACGCGCCGGACGGCGCGCGCTCCGACCTGTGGCAGCTCATGGAGTTCTCCAAGCGCTTCACCGTGGAAGAGGTGTGGCCGGAAGAGCTGCTGAACAAGAAGCCTGAACTGCGCGGCAAGACCCTCTACGAGGTGCTGTTCCGCAACGGTCAGGTCGATCGCTTCCCGCTGTCCGACCTCGACCCGGCCTACAACAACCAGGAGGCCAAGGAAGCCGGCTTCTACGTCCAGAAGGGCCTGTTCGAGGAATATGCCGCCTTCGGCCGCGGCCATGGCCACGATCTGGCGCCCTTCGAGCAATACCACCAGGAACGCGGCCTGCGCTGGCCGGTGGTGGACGGCAAGGAGACCAAGTGGCGCTACCGCGAGGGCTCCGACCCGTACGTGAAGGCCGGCGAGGGCATGCGTTTCTACGGCAACAAGGACGGCAAGGCCAACGTCTTCGCCCTGCCCTACGAGCCGCCGGCCGAGATGCCCGACGCCGACTATCCCTTCTGGCTCAGCACCGGTCGCGTGATCGAGCACTGGCACAGCGGGTCGATGACCATGCGGGTTCCCGAGCTGCGCAAGGCCTTCCCGAATGCCGTGGTCTTCATGCACCCCGACGACGCCAAGGAGCTGAACGTCCGGCGTGGCCAGGAGGTGCGCGTCACCTCCCGCCGCGGCGAGGTGCGGGTGCGGGTCGAGACGCGCGGGCGCAACAAGCCGCCGCGCGGCCTGGTCTTCGTCCCCTTCTTCGACCAGACGGTCCTCATCAACAAGGTGACGCTCGACGCCACCGATCCCATCAGCAAGCAGACCGACTTCAAGAAATGCGCGGTCAAGATCACGCCCGTGAACGCCTGAGGAGTGTCGGCATCATGAAGACCCGTTTCCTGATTGCCGCGCTGGCCTTTCTGGCCGGCGTTCCGGCCCTGACCATCGGCGTCGCCACCAACGGCGTGGCCGCGGACAAACCTATCGTCGCTGGAACCGGCACCGGCACGGTCGGGGGGATCAAGGTCCCCTCCACCAACCACCCGATCACCACGGACGTCCCGGCCGAGGCGACCCACCGCGAGATCACCGACGACCAGAAGCGCGTGCGCAACTATGCCGACCAGCCGCCGCTGATCCCACATGCCATCCGCGACTATCAGATCGACCTGAACATCAACAAGTGCCTGACCTGCCACGACCGCCGCAACACGGCCGGCTCGCAGGCGCCGATGCTGTCGGTCACCCATTTCCAGGACCGTGACGGCCAGACGCTGGGCACGGTGGCGGCGCGGCGCTACTTCTGCACCCAGTGCCATGTGCCGCAGACCGACGCCCAGCCGATCGTCCCCAACAGCTTCCAAGACTTCGATTCGGTCCTGGGCCATGCTCAAGGCGGCCAGAAATGACGATCCGCTCCGCATTTCTGGGCCTGTGGCGGCTGTTCGCCCGCCCCAGCGTCCATTTCGGCCTGGGCTTCCTGACGCTGGGCGGCTTCATCGCCGGCGTCGTCTTCTGGGGCGGCTTCAACACCGCCCTGGAGGCCACCAACAAGGAAGCCTTCTGCATCAGCTGCCACGAGATGCGTGACAATCCCTATGAGGAGCTGAAGCAGACCATCCACTTCACCAACCGGTCGGGCGTGCGCGCCAGCTGCCCCGACTGCCACGTTCCGCACCAATGGACCGACAAGATCGCCCGCAAGATGCAGGCGTCGAAGGAGGTCTGGGGCAAGATCTTCGGCACCATCGACACGCGCGAGAAGTTCCTCGACAAGCGCCGCGAGTTGGCCGAGCACGAATGGGCGCGGCTGAAGGCGAACAATTCGCTGGAATGCCGCAACTGCCACAGCGCCGATTCGATGGACATCACCAAGCAGAATCCGCGCGCCGCGAAGATGCACGAGACCTATCTGTTCACCGGCGAGAACACCTGCATCGACTGCCACAAGGGCATCGCCCACCGCCTGCCCGACATGCATGGCGTCGAGCCGGGCTGGAGCATGAAGACCAGCCAGAAGTAAGGATCAGGTTGCCGCAACAGCCCCGTCTCCGAAAGGAGCGGGGCTGTTTGCGTTTCACGGGAAACGGAGCTTCGGAAAAGAGGTCCAAGCCTTCGGTGGTTCCCAGTCAAAATCTGCCTCGGGATCGTCCTGGCGCAGCAGATCTGGCAAGGATGTCGTCCCATCTTTTGACAAGGGTTGCCCGGTTTCGGGCGCTTTCTCATCGTTCACGGTTTTGCCCCCTCCCTAACCCTCCCCCGCTAGCGCGGGAGAGGGAACTCCGCCGCTCATACGCTTAGCTCCCTCTCCCGCCAAAGGCGGGGGAGGGTTGGGGAGGGGGCATTCGAAGCCGACACCTACCCCAGCATCCCCACCACCGACAGCGCCAGCAGAGTCACCAGCACCGCTTCGCCCAAGCCCACAAGTCCGCGTAGTCCCAGCGCGATGGCCCAGGTGGTCAGGTCGCGCCGATGGCGGGCCTCCTTCAGCAAGCGTTCCTGAATGCCGGCGACGGTGCGGCGGGCCGACAGGCTGGCGATGCCGCCGACCAGCGCCACCAACCCGGTGCCAAGCACGAAATAGAGCGCACCCTTCCAGCCGGCGAAATGGTCGGGGTCGTTCAAGTAATGCCCGGTGCCGACGATGATCCACACGGCCGCCGGCCAGACACCGACGATCTCCGCGCCGGGGCCTTCTGCTTTTGGCCCTTCCTTCGGCTGCTCGCCCATCGCCGCCGCTCCTCAGCCGCCCGGCACATGGCGGTAGGCCAGCACGCGGGTCGCCGGACCGCCCTCGACATCGGCCAGCGGCAGCAGCAGTTCGACGAACTTCGCACCCGGCAGCATCGGGTCGTCGCGCACCAGCAGGCAACGCGGCTCGCCGCTCTCCAGGCAGGCGCGCAGGTCGGACAGCCAGCGCTGCGCCGCCTGCTCCGGGTGGCAGTCGCTCACCCGCTTCGTGGTCGGCCGCCCGGCGAGCCGGCGCTGCAGGGCGCGGCCGCAGGACTTGTAGACGAAGTCGCCTCCGTCGGCGGTCGGCTCCATCAGAGCGATGCGCGGCACGCTCTCCCGCACCTGGGCGGTGTCGATCTCCGTCGCCAGAGGCATGCGGCGCTTGCGCTTCAGCCTCACCCAGTGCGTGTAGAGGATGCGGACCTGCGGCGTCTGCTCCACGTCGATCACGTCGGCCCGGCAGGGCGGCGGCGGCGCGTCGATCACCGGCACAGCCACAGGCGCCGACGCAAAGGCAGCCGCCGCCGGCACCGGCTGAGAGACCGGCTGCTGCACCGGCCTCGACGCCGCGGCGGTGACCAGCGTGTGCGCCTGCCCCGCCGGCGTGTGGCCGATCCGCCCGCCATGCTTCTTCAGCATCGGCAGCGGCGCCCAGGCGGTGCAGGTGTGATAGCCCTTGGTGATGCGGCGGTAGTCCTGGCTGCTGGCGGTGCGGCATTCGCCCTCCACCCCGTGGCGGGCGACATGGACCAGCGTGTTGTCCTCCGACAGCGCGCGCTCCCCACCCCACGAGACGCAGGCGGCGCAGGCGCGGCTGTCCTTGGCGAATGCGTGGCTCATCGGGGCGTATCTCCAAAGGGTATGCGAAGCGGGAGAATGGGAATTGATGCGTCCCTTTCCCCATCGGTTCAAGGGCCGCATGGGCCGGAACTGTCCTGCCCGAGATTCAGTCATGCGAGGGTGACATCCATGCCACCCCTTCCCCCCCGGCCCGGAACCCCCTATAAGGGGGCCTTGCACGACATGCCCATCCCCGCTCTCCGTCTCCGGTCCCCCGGTGCCGGGGGGTTTTCGGCTGACCACATTTCAGAGAAGCGGACCCATGCCCAAACGCACCGACATCAAATCCATCTGCATCATCGGCGCGGGTCCGATCGTCATCGGACAGGCTTGCGAGTTCGACTATTCCGGCGTTCAGGCGTGCAAGGCGCTGCGCGAGGAAGGCTATCGGGTCATCCTCGTCAACTCCAACCCGGCCACCATCATGACCGACCCCGGTCTGGCCGACGCCACCTACATCGAGCCGATCACCCCGGCCGTCGTCGCCAAGATCCTGGAGAAGGAGCGTCCCGACGCCCTGCTGCCGACCATGGGCGGACAGACCGCGCTGAACACGGCGATGGCGCTGTCCGACGACGGCACACTGGAGCGGCTCGGCGTGGAGATGATCGGCGCCAAGCGCGACGTCATCGCCAAGGCCGAGGACCGCATCCTGTTCCGCGACGCCATGGACAAGCTCGGCCTCGAATCGCCCAAGTCGCGCATGGTCCGCACGCTGGACGAGGGTATGGAGGCGCTGGAGCTGGTGGGCCTGCCGGCGATCATCCGTCCCAGCTTCACGCTGGCCGGCACCGGCGGCGGCATCGCCTACAACCGGGCGGAGTTCGAGGACATCGTGCGCGGCGGCCTGCGCGCCAGCCCGGTCGGCGAGGTGCTGATCGAGGAATCGGTGCTGGGCTGGAAGGAGTACGAGATGGAGGTCGTGCGCGACGGCGCCGACAACTGCATCATCGTCTGCGCCATCGAGAACATCGATCCGATGGGCGTCCACACCGGCGACTCGATCACGGTTGCGCCGGCGCTGACGCTGACGGACAAGGAATACCAGATCATGCGCAACGCCTCGATCGCGGTGCTGCGCGAGATCGGTGTCGACACCGGCGGCTCGAACGTCCAGTTCGCGGTCAATCCGGCCAACGGCCGCCTGATCGTGATCGAGATGAACCCGCGCGTGTCGCGCTCCTCGGCGCTGGCGTCGAAGGCGACCGGCTTCCCGATCGCCAAGATCGCCGCCAAGCTGGCCGTCGGCTACCGCCTGGACGAGCTGACCAACGACATCACCGGCACCACGCCCGCGAGCTTCGAGCCGACGATCGATTACGTCGTCACCAAGATGCCGCGCTTCACCTTCGAGAAGTTCAAGGGCTCTGAGCCGCTGCTGACCACCTCGATGAAGTCGGTGGGCGAGGCGATGTCGATCGGCCGCACCTTCCAGGAGTCGGTGCAGAAGGCGCTCCGCTCGATGGAGACCGGCCTGACCGGCTTCAACGAGCTGAAGATCGGCGGGGAGGAGAACCCGGACCGCACCGCCATCCGCGGCGCGCTGGCCACCCCGACCCCCGACCGCCTGCTGGTGATCGCCCAGGCCTTCCGCCACGGCTTCAGCATCGACGAGGTCCAGGCCGTCTCCAAGTACGACCCGTGGTTCCTGGAGCAGATCAAGGAGATCACCGACCGCGAGGCGGCAATCCGCGACGGCGGCCTGCCGACCGACAAGGCCGGCTGGCTGAAGCTGAAGCAGATGGGCTTCTCCGACGCCCGCCTGGCCGAACTGGCCAAGACCAGCGAGGCGGCGGTCGCCGCGGCGCGCCGCATGGCCGGCGTCACCCCGGTCTACAAGCGCATCGACACCTGCGCCGCCGAATTCGCCTCCGCAACCCCCTACATGTACTCGACCTACGAGACCGACGGGACCGGCGAGGCGGAGTGCGAGTCCGAGCCGACCGACAAGCGCAAGGTCGTCATCCTCGGCGGCGGCCCGAACCGCATCGGCCAGGGCATCGAGTTCGACTATTGCTGCGTCCATGCCGTCTACGCCCTACAGGAGGCCGGCATCGAGACCATCATGGTCAACTGCAACCCGGAGACCGTCTCCACCGACTACGACACCGCCGACCGCCTGTATTTCGAGCCGCTGACGGCCGAGGACGTGGTGGAACTGGTGCGGGTCGAGCAGCGCAACGGCACCGTGCTGGGCTGCATCGTGCAGTTCGGCGGCCAGACCCCGCTGAAGCTTGCCGCCGCCCTTGAGGCCGCCGGCATCCCGATCCTGGGCACCTCGCCCGACGCCATCGATCTGGCCGAGGACCGCGAGCGCTTCCAGAAGCTGCTGCATGAGCTGAACCTGAAGCAGCCGGCCAACGGCCTCGCCCGCTCGCTGGAAGAGGCGGAGGCGGTCGCCACCCGCATCGGCTTCCCGGTCGTCATCCGTCCGTCCTACGTGCTGGGCGGCCGGGCGATGGAGATCGTCCACGACATGGCCGGGCTCCAGCGCTACATGGGCACCGCCGTGCAGGTGTCGGGCAAGAACCCGGTGCTGATCGACAGCTACCTGCAGGACGCCATCGAGGTCGACGTCGACGTCGTCTGCGACGGCGAGCAGGTCTATGTCGCCGGTGTGATGGAGCACATCGAGGAGGCCGGCATCCATTCCGGCGACAGCGCCTGCGCCCTGCCGCCCTACACGCTGCCGGCCGCCACCGTCGCCGAGATCAACCGCCAGTCGGACGCGCTCGCCCATGCGCTGAAGGTGGTCGGCCTGATGAACGTGCAGTTCGCGGTCAAGGACGGCACCGTCTACATCCTGGAGGTCAACCCGCGCGCCAGCCGCACGGTGCCCTTCGTCGCCAAGGCCACCGGCACCGCCATCGCCAAGATCGCCGCCCGCGTCATGGCGGGGGAGAAGCTGTCCGCCTTCACCCTGAACGGCCCGACCCCGCCGCACACCGCGGTCAAGGAAGCGGTCTTCCCCTTCGCCCGCTTCCCCGGGGTCGACATCGTTCTGGGGCCGGAGATGAAGTCGACGGGCGAGGTCATGGGCCTCGACCACAACTTCGCGCTGGCCTTCGCCAAGGCGCAGCTCGGCGCCGGCGTCACCCTGCCGGTCAAGGGCAGCGTCTTCGTCTCGGTCAAGGACCACGACAAGCCGGCGCTGGCGGTGATCTCCAAGAAGCTGCACGAGATGGGCTTCCGCATCCTCGCCACGTCCGGCACCGCCAAGGTGCTGAGCGATGCCGGCGTGCCGGCGGAGACCATCAACAAGGTGGTGGAAGGCCAACCGCACATCGTCGATGCCATGATCAACGGCGACGTGCATCTGGTCATCAATACCACGGAAGGCGCCCAGGCGCTGGCCGACAGCTTCAGCCTGCGTCGCACCGCGCTGACCTACAACATTCCGTATTACACCACCGTGGCGGGAGCACGCGCGGCGGTGGAAGCGATTGCCGCACTCCGGAACGGCAGCCTTGAAGTCGCCCCGTTGCAGTCGTACCTTAGCGGATCGTATTAAGGACGGACGACGGCGCGGCGGACCTCCTCCGCGCCGTCTTCGTCCTTGATGTCGCTTTGGACAGGTCGAACGACTGCAAGCGGTGATGGACCGAACATGGAAAAAGTTCCGATGACAGCGGCGGGCTTCAACCGCCTCCAGGAGGAATTGAAGCACCTTAAGATCACCGAACGCCCGGCGGTCATCAAAGCCATCGCGGAAGCCCGCGAACATGGCGACCTTTCGGAAAACGCCGAGTATCACGCGGCGCGCGAACGTCAGAGCTTCATTGAAGGCCGCGTTCTGGAGCTTGAGGACAAGATCAGCCGGGCGGAGGTCATCGACCCGGCCAAGCTGACCGGCAACACCGTGAAGTTCGGTGCGACCGTGACCCTGGCCGACCAGGACACGGACGAGGAGACGACCTACCAGATCGTCGGCCAGGACGAGAGCGACATCAAGAACCGCCTTCTGTCGATCCAGGCGCCGCTGGCCCGCGCCCTGATCAACAAGGCCGTCGGCGACAGCGTGGAGGTCTCCACCCCCGGCGGCTCCAAGCTGTACGAGATCGTTTCGGTCGAGTTCCGTTGATGATGGTTTCCCCTCTCCCCGCGAGGGAGAGGGGACATCAGGCGTACATCACCCCCTAAGCTTCTCTTTGAAGAACTCCATCACCCGCCGGATCGCGTCCGAGCGGGCGTCTTCGTTCGTGCCGACATGGGCGGTGCCGCCGGGGGCGGTGGCGAGGTCCCGGCGCTTGCGCACCGGGGCGTCCGGCGCATCGAAGCCGTGATAGGCGTCGGGATAGACCACCAGATCGACCTTGTCCTTGACCCCGTCGCGGCCGGCCAGCTCGATGCAGCTCTGCGGCGGCGTCCAGTCGTCCTTGCCGCCGACCAGCAGCAGCAGCGGGCCGTCGGGTTGCCAGTCCTCGTTGCTCAGCGGCGCCCTGCAGCCGGGGTAGAAGGCCACGGCGGCGCGGAAGCCGCCCTCCTCCGTCCCGGCCGGCCCGTCCTCGCCTGCCCCATAGGCGGCCAGCACGGTACCGGCGCCCTGCGACCAGCCAATCAGGCCGATGCGCTCATGGTCGACCTCCGGCCGCTTGCGCAGGAAGGCCAGCGCTCCCCAGGCGTCGCGCTTGCGCTCCACCGCGGCGCGGACGGTGCGGTCCTTCAGTGCGGTGCTGCAAACCTCCTCAACGTCGCGCGGGCCGAAGCTGTCGACCATCAGCACCTCGAAGCCCTGCCGCTGCAGGTGGGTGGCCCACCAGACATGGCGCGGCGACACCCGGCCGTTGCGGGCATAGAGGCCGCCGCAGCCATGCAGCATGACCACCGCCGGATGCGGGCCGCTGCCGGCGGGGCGCAGCAGCCTGCCGCTCAGCATCGTCGGCGCCCCGCCGGTCAGATCCCCGTCGGCGGAGGGAAAGCGCACGATCTCCTCGGCATGAACGCCGACGGCGGCCTGCGCCGGCCCCGCCAGCGCCAATTGTCCAAGAGCGGTCAACCCGACACCGGCACACAGCGCCGCGCCCAACACAGCCGCGCGACCGCGGGCGGAAGCCTTCATTCTGCAACGTCTCCGACGTCCGGCGCCGGCCACGACGGCGGCGCTCGCGGTTGCAATATTAATCCTCTGCGATGCGGAAGACCATGGGCGCCCCGCAATTGTCTCCATCGCCGGGAGTGGGTGTCGGCAGCTGCCTTGCGGCGACGTTTGCGCTAGGGTGCGGCACCATGACCGAATCCCCCACCCCACCCTTCGGCGCCTTCTGCCTCTACTGGCTGCGACTGGGACTGACCAGCTTCGGCGGGCCGGCCGGGCAGATCGCGATGATGCAAGGCGAACTGGTCGACCGCCGCCGCTGGATCGACCAGACCCGGTTCCTGCACGCGCTGAACTTCTGCATGCTGCTGCCGGGTCCGGAGGCCCAGCAACTCGCCACCTACATCGGCTGGCGGATGTATGGCCTGCGCGGCGGGCTGGTGGCGGGTGGGCTGTTCGTGCTGCCGGGCGCGCTGGTGTTGCTCGCCCTGTCCTGGATTGCCGCCGCCCATGGCGACGCCGGACCAGTCGCTGCGCTGTTCGACGGCATCAAGCCGGCGGTGGTGGCGATCATCGCCGCCGCGGTCTGGCGGATGGGCCGCCGCACGCTGAAGGGACCGGCGGCCGTCGCCATGGCCGGCGCCGCCTTCCTGGCGCTGTTCGCGCTGCACCTGCCCTTCCCGCTGGTCATCGGTGCCGCGGCAGCGGTCGGCGGCGTGGCGGCGCGCATGGGCCGCCACTGGTTCGCCCACCCGCATCCGCTGGCCGACGACGGTGCCGACCCGGCGGAGCCGGCGCCAAAGCGTAGCCGGCTGCCGGCCCTGCTGGCTCTGTTCGTGCTGCTGTGGCTGGTTCCGGTCGGGGCGGTCCTGCTGGCCTTCGGAAGCGATCCCTGGCGCGGCATCGCGGCGCTGTTCACCAAGGCGGCCTTCATCACCTTCGGCGGCGCCTATGCCGTGCTGCCCTACATCGCCGGGCAGGCGGTGGATGCCTATGGCTGGCTCAGCCCGCGGGAGATGGTCGACGGCTTGGCATTGGCCGAGACGACTCCGGGGCCGCTGATCCTGGTGACGCAATATGTCGGCTTCTTCGCCGGCTGGAACCGGCCGGGCGCGCTGTCGCCGGGGCTGGCGGGAGCGCTGGGGGCGGCGTTGACGACCTACGTCACCTTCCTGCCCTGCTTCCTGTTCATCTTCGCCGGCGCGCCCTATGTGGAGCGGCTGATCCACAACCGTCTGGCCACGGGGGCGCTGGCCGCCATCGCCGCGGCGGTGGTGGGGGTGATCCTGAACTTAGGCGTCTATCTGGGGGTGGCTGTGCTGTTGCCGGACGGCCAGACGGCCGGGCACATGATCTGGACCTGGGCGATCATGCTGGCCGCGCTCTATGCGCTGACCCGCCGCAGCATGGCGATCCACTGGGTGGTGCTGGGGGGAGCCGCGGCGGGCCTGCTCCAGGCGCTCGCCGCATCTTCCCTTTGAAACGAGACGCCGGCCCCGCTCAGCGCCGGGTGGCGCGGGCGGGCGTCTCGGCCTCGTCCTCGACGAAATCCTCGTCCTCGTCGTCCTCGGTCCCTTCCGGGATGTCGGGCGAATCGACGTCGATGGGAACGCCGGGGGTGTGCTTGCTGGTGCGGATCGACAGGGCCGACTTCACATGGGCGACGTTGGGGGCCGCCGTCAGCTTGGTCGTCAGGAAGCGCTGGTAGTCGTCCCAGTCCTCCGCCACGATCTTCAGGATGAAATCATATTCGCCGGCCAGCATGTTGCACTCACGCACCAGCGGCCAGCTGTTGACGAGCTCCTCGAATTTCTTTAGGTCCGCTTCGGCCTGGCTGCTGAGGCCGACCTGGGCGAACACCGTGACGCCAAACCCCAATGCATCGGGGTTGACGTCGGCGTGGTAGCCACGGATGAATCCCGCCTCCTCCAGCGCGCGGACGCGGCGCAGGCAGGGCGGAGCGGAGATGCCGGCACGTCGGGCAAGCTCCACGTTGGTCATCCGGCCGTCGTTCTGCAGATCGCGCAGAATCCGACGGTCAATTCGGTCGAGTTTGACCCGCCGCATGGTTTTACTCGGTCGCTCCGGGGGTGATTTGGAGAAAGGATATTACACGGGCATGGTGTCTACGCCAAGACGGAAACCCCCGCAAGGGCGAGCAACCCGGATAACGGTCTTTTCGCCGCAATCCCTTTCGCAGCCTCAACGATCCGAGTTCTCATGCAACCTTTGACCTGCTGGGTGGTGTCGGACGGCAAGGCCGGCATGGAAAACCAGTGCATCGGCCTGGCGGAGTCGCTTGGCCTGACGCCGGTCGTCAAGCGCGTCCACCTGCGCACGCCCTGGCGCCAGCTGACCCCCTACTGGCGCATCGGCAACCGCTTCGCCGCCGGCCCGAAGGGCGATCCGGTGGAACCGCCCTGGCCCGACCTGCTGATCGGCACCGGACGGCAGTCCATCGCCGTCTCGCTGGCGGTGCGCCGCCAGTCGGGCGGCCGAACCTTCACCGTCCAGATCCAGGATCCGGTGATGAATCCGCGCCAGTTCGACCTCGTCGTCGTGCCGCGCCACGACAAGCTGCGCGGCGACAATGTGCTGGTGACCCGCGGCGCCCTGCATCGGGTGACGCCCGCCATCCTGGCCGACGCGGCACAGCGATTCGCCCCAAAGCTCGCCCATCTGCCGCACCCGCGCATCGCCGTGCTGATCGGCGGCGACAACGGTGTCTACCGCCTGACCCCCACCATCATGGGCGACGTGGCCGAGAGGCTGGCCAACCTGACGCGCAGCCACGGTGCCGGGCTGATGGTCACCCCGTCGCGCCGCACCGGCGCCGACAACGAGGCGATCCTGCGCGCCCGCCTGTCCGGCCTGCCGGCGGAGGTATGGGACGGCACCGGCGAGAACCCCTATTTCGCCTATCTCGGCCTTGCCGACACGGTGGTGGTGACCTGCGACAGCGTGTCGATGACGTCGGAGGCCTGCTCCACCGGCAAGCCGGTCTATGTGATCGAGCTGGAGGGAGGGTCGCCCAAGTTCCGCGCCTTCCATGACGGGCTGTACCAGGACGGCATCACGCGGCCCTTCGACGGGTCGCTGGACCAGTGGAGCTATCCTCCGCTGAACGAGACGAAGATGGTGGCCGACGAGGTGCGCCGCCGCCTGCCCCTGCACCGGAAGCGCTTAGGCCTGTCCTGACGACGCCGGCGGGGTGCGGCGCGACCAATGCGCGCACCCCGCTGGTAAGACCGGTTTGGGTGCGGAGTTCCGCCGCGGGCCATGCCATAAGCGCTGGCGAACCGGCCGTCTCCGAAAAGCACGGTCGGGGCCGTCCTTCCATCCGGAACTTCGCCGCCATGACCACCCCCGACGCCGTTTCCGCCTCCTTCCTGCGTTGCCTGGAAAACAGCCGGCTGTTCGCCCAGCCGTACAATCATTGGCTGCTGACCGAGGCGCTGCCGGAGGCGTCCGCCGACGCCATCGCCGACCTGCCCTGGGGTCCGCCCCCGGTGTCCGACACCTATGGCAAGCGCGAGACCAACAATGCGTCGCGCACCTATTTCGGTGAAGAGAACCGCGCGAAGTACGCGGTGTGCGAAACGGTGGCCCAGGCCTTTCAGAGCCGCCCGGTGGTGGACGCCATCCAGAAGACCTGCAACGTCGACCTGACCGGCACCAGCCTGCGCATCGAATATTGCCAGGACACCGACGGCTTCTGGCTGGAGCCGCACACCGACATCGGCGTCAAGAAATACACGATGCTGATCTATCTCTCGAAGGGGCCGAACTGCTCGCATTGGGGCACCGATGTGCTGGACGAGAGCCGGACGGTCGTCGCCCGCGCGCCCTACGCCTTCAACGAGGGGCTGATCTTCATCCCCGGAAGCAATACTTGGCATGGGTTCGAGAAACGTTCGATCGACGGCGTGCGCAAATCGATCATCGTCAACTATGTCGGCCCCGAATGGCGGGCGCGGCAAGAATTGTGCTTCCCAGACAAACCTGTTGCATAAAACTTCCGTCGTGGTTAAGTGACGCCGGTTTTGGGGGGCAAAGCCATCGTCGGCACGCTCTTTGGGAGTTCCGTAGCCATGTCCATGCTTGATCTGGACAAATTCCGCGCCACCCCCCTGCAGCACGACCCCTATGATTTCCTGTGCGTTCCGGGTTTCGTGAAGCGGGAGTTTCTTGAAGAGCTGCACCGCGACTACCCCAAGGTCGACAAGCCCGGTTCGATCCCGCTGGGCGTCTTCCCCCAGGGGCCGAGCTTCGACCGGATGATCGCCGAACTGAAGGGGCCGGAGGTCTGCAAGGCCTTCTCCGACAAGTTCGGTCTGGATCTGTCGAAATATCCGACCATGTTCACGGCGCGCGGCATGTGCCGGGCGACCGACGGCAAGATCCATCCGGATTCGGCCAGCAAGGTCATCACCGTGCTGATCTACATGAACCCGCCCTGGGAAGCGACCGGCGGCCGCCTGCGCATCCTGCGCTCCCAGAACCTGGAGGATTACGCCGCCGAGGTCCCGCCGGAGGAAGGCACCCTGATGTGCTTCCGCCGCAGCGACACCTCCTGGCACGGCCACTATCCCTTCGAAGGCCAGCGCCGCGCGATCCAGATGAACTGGGTCAAGGGCAGCGTCTATATCTGGCACGAACAGTGGCGCCACCGCATCGGCGCCTGGGCGAAGGGCGTCTTCGGCGGCCAGCAGTCGGCAGGCTATTGAGGGAAAGGCCGAGGGGGGCGGGCTACCGCGCCCCTCAGTCGATCAGATCCTCGACCTCACGGATGCGGCCATTGTCGATCATGAACTGGACCAGTTCCGGACGCTGCTTGCCCAGCGTGCGGTGACGCTGGCGCACGGCGGCGATCAGGTCGCCGTTGCGGCCGAGGATATCGTCGGCGAACTCGATCATGCGCAGGTTGGGCCAAGTCTGGGCCCGGATGCCGACCACCGTCCCCACCGCGTCGGCCGCCGGAAGGTCGGGGCGCGCCTGGGCCAGGATCATGGTCAGCGCCGCGGTGGACCGTGAAACGCCGGCATGGCAGTGAACCAGCAGATGGCGGCAATCCACCGGCTCGGCCAGCAGGTCGCGGCCGAAGGCGAGGATGCGTTCCACGTCGGCCCGTTCCGGCGCGATCTGGCCGCGGGTCGGTTCGATGATGTCGTGGAAGCGCAGTTCCAGCCGCTCATGCTCGCCATAATCGCCGAACTCGCTCGGCTCCGTCATCTCGGGGTCGAGGATGGACAGGACGTGGCTGACCTTGCCGCCGCCGAAATTGCAGAGCTCGCTGAGACCGCAGACGGTCAGGCCGAAAGGCACGAAATCGCTGGCCATCATTCTCTCGTTCGATTGCGGAGGAAGGAAAACAGGGAACCGGGCAAGGGGCTGGGGAGCCGTATTTGGCACCCGGCGCCGCAGCGCCGTCAACCCGGCAGCCCTGTCAAAGAATGTTGAACAGGTAGAGCAGGAGGATGACGGGGATCGGAATGCCGACCAGCCACAGCAGAATACCGCGCACGAAGCCTCTCCTTCCGTCGTTGCAACGGGCGATCCGGCCGGCCGGTGCCGGCCCTCTCACCCGTCATCAACGGCTCAGGCCACCGGTTGGTTGCAACGGCGGAAAGAACGCTCAGGCCCCCTCGTCCCCCTCGCCGTCGGAAACGGCCGGGCCGGCACCCTCGCCGGCCGGCGGCGTCGGACGCGGGCGGCGGGTGCGCAGCTTCTTCAGCAGCAGCGAGAAGGGCTTCAGCGCGGTGTCCATGATGGTCTGGTCCCCCTCCAGCCGCGACAGCAGGAAGGCGCCGGCCTCCAGGGTGGAAACGCTGTCGCGCCGCGGTTCCTTGCGCGCCTGCCCATAGAGCGAGCGGAACTGCGGGTTCAGCACGATGCGGCGGCATTTCAGCAGCCAGGCATTGCGCCACCACAGGGTCTTGGCCTGGCTCCAGGTGCCGTCCAGGACGATGACGCCCTCCAGATCCTCCAGGATGTCGGCACTGTCGCGGAGCGGCTTGCCGTCCTTGTCGACCACCGCCACCTCCGGCCGGGGAGCGCCGCCGTCCTTCACCGGACCGAGATACAGCACGCCCCAGCGCTTGGGATCGACCTCCCGCCCCAGGATGCGCTTCAGCCCCGGCCAGCTCAGCCCGACCTTCACCATCGAATTGGCGAACTGCAGATGGGCGATCTGGGCGGTGCCCAGATTTTCCCGCTTCTCCTGCGGGTGCTGCAGGATCAGCAGGAACACGCCGTTGTCGATCGGCTGCACTGCCTCGCAAATGCACAGATGATTAGGTTTTAGGCAGGTCGGGCAAGAATCGGGTACGGGAGCGCTGTGCATGGGAGGTACGCATTCCTTGAAGAGGATTGGCCCCGAATATGGGTTGGAACGGCACGGAAGGGAACACATCTCACACGGGACGGCGACGATGCCCGATCGAAGGGCGATGCCGCCACGGCGTGTATGACAGATCCTCCAACAATCCCTCGTGTCACACTGGTTCATGTGGGTTCGAGTGGCTTCGTATAAACCGTTTGTAGAGACTTCATCGTGTGTCATGGAACTCGTGTGACGCGCTTAACAGCTGGCCTGGAATTTGCGTAGTTATTATCCAGGCAAACAGGACGACGGGTGGGCCAGGACCGGCCTTGTCAGGCTGATCCACGGTGCCATCCGGCGCTCAGAAGGAGACCTGCCATGCTGCCCGCCCACCTTGCCGACCGCCTGCTGAAGCAGCGCCGCGATGCCGACAGCGCGGAATTCGCCCGCCAGCTGCCGCTATACGCCCCGCTGGATGCGGATGACCCGCGTTGGATGACCGAGCCGGACGGGTCGGAGCAGCCCGCCCGCCGCGAACCCGACTGGACCACCAACTACTGATTCGGCACTCAGCGCGCGATAGCCGATCTGCGGTGATCCGACGAACGACTCTGTCGGTTGTCGGACATCGAGTGTGAGGCCATCGAGTGCAGGGCCATCGGTTGCCGGGGCTGCCATAGCCCCGAGTCGCTTTGCGCGGCCTGCCCAAGGCCGCTTCCATCCTCTTTCCCCACGTCGCGCCAGCCCTCCCCGTCCCAGGCGAGGGTCCAATGGCCTGGGCGACCGCCCCGGCAACGTTCCAGCGCGACGGACCAGCGCGGTTTTCCCAGCCCCGGCGGGCTTCCGGCCGGACGCGGGGCCGCATCCTCCTCCCCATCCAGGCTGGGTGCCGCATCCAGGCGCCAGCGGGTCACCGCGGCGCTGAGCCCTTCCGACCGCCGGCCCTCCGCCAGCCGGCCCTCTGCCAGCCGGTTGCGTCCACCCGACGCACCCAAACCCGCGCTCACGTCCAGCAGGAAGCCGGTCACCCCCGACGACTCGGCGGCGAGTTGCAGCCGCCGGCTGGCGGTGAGGTCCAGCCCCTCCAGCTCGCCCAGCACCGCCGACAGGGCGGAGCAGCGCAGCGCCTCCTCCATCGCCCACAGCGCATCGACCGGCCGCACCGCCCGCACCGCCACCAGCCGATCCGACGTCAGCCCATAGGCTGCCAGCCCCGGGGCATACAGGTCGCGCCCGCGCAGGATCCACAGCGCCGGCGTCCTCGGCGTCGCCAAGCAGGCCAGCAGCGCCGCGGCGAATCCGGTGCCCGCCCCCGGATCCTCCGCCGCCACCGCATGCAGGCAGCCCAGCGGCAGCCCGCCGTCGGGCAGATGGCTATCGACCGGGTCGATCCCGAACGGCAGAATCCTCCCTCCCTCTCCGCCCGCCCCCTCGATCCGCCGGATGCGCGCGCGCAGGTCGGCCAGCACACCGGCACGATCGCGCGGCGCAGCCTCCGCGGACGGGGAAGGGGACGGCAGGACAGGCATGACTCGGCTCCGCTCGACAGGCATATGTTCCTGATATGTTCTATCACGGAGCCATGTCGAGGGGGAGTCTGCGACTCCTGTCTTGTCCTGTGACCGATTGCCCGAAGGCTCGCCGGCCCCTCAGGTCAGTTGGCGATGGGCGTGACGCCAATCTTGCTGCGTGGGGCGGCCTTGATCGTCGGGCCGGCATTGTCGACCGGCTTCTCCAGGGTGGTGGAGGTGCCGCGGCTGCCGCGCGGCGTGTTGCTCTTCAGGCTGAGCAGATGCAGCCGGACATAGGCGGTAGACCCGCCGGCCTTCACCGCCACCCAATCGCTGTTGCGCACCCGGCCCAGCGTGGTCACAGCCTGCCCTGCCCCCAGCGTGGCGACGACGCCCGCACCGGCGGACGGCTGGGCGCGGAGCGGGGTCGGCTTGTCCACCTGCCATTCCCCATAGATCGGTTCCAGCCCTGTCCCGGTATCGGGCGCGGTGCGCACGGTCGGCGGATTCGGAATTCGCTGATACGGCATGCAGCCGGGAACCATCAGCGTGGCCAGGGCCACCATCAGCGGAAGGGAACGCACACGCCGGATCATCGCTCACCTTGATATGGATCGGTGATTTTCAGGAAGGGCGAAAGGGGCTGGCAAACAGGAGCAATGGACCTTCGGCGCGACCATACAGGAGGTGCCCCCCTCTTCGCCACCGCAGCACACCCAACCTCGCTATGCGCTTTTTGGGGCACGTCGCCCGACACCGAGAAAATTAATAAAATCCAATCTTTTTCGCGCCGCCCCAGCGCAGGAGTCCGGCCGCGCGCCGCGTATCTTGACCATCACGACGGCACCTTACGGGGGCATCCGGCCATGATCTCCTCCCTCGGCAGTTCCAGCAGCGCGGCAACGCTCCAGAAATTCTTCTCCAAGGCGGATGCCAACAGCGATTCGTCGCTGTCCAAGGACGAGCTTCTCAGTGCGCTCGGCGGCACCTCGGTCGCGTCCGACAGCGACACGCTGTCCTCGGCGGTCGACAGTCTGGTCGGCAGCCTGGACAGCGACAAGAGCGGCTCGCTCAGCGCGACGGAGTTCAGCTCCTTCTCCAGCCAGTTCGACTATGGCAGCGGCAGCGCCCTGCTGGCGGCGCAGGAGCAGGCGAGCGCGATGCAGCAGCAATTCGCGCAGAACCTCTATTCCAGCCTGGACAGCGACAGCAGCGGCGGCATCAGCACCGACGAGCTGACCTCGGCTCTCACCTCCGCCGGCCAGTCGTCCACCGACGCCTCGTCGCTGTTCAGCAGCCTCGACAGCGACGAGGACGGATCGATTTCCGAGGACGAGCTGAGCAGCGCGCTGAAGGAGGCCGACGCCAACCGCCCGCCGCCGCCTCCCCCGCCGCCCGCCAACGACAGCGGCACGGCCAGCGCTTCGGAGAGCACGTCCGACAGCAGCGGCGGCGCGTCGGCAACGCCCTCCGCCTCGTCTTCGTCGTCCGGCACCGCGTCGGCGGGCGGTACGACCAGCTACGACCCGCTGGACACCAACAAGGACGGCTATGTGTCGGAACAGGAACGGATGGCCACCTATGGCAGCGGCACGCAACAGCAGGCGGGCGGCGTGACGTCCAACCGCCTCAGCGGCGACATGCTGCGGACATTGATGCAGGGCATCAACGAGGTTGCCGCGTAGCCTTGTGGGTTCGGATGCGCGGCACGGGAAAAGGCGGTCGGCGGGTGGCGCCGGCCGCCTTTTCTTTTTGAAAAACGGCCCTCAGACTGCGCGGCCCTCAAACAGCCCTACTGTGCCGCCCGGCGCCCTTGGACAGGTGGGTGTCGAAACGGGCGGCGACGATGCGCATCAGGGGGCGGGCGCTCTCCGGCACATGGACGCGCCGTCCCTCCACAATCGCCACGCCGTCGGCGACCAGATCGGCCATGCCCTCCAGTTCCGCGTCGAAGGCCGACTCGGGCAAGCCGTGAGCTTGGGCGATGACGGCGGTATCGACCGACAGGTCGCACATCAGCCGCATGATCAGGTCGCGCCGCACCTTGTCGTCTGTGGTCAGCGCAATGCCCTTGCCGGTGGGCAGGCGGCCTTCCTCGATGGCGGTGGCGTAATGGTCGAAGGGCACGGCGTTCTGCACATAGCCCTGCGGCAGCGCGCCGATGGAGGAGGAACCGAAGCCCAGCAGCACCTCGGCGTCGTCGGTGGTGTAGCCCTGGAAGTTGCGGCCCAGCCGCCCTTCCTCCTGCTGCACCGCCAGCTCGTCGCCGGGACGGGCGAAGTGGTCGAGACCGATGGCGCTGTAGCCGGCGGCGGCCAGCGTGTCGCCGATGGCGGCGAACTGCTCCCAGCGGCCGAGCGAACCGGCCAGAACCGATTCGTCGATTTTCTTCTGGTGGGTCTTCATCCACGGCACATGGGCATAGCCGAAGACCGACAGCCGGTCGGGCGCCATCTCCAGCGCGATCTCGGCGGAGCGGGTGACGCTCTCCACCGACTGGTGCGGCAGGCCGTACATCAGGTCGAGGTTGACGCTGGTGATGCCGGCCTCCTTCAGCCAGGCCAGCGCCTGCTCGGTGACGGCGCGCGGCTGGATGCGGTTGATCGCCTGCTGCACCCTCTCGTCGAAATCCTGCACGCCCAGCGAGGCGCGGTTGACACCGGCGCGGCCCAGCGCCGCCGCCATTTCCGCAGTCAGGGTGCGGGGGTCGATCTCCACCGCCAGTTCCGCATCGGCGACGACGTCGAAGCGGGTGCGCAGCAGCGCGATGATCGCCTCGAAATCGTCCGGCGCCATCATGGTCGGGGTGCCGCCGCCGAAATGGATGTGACGCACCGCCAGCCGGCCGGGAACGCGCTCCGCCACCATGGCGATCTCGCGCCGCAGATGGCCGAGATACTCGGCGATCGGCTCGTAGCGCGCGACGATCTTGGTGTGGCAACCGCAGTACCAGCACATCTTCTGGCAGAAGGGAATGTGCAGGTAGAGCGAACCCGAGCGGGTGGGATCGATCGCCTCCAGCCAGCCGCCATAGACGTCGCCGTTCACCTCGGGCGTGAAGTGCGGCGCGGTCGGGTAGCTGGTGTAACGCGGCACCCGCAGCCCGTCATACTTGGCGAGCAGCGCGGGATCGACACCGTGGGAACGGGACGGGGCGGGGGCCGGCTTTACGGCCAGGGCGGTGATGGCGTTCATGAGCGACAGAGTGCCGCAGTGCCCCCACCCCTGCCTTGATCCACGTCAAGATCGCGAGGGCGCCTGTTTCAGCGCTTCGCCGCGGCGGCGGCCAGACGCTGTTCCAGATGCTCGTGCAGCAGGTTCAGGTTGGCCCGGTTGGCCTTGAAGGCGATGTCGAACACGGTGCCCAGCACCGGAACGGACCCGCCGGCCCAGTCCAGCAGGACGTTGAAGACCATGCGGGCCACCAGCGTCTTGGGCAGGTCGAAACGGGCGGCTTCCATGATGATGTAGGCGGAAACCAGCGCGGTTGCGGTGTCGCCCGCCACCGGAACCAGGCTGGCGATGCCGTCCAGCCCGACCGGGATGCGGGTGAAGGGGATACGCCAGCGGCTGTCCATCAGGCGGGACAGGCGGCGCAGCCGCTCCAGCCGCTGGAAGTCGATGGGGACCGGACTGCCGGACCCGCCCGGCGGGGGATCTTCGGCAACGGTGCGCCGGCGTGTGCGGATGGCGTCGATCATCGCATCTCCCCCCGATCTGTCGGTCCCGCGCCTGCCGCGCGACTCCCCACCAAGGAAGAACCGGCCAGCACGCCCACGGGTTCCGCCGCACCGGAACAAAGTTCGCGCACCCAACAGATACCATAACCAGCTATCGTTGACGATAACCTTTGCCGATCGACATCAGGTCGCGCGGGCCGCCGCCCGTGTCCGTCCGGTCCCGGCGGCATAGAGCAGGCCATAGCCGACCAGCGCCGAGGCGAGCGAGCCGGTCAGCACGCCCAGCCGCACCGCCACCGCATGCTGCGGGTCGGCGAAGGCCAGCGTCCCGATGAACAGGCTCATGGTGAAACCGATGCCGGTCAGAACGGCGACCCCATAGACCTGACCCCAGCTGGCCCGGGCCGGCCGCTCGACCACGCCGATATGCACGGCGATCCACACGGCGAGGAACACGCCCACCTGCTTGCCTACGAACAGGCCGAGCGCGATGCCCAGCGGCACCGGCTCCAGCAGGCTGGCGGGGGTGATTCCGTCCAGCGGCACGCCGGCATTGGCCAGCGCGAAGACCGGCATGATGAGGAAGGCGACCCAGGGGTGCAGCGCATGCTCCAGGCAATAGAGCGGCGCATCCTCCGACCGCTTGCCGTCGGCATCCTTGACCCGCAACGGAATGGCGAAGGCCAGAACGACGCCGGCCAGCGTGGCATGGATGCCCGATTTCAGCACGCACACCCACAGCACCAACCCCAGCAGCAGATAGGGCGTCAGCGAGCGCACCCCGGCCCGGTTCAGCAGCCACAGCCCGACCGCCGATGCCGCCGCCAGCCCCAACGCCATCGGCACCAGACCGTGGCTGTAGAAGACGGCGATGATCACGATGGCGCCCAGATCGTCCATGATCGCCAGCGCCAGCAGAAAGACGCGCAGGCTGCCCGGCACGCGGTTGCCCAGCAGGGCCAGCACGCCGAGAGCGAAGGCGATGTCGGTGGCCGCCGGAATCGCCCAGCCCTGCAGGGCGCCCGGTTCGGCCTGGGCGAACAGGCAATAGACCAGCGCCGGCACCGCCATGCCGCCCAGCGCGGCAATGCCCGGCAGCATCGCCTTGGCCGGGCTGGACAATTCGCCCTCCAGCACCTCACGCTTGATCTCCAGCCCGACCAACAGGAAGAAGATCGCCATCAGCCCGTCGTTGATCCACAGGATCAGCGGCTTGTCCAAACCGACGCCGCCCGCCGTCACCGCCAGCTTCGTCGCCAGGATCGCGTCGTACAGCGGGGCCGCGGCGGAGTTCGCCCACATCAGGGCGAGCACCGCCGCAATCATCAGGACCACGCCGCTGGCGCTTTCGGTTTTCAGGAAGGTGGCGAGGCGTCCAAGCGTCATCGCGTCTCGTCTTTCCGGTCTGTTGGTCGAATTCGAAGAGTCTCGGAACGGAACACATGGGTCCGCCACGCTTCCGTTGGAAGATGCCGGAGGTAAAATTGCCGACGAAAAATGCCGATTCAGAGCATCGCGGCGAAGTGACGCGCTTCTGCATCTAAGTTGCTGCTGCTGCTCCCATTTTCCGGATCGAATACTTGGGACCGCGGGCGCTTATGCCTTTTGGTCGCTGGCGGTGCTGGGGAGTGGCCGACACAATACAGGCAACACAGCAAAGCCGCCGGCACCGGCCGTCGCAAGACGGATCGGGCCGCGGCTGGGGCAAGGCCGGACAAACGGCCGCCCTTCCAGGAGGAAACGACCATGACCACGCTTTATTGCGCCTGCTGCGGCAGGCCCTTCGTCCGCACGTCCGCCCGCGGTCCGGCGCCCTTCTATTGCTCCCAGGATTGCCGGCTTCAGATGGCGGTCCGCCGACGCGCCTGGAACGGCAGAACGGCCACCCGGCAGACCGTCGAGCGGCAGGAGGTGGAGCCGGCCCCCTTCGGCCGCCTCCCCACCACAGCGGGCGGACAGCGAGCCGCAGCCTCCTGGAGGTGAAACGCACCGCCCCCCGGATCAGCGGCAAGACGGCGGTAAGACGGGGGAAGAGCGGCGGAAAAATGGAACTGGCCCCTCTTGCAGCGGACCGCGGCCGACCTCATCTGGTCGCGGTCACGCTGGTGCCCTGCGGTGCCGGCGTGCAGCCTGTCGACTGCACCCATCTTGACCGCCGGAGCCCCGCCCCTTCATGCTCGACCTGCTCGCCGACCCGAATGCCTGGGCCAGCCTTCTGACGTTGACCGCGTTGGAGATCGTGCTGGGCATCGACAACATCATCTTCATCTCGATCATGGCGTCGAAGCTGCCGCCCGAACGGCAGCACAGCGCGCGCCGCGTCGGCTTGGCGCTGGCTCTGCTGACCCGCCTGGCGCTGCTGGCCTCCATCGCCTGGGTGGCGCAGCTGACCCAGCCGCTGTTCACCGTCGCCGGCTGGGAGGTGTCGGGCCGCGACCTGATCCTGATCCTGGGCGGCCTGTTCCTGCTGGCCAAGGGCACGCTGGAGATCCACCACACCGTCGAAGGCCATGAGGAGAGCGGATCGGCGCCCAAGCACGCCACCTTCACCTCGGTGGTCGTCCAGATCATGTTCCTGGACATCGTCTTTTCGCTCGACAGCGTCATCACTGCCGTCGGCATGTCCGACCATCTGCCGGTGATGATCGCCGCCGTCGTCATCGCCATGGCGGTGATGCTGTTCGCCTCCGGCCCGGTCGGCGACTTCGTCAACCGTCACACCACGGTGAAGATGCTGGCGCTGTCCTTCCTGCTGCTGGTCGGCGTGGCGCTGGTGGCGGACGGCGTCGGCTTCCACATTCCCAAGGGCTACCTGTACTTCGCCATCGCCTTCTCCGCCCTGGTGGAGGCGCTGAACCTGATGGCCCGGCGCAAGCAGAGCCCAGGGCACTGACGGCAAAGGGGGACGCCCTTTCCGGCGTCCCCCTTTCAGCTCACGCTTCGGCGCGTTCGGCCATCATGTGCTCGTAGGCGACCTTGAACAGATCGCGGATCGACACGATGCCGACCGCGCGCTTGCCCTGGGTGATCGGCAGGTGGCGGTAATGCTTGTCGTGCATCAGCTTCAGCGCGTCGACCGCATCGGCGTCGGGCGGCAGACTGTCGGGGTTGCGGGTCATCACCGTCCCCACCTCCACCGCCGACGGGTCGAGGTCCTTCGACAGCACCTTGTTGTTCAGGTCGCGCTCGGTGACGATGCCGATCAGGGCGCCGTGATTGACCACCAGCACCGCGCCGATGTTCTTATCGGCCATTATCTTCGATACGGTGGCAACGGAGGTGTCCTCCGGCACCAGGATCAGCTCCTGCGACTTCACGACGTCCGGAACCAGCTTGCGTTTCATGACTCCCCCGAGACTCTGGTTGTTGTGGACCAGACTGTAGCCAAAGCTGACGATCGGGGAGAACAACGGCATCGCAGCAAAAGCGGCGCCGATTGTCGCAGGCGCACCTTTCGAATACTTACGAAGTTTTTGGGGACGCGTAAGCCGACCCCGCCGACGCTTGCCGCCCGGCGATCACCATGCCGAGCGCCAGCAGCAGCGTGCCCAGCACCACCGCGGCGGCGGCCCCCAGCAGCGCGGCATTGAAGCTGCCGGTGCGTGTCACCACCAGCCCGGCCGGCAGCGGCCCGATGATCTGCCCCAGCCCATAGGCTGCGGTCAGCGCCCCGACCACCCGCGCCGACGCGCCGGCGGACAGTTGGCGCCCCAGCGCGAAGGCCTGCGACACGATCCCGACGAAGGTGCCGCCGAACAGCAGGGCGGAGACCACCGATGCGGTGGGCGATCCGGTCATCGGCAGCAGGATGGCCACCGTCTGCGTCAGATGCGCCAGGATCAGCGACCACCAGCTGTTGGTGCGCCGGGCGACCGCGGCCCAGAACACCCCGGCGCCCATCGCCCCGATGCCGACGACCATCCAGGCGGCCTCGCCCACCGCGGCGGTGCCGGGATCGGTCTTCAGGATCGACACCAGGAAGGTGGCCGACACGATATAGCCGCCGCCCTCCAGGAAATAGGCGACCGTCAGCAGCAGCAGCGGCGCCGACAGCCCACCCGTCCGCGCCGGGGCGGCCCCCTCCGCCTTGGCGACCGCCGCATGGCTTCGCGGCGGCGGATCGCGCACCCAGAGGCCGGGCATCAGCCCCAGCACGGCACAGATCGCCCCCAAAGCCAGCCAATCGCCGTCCCAGCCCAGCCGCCCGCCGAACAACGCGACGAACAGCCCGGACGCGGCGATGCCCACCCCGATCCCGGTGTAGAGCCAGCCGGCCAGCCGCTCCCCGCCGCCGCGGGTCAGCGTGTCCAGAACCATGGCGATGCCCAGGATGAAGATGCCGGCACTCGACACCCCCGACAGGAAGCGCAGGACCAGCCAGACCGGCATCGCCTGCCCGGCGTCCCCCAGATCGAGCCCCATCGCCGCGGTGGTGGCGACGCTGACCAGCAGCGACAGCCGGAACACGGCGGTCCGCGTCGGGCCGTGCGGCACCAGACCGGCACCCAGCGCCCCGACGAAATAGCCCAGGTAATTCAGCGAGGCGAGCAGTCCCGCCCCGTCGGCCCTCAGCCCGGTGGCCTCCTGCATCGCCGGCAGGATCGGGGTGAAGGCGAAGCGCGCGACACCCATTGCGATGGCGAGCCCGATCACGCCGCCAACCAGCACCCGAACCATGATCCACGCCCTCTCGGTGTTCGGCCGGCTCGTTGAGACAGGAACCGTTCGGAAAAACGAACCGTTCGGCCGGCCGATTGATTTGTGGTTCATCATGGCCGCGGCACTGCTCTCATTTCCAATGAATTGTTCTGATGATAAGCTCCACTTTCAGTGATGGGTGCCATACACCGACGGTTGGGGAGAAGTTGCTATGGATCTGGCCGGTTTGCGGGTGGTGAAGGCGGTGGCCGACACCGGCAGCGTCAGCCGGGCGGCGGAGGCGCTGAACTGCGTACAGTCCAACGTCACCGCGCGGATCAAGCGGCTGGAGGAGGATTTGGGCGTCGACCTGTTCCTGCGCCTCAGCCGCGGAATGGAGCCGACGCCGGCCGGCCGGGTGCTCAGCGGCTATGCCGACCGGGTGTTGCGGCTGGTCGCCCAGGCCCGCGACGCGGTGGCGGAGGCGGCCGGGCGCGGCGGCCGGCTGGCGGTGGGCAGCATGGAATCGACCGCCGCGGTGCGGCTGCCGCCGGTCCTGGCCCGTTTCCACCGCGACCATCCCGATGTGGAGCTGACCATCACCCCCGGCCCGACCGAGACCCTGCTGGGCGACGTGCTGGCCGGGCGGCTGGACGGCGCCTTCGTCGGCGGCGAGGTGGCGCATCCCGACCTGATCGCCCGGCGCATCTTCGACGAGGAACTGGTGCTGGCCGAACCGGCCGCCGGGCTGACCACCGACTCCGCGCGCCGCACCCTGATCGCCTTCGGCCGCGCCTGCGCCTATCGCGGCCGGGCGGAAATGGCGATGCGCGAGGCCGGGCGCGTGCCCTTCCGCGTCATGGAGTTCGGCGCGCTGGACGCCATCCTGGGCTGCGTCGGCGCCGGCATGGGGGTGACGGTCATCCCGCGCTCGGTGGTGGAGCGCGATCCCTGGCGCGAACTGCTGGTCGCCCGGCCGCTGCCGGACGCGCTGGGCCGCATGCCGACGCAGTTCGTGCGCCGCACCGACGCCATCGAGACCGCCAGTCTGCGCGCTTTTCTCGAGGCCTTCTCCGGGGACACCGCTTCCGTTGCCGCTTTGGAAGAGGCTGTCCGGGGTGCGACAGGGTCGCCCACATCACGCGCAGGGTTGAACGGCTCGTCTGCGGCATGCTAGGCAGGCGCGGGTTGGCCATCCGGCCCGGTGCCATGCGCGTGCCCAGTCCCGCCGGCACCGCCGGCCGGAACAGCGGAGAAGAGATCATGCCCTACGTCGTCACCGACGGCTGCATCAAGTGCAAGTACACCGACTGCGTCGAAGTCTGCCCCGTGGATTGCTTCTACGAGGGTGAGAACATGCTGGTCATCCACCCGGACGAGTGCATCGACTGCGGCGTGTGCGAGCCGGAATGCCCGGCCGAAGCGATCGTCCCCGATACCGACGACCGCGCGACCAAGTGGCTGGAGATGAACCGCGACTATTCCGGCCAGTGGCCGAACATCACCCGCAAGAAGGACGCGCCGCCCGACGCCGACGAGTTCAAGGGCGTCGACGGCAAGTTCGAGAAGTACTTCTCTCCGAAGGCGGGCGGCTGAGGCCGGACCAGCGGATGCGGCCCGGCTATTCCGAGTCGGGCTGCATCAACCGATTGAGCCCGCCGATGTTGCTATGCAAAATCGACGGGGCGGCCATGGTCGGGCGATGGACGATTTCCGCCCGGTAGATTGCGCGTTCCCTTTGTAACTCGGGCGTAACATCGCTATAATGCGCGACCGGAGCCGGCCTCCGCGCCATTGCCGGTTTTCCCTACGCTCCAGGACCTGTGGCTTTTGTGATCGTCGTGGATGGGTCCCATCCCCACGGCGCCATAACTGTCCGGGGTCCTTTTTCGTCCCTTCCACCGGGGCGGCAAAATGGCGTGATCGCGAGAAGTGAGAGCCAATCCACATGTCGAACAAGCTTGACTTCGAAGCCGGTGACTTCGTCGTTTATCCGGCTCATGGCGTCGGTCGGGTCGAAGGGATCGAGACCCACAGCATTGCCGGACTCGAGGTTCAACTCTACGCGATCACGTTTGAGAAAGAGCGCATGACGCTCAAGGTTCCGGTCACCAAGGCCCGCAACGCCGGCCTGCGCCGCCTATCCTCCAAGGACCGCATCAAGGTCGCGCTGGAGACGCTGCAGGGCCGTTCGCGCGTCCGCCGCACCATGTGGAGCCGCCGCGCCCAGGAGTATGAGGCCAAGATCAACTCCGGCGACCCGGTGTCCATCGCCGAGGTGGTGCGCGACCTGTACCGCGGCGCCGACCAGTCCGACCAGTCCTACAGCGAGCGCCAGATTTATCAGGCCGCCCTGGAGCGTCTGGCCCGCGAGTTGGCCGCCGTCGAGAAGATCGACGAGACCAAGGCGACGGAGCGTCTGGAATCGGTGCTGTCCAAGGCCGCCTGAGTCCAGGGCCTGGGTTCCAGGCTCCTCCTATACGTCCGTGACACGAACGGGCGCGCGGCTGCTACGTCACGCCGCGCGCCCGTCTCGTTTTTCGCCTTTGTTTCCGTGGCATGACACGCCTAAACTCCCGCCGCCTTCCGGCAGACGCCGCCGGAACGACTTCGCGAACGACGTCGAAGGGAATCCAGTTTGGGTCTGCCGCCGCGCCTTGCTCTTCCCAACCGTCAGGCCAACCGCCATGCCGCGAGCATCGTCGGTGCCGTCGAGGATGGCAGCCGTTTCGCCTCGCTCGGCCGGCCGCGCCGCGTCTGGGCCATCGGCGCCATCCATGCGCAACCCGACCGGCTGGATTTGATCCATCACGCCATCGGCCAGCGATTCCGCCCTGGCGACCGGCTGGTCTATCTCGGCAACATGATCGGCTTCGGCGACCAAGTGGTGGAAACCATCGACCGTCTGCTGGCCTTCCGAATCGCCCTGCTGGCGATGCCGGGCATGATCGCGTCGGACATCGTCTATCTGCGCGGCCAGCAGGAGGAGATGTGGCAGAAGTTGCTGCAACTCCATTTCGCTCCCGATCCCCGCACGGTGCTGGACTGGATGCTGCGTCAGGGCGTGGCGCCGACGCTCGCCGCCTATGGCGGCAACCTGGATGCCGGAATGGCGGCGGCGCGCGGCGGTGCGGTGATGCTGGGCCGCTGGACGCGTGAGCTTCGGCAGGCGGTGGCCGCGCGGCCGGGACATGAGCAGTTGTTCAACGCCCTGCGCCGCGCCGCCTACACCGGCGGGCCTGCGAATGACACTGCCGCGAATGGCGGGGCCGCAAATGACGGGGCACCCGATGGGGCACCCGGCGGCGATGGCTGGACCGGCAACAGCCGCGGCGGCGGAAGCCTGCTGCTGGTCAATTCCGGCATTGATCCCCGGCGCCCGCTGACCGGCCAGGGCGACGCCTTCTGGTGGGGCAGCACCGGCTTCGCCCGGCTGGAGCAGACCTATGGCGGCTTCAATCGTCTGGTGCGCGGCTACGATCCCGGCTGGGCGCCGGAAAACCCCGGCGTAGATGTCGGACCGGTGACGGTGACGCTGGACGGCGGCTGCGGCCGCGGCGGCCACCTCGTTTGCGCCTGTTTCGATTCTTTCGGCGAAATGCTGGACCTTTTCCAAGCGTGACCCATCCTTAGGTCCAGCCTGACCTTTCAGCCCGTCCGCCCCCTTCGCCCGTATAGGTCCGGCCACACATCCGACAGCCGTTTCCTGGGCTGCCGGCAAAAAATCTCCGTTCCCTGTGATCCGCTCCCCCTACACCTGCGTATGATTCCGCAACAGGGCGCGCTCATGCTTGTTGTCTAACCCGACGGCATCGACCGGGGGCAGGCGGCAAAGCGGCGAAGACCCGATAGTACGGGGATATGCGAAGGAACACGATGCCGCCCAGACGGGAAGGAAGGGACGGATGGCATACATCGACGATCCGGAGACTCAGCGTGCTAATCTGAGCTTCATCAAGGCATCCATGCGCGAACCGTTGCTGTCGCGCGACCATGAATTCGACCTCGCCCGAAAATGGCGTGAGGGTCATGACGAACGGGCGCTGCATCAGCTGGTCCGGGCCTATACCCGTCTGGTGGTGGCCACCGCGTCGCGCTTCCGCAATTACGGCTTGCCGATGGGCGATCTCGTCCAGGAGGGCAATGTCGGCCTGATGCAGGCGGCCAGCCGCTTCGAGCCCGACCGCGAGGTGCGTTTCTCCACCTACGCCGCCTGGTGGATCCGTTCGGCCATGCAGGACTACATCCTGCGCAACTGGTCGATCGTGCGGACCGGCACCACCGCCGCGCAGAAATCCCTGTTCTTCAACCTGCGCCGCCTGCGCGCCAAGATCGACAGCGCCACCCGGAACGGCAGCGGCGCGCCGCTGACCAGGGAAGGCCGCGAGTGGATCGCGGGCGAACTGAATGTCGATGTCGCCGAGGTCGAGGCGATGGAGATGCGGCTGTCCGGCTCCGACCAGTCGCTGAACACGCCGGTGGCCGACGGCTCCGACGACGATTGGCAGGATTTCCTGGCCGACCAGCGCCCCTCGCCCGAGGACGTGGTGATCGGCATGCGCGACGCCAACACGCGCTCGCAGTGGCTGGCCGAGGCGTTGGGCGAACTGAGCCCACGCGAACGCACCATCATCCGCGAACGCCGGCTGCGCGAGGAAGGCGCCACGCTGGAGGAACTCGGCCGCGAACTGGGCGTCAGCAAGGAACGCGTGCGCCAGTTGGAGCATCGGGCGCTGCTGAAACTGCGCCAGTCGATGCTGAAGCGGGTCGAGGATTCCGACGATCTGCTGGCGGAGGCGTGAGGTAGAGCCCTCTCCCGCCCCGGGAGAGGGAGGGGACCCGCCGCGAAGCGGTGGGGAGGGTGAGGGGCATTGCGGACATGGATTTATGATCCTTGCCTGACCCCTCACCCTTCCCATGCTTTGCATGGGCCCCTTCCCTCTCCCGAGGCGGGAGAGGGAGAGTTATCACCACCTCAATGCCGGAAGTGCCGCATTCCGGTCAGCACCATCGCCAGACCCTTTTCGTCCGCGGCGGCGATGACGTCGGCGTCGCGGATCGAACCACCCGGCTGGATCACCGCCGTCACCCCCGCTTCCGCCGCGGCCAGCAGGCCATCGGCGAAGGGGAAGAAGGCATCCGACGCGACGACCGAGCCCTTGGTCAGCGGCTCCGACAGGCCGGCGGCCTTGGCGGCTTCGGCCGACTTGATGGCGGCGATGCGGGCCGAATCCACACGGCTCATCTGGCCGGCACCGACGCCCACCGTGGCGCCGTTCTTGGCATAGACGATGGCGTTCGACTTGACGTGCTTGGCGACGCGGAAGGCGAACAGCAGGTCGGCAAATTCCTGTTCGGTCGGCGCCCGCTTGGTGACGACCTTCAGCTCGGCCGGGTTGACGCGGCCGCTGTCGCGGTTCTGCAGCAGGAAGCCGCCCGACAGCTGCTTGATCGTCATGCCGGGCTCGGCCGGGTCCGGCACGTCCTTGGTCAGCAGGACGCGCAGGTTCTTCTTGGTCGCCAGCAGGGCGCGGGCGGCCTCGTCGGCGTCCGGAGCGATCACCACCTCGGCGAACAGCTTGGAGATTTCCTCGGCCGTCTCGGCGTCCAGGCTGCGGTTGACGGCGATGATGCCGCCGAAGGCGCTGACCGGGTCGCACAGCAGGGCCGACCTGTAGGCCTCCAGCAGGTTGGCACCCTGGGCAACGCCGCAGGGGTTGGCGTGCTTGATGATGGCGACGGCCGGCTGCTCGAACTCCGCCACCAGCTCGAAGGCGGCGTCGGTGTCGTTCAGGTTGTTGTAGGACAGCTCCTTGCCCTGCAGCTGCACGGCGGTGGCGACGCCCGGACGCTTCTCGCCGGTGACGTAGAAGGCCGCCTGCTGGTGCGGGTTCTCGCCATAGCGCAGGGTCTGGGCCAGGGATCCCGACAGGGTGGTGCGCGGCGGGAAGGTCTCGCCCAGCTGGCCGGCCAGCCAGGTCGAGATGGCGGCGTCGTAGGCGGCAGTGCGGGCATAGGCGCGCTGTGCCAGCTTGCGGCGCAGGGCCAGCGTGACGCAGCCGTCATGGGTCGCCAGCTCGTCCAGCACCGCCTCGTAATCGGACGGCTCGGTGACGATGGCGACGAAATCGTGGTTCTTGGCGGCGGCGCGGATCATCGCCGGCCCGCCGATGTCGATGTTCTCGACGCAGTCGTCATAGGCCGCGCCCTTGGCGACCGTCGCCTCGAACGGGTAGAGGTTGACCACCACCAGATCGATGCCGGGGATGTCGTGCTGCGCCATCGCGTCGGCATGGATGTCGCGGCGGGCCAGGATGCCGCCATGGACGCGCGGGTGCAGCGTCTTGACGCGGCCGTCCATGATCTCCGGAAAGCCGGTGTGGTCGGAGACCTCCTTCACCGGGACGCCGGCCTCGGCCAGACGCTGGGCCGAGCCGCCGGTCGACAGGATCTCGACACCGCGGGCGGCGAGCGCCTTGCCCAGCTCCACCAGACCGGCCTTGTCTGACACGGAAATCAGGGCGCGGGTGATGCGGACCTTGTCGGGGGCGGGGGCGTGGTTGGCTTTGGGCGGGCTCATGGCGTCATCCTGATCGCTGCGGGTGGTGCGTTGGGCCGCAGGCAACCGGGGAGACCCGGACAAGCACGGAAGAAGAAAAGCACGGACGGCCACGGAAATACCGCTCGGCTGTGCTTATCCCCGCCCGCCCCCGGCGATGCCGGCCAGGACGGACATGGATAAGCACGGCGTGACGAGTCCCGTGGTCGTCCGTGCCCCAAATCCCGTGTTCATCCGTGTTTCCACGCCTCTTCCGAACGGAATAGGCCCGGCCACCGCGGATGGGCGCGATTTACGCCGCCTTGCGCTCGCGGCGCAAGGCCCATTTCACCGTCAGGCCTTCGGGGCCGCATTGTCCCTGCATCATGATCTGCCGGCTGCGGCGCGGCTCGTCCCCGCTGCCGAGATAGACGCTCTCCGCCACCTCCAGCACGGCGCCGGTCACCCGCATGCGCCAGGCATTGCCGCTGGGCAGGCGCAACAACACCTGATCGTTGCGCCCATCGCCCTGCCCTTGGACCGGCACCACCTCGACATAGGGATGCAGGTGGAAGCGGATGGCGTAGGGCTGCGGCTGCGGCGTGGCGCCGATCACCGGCTCCAGCGTGTCCTCGCCGCGCAGATCCTCTCCATTATCGGCCAGATAGACGCGGCGCCGGTGCAGCAGGCCGAAGCCCTTGCTGTAGCCGTTGTGGCTGGCGACCACCAGCATGGCACCGTCCGATTCCTGCCGTTCGCAGCTGACATTCGTCGGCCGGCGGCCCAGACCGCCCTTCTCCAGCACTTCCGACGAGTTGGTGTCGGCCACCACCATGGTCGAATGGGCGGAGGTCCCGGCCAGCGCCGCACGCCAGGGACCGCGATGGGACGGATGGCTGCCGCAATTGACGATCAGCCGCTCCTTGTTGACGGAGACCTCCATCGACAGGGTGCCGGCATGGGCGGTGCGGTCCAGCCCGACCGGCGGCGGCGCGCCGGTGTCGAGCAGAACCAGCGTGCGCCCGGCGAGCAGACGCTCGAATCCGGTGTGCGGCGCGCTTTTCAGCGGACGGCCGCGGGCGTCGGCCTGGGCCAACACCGTGTCGATCAGCGCCGGCTCCTCCTCCCGCCCGCCGTTGAACAGGGCGAGCCCGCCATCGACATGGCGGAAGAAACGCAAGGCCGGCGTCATGCGGTCAATGGCGTGCTGGAGGCTTTCCGGCACCTCCTCCTTTGCCACGCGCAGCACGGCGCGCATGTCGATCAGGTCGCGCAGAACCCGCATCTGGATCGACGGGTTGCGCTCGACATGGCCGCCGTCGGGCAGGATCTGGCGCGGCAGCTCCTTGTCGAGCAGGCGCAACGCCTCCCGCGCCGCCTTGTCCTGGTCGGGCAGGCAATAGCCGCCATAAAGCAGGCCCTTGATCGCGCCGATCAGCCGTTCGCCGTCAAGCTTGGCCGGCGCCACCCGCAGCAGGTGGCGAAGCTGGCGGGCCATGCTCTCGAACACCCGCGCACGGAACTCGTCGTCGGCGGACGCGCAGTAGAAGTCATGCAGACCGATCCAACTGGCCAGCCGCACGCCCAGAACGTCGGGCGCCCAGCTCTGCGCGTGCCAGCCGCCATTCTGGTCCAGCCACGACCACACCAGCACCCGCGCCCGGCGCCGCGCGGTGTCGCCGCCGACCGCCCGCAGGTCGCGCAGCCACTCGAACCCATGGGCGGCACGCAACCAACCGACGCTGGCGCCCTGGGGCCGCCAGTTGGGCGCACCGTTGGGATCGACCATGACCGGCTGCCCAGCGAAGCTCATGCGGCCGGCCAGCATGGCGTTGCCGGTGTCGGTGTCGCCCGGCCAGGGATCGGGCGGGATCACCGCCAGCGCACCCGGCGCCTTGCCGCCCAGCATCAGGGCGTAGAGGGGATTCCCATAGGCAAGGCGCGCCATGCCGCTGCGAAACCGTCCGTTCCCGTCGCCCATCTGCGCCGACTCCTTCAGGACCGCGAGCGGCGTCGACGGCCGGCGGAGGGTGATGATGCGGTGCGGGAGAACGCGGACGGAAGCATGGCTCGTGTCGTATCAATTCGCCGCCCGCACCGCAAGACGGGCCTGGGATTTATCCCGCGGTGCGGACCTTATAGGCCTCTCAGTCCGGACGTCGGCGCAGGCGCGCCACGAAGAAGCCGTCGATCCCGCCGAGGTCGGCCAGCATGCCCGGAAGGCTGCGAACCTCCCCAACCTCGTTGATCGGCTCCGACAGGCCGCCGAGTTCGTCGGCGGTCACAGGCCAACGCTCCACCCGCTTGTCCTGTTCCAGCAGGCGGGCGATCTGCGCCTCCCCTTCCTCCGGCTGGATCGAGCAGGTGCAGTAGATCAGCGTGCCGCCGGGCCTCACCAGCTCGACCGAGCGGGCGAGCAGCCGGGACTGGGCGCGGGCCAGCTTGGCGATGTCGTCCGGCGTCTTGACGCGCAGGATGTCGGGATGGCGCCGGATCGCGCCCGTGGCCGAACAGGGCGCATCGAGCAGCACGGCGTCGGCCGGCTCCTCCGGTTCCCAGGTGGCGGCATCGGCGGCCAGCACTTCGGCCTCCAGCCGCAGGCGCTTCAGGTTCTCCGTCACCCGCTCCAGCCGGCGGGCCGAGCGGTCGATGGCGGTGACCTGCGCGCCCTGCACCACCAGCTGCGCCGTCTTGCCGCCGGGGGCAGCGCACAGGTCGAACACCCGCTTACCGGCCAGATTACCGAACAGCTTGGCCGGCAGCGAGGCGGCGAGATCCTGGATCCACCATTCCCCGTCCTCGAAACCGGGAAGCTCGGTCACCGACCCACCGGGCGGACGGCGCAGCGAGTCGGTCGGCAGCAGGGTGGCGCCCAGCCGCTCGGCCCAGCCCTCCGGATCCGACTTCACCGTGATGTCGAGCGGCGCCTCGTGCAGGTGCGCCTCGACGATGCCGCGGGTGCGGGCGGTGCCGTAGGCGGAGCGCCAGGACAGCCACAGCCAGTCCGGCGTGTTCAGCCGCCCGGCATCCTGCCGCGCCGCCATCTCCGCCCCCTCGCGCCCGATGCGGCGCAGCACGGCATTGATCAGCCCCTTGTAGGGCGCGGCGTTGCGGGCCGCCGCCAGCTCCACCGCGGTGTCGACGGCGGCATGGGCGGGGGTGTTCAGGAACACCAGCTGCGCCGTGCCCAGCCGCAGCATGTCGTGGATGGCCGCCTTGGGCAGGCCCGGCTTGGCGAGGCTGGCCTGGATCATCTCGTCGATCTGGCCCAGCCGGCGCAGGACGGTGGCGACCAGCAGGCGGACGAAGCCGCGGTCGCGCGGCTGCAGCGCCGCCAGTTCGGGATGCGCGTCGAACGCGTCGTCGAAGGGAACGGACTTGCGCAGCACGTCGCGCAGCAAGTCGAGCGCAACGCCGCGGGCGGCGAGGGAAGTGTCGGTCATGGCTATGGATCTAGCGCGCCGGACGGCCAGTGTCGATAAGGGATGCCCGGTGATTCCAAACAGCGCGTTTCCGGGCTGCGGGACGGAAAAGACCGGACCGGAAAAAGCGAAGGGCCGGTGCGTTGCCGCCCGGCCCTTAGGTCTTCGCTTCTCTACCGGAGAACTGGAGCGGGCGAAGGGATTCGAACCCTCGACCCCAACCTTGGCAAGGTTGTGCTCTACCCCTGAGCTACGCCCGCGCTCCCGTCGTCCGGGAGCCGCTTTCTACGGAAACGCGGCCTCCGCCGCAAGAGGAAAATTCACCGTCCTCTCACTTTTTTCGCGACGGCCTTCCATGCCCTTGCTGCGCTGCGGCGCCGGGCGCCTTGCGTCCCGGCGGAGGCGCGCTATGGTACGCAACCATACGGCAACGGATGGAGAGTGCAGCATGGCCGGCACCATCACTCTGACCCGCGATGGAGCGGTCGCGACCCTGACCCTGTCCAACCCGGACAAGCTGAACGCCTTCGACAAGCCGATGTGGCACGCCCTGATCGGCCACCTGAAGGAACTGGAAGCCGATGCGGGAACCCGCGTCGTGGTGATGCGCGGCGGCCCCGGCTCCAGCGGATCCCGCACCTTCTCCCCCGGCGCCGACATCTCGGAGTTCGAGAGCGAGCGCAACAGCCCCGAACAGGGTGCCGACTATGGCGACCTGATGGACGAAGGGCTGGATGGACTGCGCGCCTTGCGCCACCCGGTTCTGGCCGCCATCGACGGTCCCTGCTGCGGCATCGGTTTGGCAGTGGCGCTGGCCTGCGACCTCCGGGTCTGTTCGGAGAGCAGCCGCTTCGGCGTGCCGGTCAGCCGGCTCGGCATCTCGATGGGACCGACGGAGCTGAAGCTGGTCGCCGACGTCGCCGGCGGTCCGGCGGCGCTGGAGATCCTGCTGGAAGGCCGCGTCTTCGGTGCGGCGGAGGCCAAGGACAAGAACCTCGTCCACCGCGTCGTCCCGGACGAAGGCTTCGAGGCGGAGATCGCCGCCACCGTCCAGCGCATCGCCGCCGGCGCACCGCTGGCCGCCACCCTGCACAAGCGCTATGTCCGCCGCCTGTCCAACCCGGCGCCGCTGACCGAGGCCGAGATCGCCGAATGCTACCGCTGTTTCGGCACCGAAGACTTCCGCGAAGGCTACCGTGCTTTCCTGGAGAAGCGGAAGCCGGTGTTTACCGGGCGTTGATCCCTCGTTGATCTGTGGGGCAAAGCGCGCTTACGCATGGCAGGGCTTTCGCATGTGCGATGGTCAATGCGACGGAACGTCTCACATTCGTAGGGTTCCGCTCCCTGCCTGACGGTCCGTCATGTCGCGCGTCACCCCGCTGATCATCGCCTGCGCCCTGTTCATGGAGAATCTCGACTCGACGGTGATCGCCACCGCCCTGCCGGGGATCGCGCAGTCGATGGGCGAGGATCCCCTGCGGCTCAGTCTGGCGATGACCTCCTACATGCTGGCGCTGGCGGTGTTCCTGCCGGTCAGCGGCTGGGCGGCCGACCGCTACGGCACGCGCACCGTCTTCGCCAGCGCCATCGGCGTCTTCATGGCCGGGTCCATCGCCTGCGGTCTGTCGAACGGGCTGGCCGAGCTGGTGGCCGCCCGCATCCTCCAGGGCATGGGCGGCGCGATGATGGTGCCGGTCGGCCGGCTGATCCTGCTGCGCACCGTGCCGAAGGACCAACTGGTGACGGCGATGGCGCGGATGACCCTGCCGGCGCTGATCGGGCCGGCGCTGGGGCCGCTGGTGGGCGGCGCGATCACCACCTATGCCTCCTGGCGCTGGATTTTCTTCATCAACGTGCCGATCGGGCTGGTCGGCATCGCGCTGGTGCTGGCGCTGATCCCCAACCTGAAGGAGGAGCAGCGCGACCACTTCGACGCCCGTGGTTTCCTGTGGAGCGCCGTCGCGCTGGCCGCCTTCATGTTCGGCTTCGAGAATATCGGGCGCGACCTGCTGCCGGCCACCGCGGTGGCGATCCTGCTGGCGGTGGCCCTGCTGGCGACGCTGGCCTATCTGCGCCATGCCCGCCGGGTGGCGCGGCCGGTGCTGGACCCGTCGCTGTTCCGGCTGCCGACCTACCGCGCCTCGGTCCTGGGCGGCGCGCTGTTCCGCATCGGCAACGGCGCGGTGCCCTTCCTGATGCCGGTGATGCTGCAGATCGGCTTCGGCCTGACCGCCTTCGAGTCGGGCGCGCTGACCTTCGCGGGAGCGGCGGGGGCGCTGACCATGAAGGCGCTGGCCGGCCCGATCCTGCGGCGCTTCGGCTTCCGCCTGGTTCTGACCCTCAATTCGCTGGTCAGCGGCGCGATCCTGGCCAGCTACGGCGCCTTCCGCCCCGACACGCCGCATCTGGTGATCCTGGGCGCGCTGCTGCTGGGCGGCTTCTTCCGGTCGCTGCAGTTCACCGGCATGAACACGCTGAGCTATGCCGAGGTGCCGCAGCCGATGACCAGCCGAGCCAACACGCTGGCCAGCGTGATGCAGCAGTTGTCGCTGAGCCTGGGCGTCGCCGTCGGCGCCACCGCGCTGCACCTGACCACCCAATGGAGCGGCGGCGCCCTGACCCCGGCCACCTTCGTTCCCGCCTTCCTGACGGTGGGGCTGATGGCCTGCGCCTCCAGCCTGCCCTTCTGGCGCCTGCCCGCAGATGCGGGCGACGAGATCAGCGGGCATATCGGCGGCCCTCGCCCTGAAACACAGCCCGACTCGCAGCATGACACCGCCCGCAGCGCGTCGGTCAAGGCCGCCGCCCTGACCGACGCCGCGGATTAGCAAAGATGGGGGCGAATAGCCGCCGCCCCGTTTCCGAGCATCGCAAACACCCCCATCCATTATACGGATATGCTCGGATCGCTGTGACTTCGGATGAGAATAATTCCGGCGATCATGATTAATTTTCGTGCGAGTCGCTTTTACTAGCGCGTGCGTTCCGGGCGCGTTCCCGCTATAAACATGCATGGCGGCCATGCGCCGTCCTCAAGATAATGGGAGGCTCCGGGCGGCTGCGCACCGGGGCGGGACAGCATGATGGATTGGGACAAGCTGCGGGTATTCCACGCGGTGGCCGAAGCCGGCAGCTTCACGCATGCCGGCGAGACGTTGAACCTCAGCCAGTCGGCGGTCAGCCGCCAGATCAGCGCGCTCGAGGAAAGCCTGGGCGTTCCGCTGTTTCACCGCCACGCCCGCGGGCTGATCCTGACCGAACAGGGCGAGCTGCTTCACCGCACCGCCCGCGACGTGTTCGCCAAGCTGTCGATGACCGAGGCGATGCTGACCGAAAGCCGGGAGCATCCCAAGGGACCGCTGCGGGTGACGACGACCGTCGCCTTCGGATCGACCTGGCTGACGCCGCGCATCAACGAGTTCATGTCGATCTATCCCGACATCCAGCTGACGCTGCTGATCGACGACGATGAGCTGGACCTGGCGATGCGCGAGGCGGACATCGCCATCCGCATGAACACGCCGCGCCAGCCGGACCTGATCCAGCGGCACCTGATGTCGATCCGCTTCCACCTCTACGCCAGCCAGAGCTACCTGAAGAAGAAGGGCACGCCCAAGACGGCGGCCGAGTTGGACAATCACGACCTGATCACCTACCCGCCCGACGTGCGGGCGCCGATCCCGAACGTCAACTGGATCATGGAGGTCGGCGACCCCTCGCCCAACCGGAAGCCGATCCTGCAGGTCAACAGCGTCTACGCCATCTATCGCGCGGTGGAGAGCGGGCTCGGCATCGGCGCGCTGCCCGACTTCCTGGTCGATAGCTTCTCCAAGGACGTGACCCGGATCCTGCCGGACGTCGACGGGCCGAAGGTCGACGCCTACTTCGTCTATGCTGAAGAATTGCGCCATTCCAAGCGCATCGCGGTCTTCCGCGACTTCCTGGTTAAAAAAGTGGCAGAAACTCCGTTCTGACCACGAACATTTTTAGCGATCCCGTAAGAGAATTGCCGAAATCGACGGAGCCCTTCCTACTTTCCGGAGCGGCACCGTCAATTTCGGCATTTTTATTAGCCTTCTAAGGGTATTTTGAAGCCATGCGAGTCTTGCATGGTAGATTTATATATTTGTGCCTGGAAAGTTGGCAGCAGAATGGTCAAATTTTGATCGTTGGATGTTGCGACGCAGCATCCGATGTTTCGTCCCGGAGGTCTCCCCTCCGGGGTTGGGTCCTCGGACCCAGCGTCTCCCAGACGTGAAGCCTCCCTGTTCAACTCGCCGCTAATCCAATGGGTTAGCGGCGGTTTTTTATGGGCACAGGGGCTGGGGTCTCACCGGGGGAACGATTCGGCCGCATTGCCGGTCTCCTGCGGCGCCAGACAAGTCACGGCCAAGGCGCCGACGCACAAAGGGCCGCCCATGGAACGGCCCCCTGTTCATGCTCGACAGCCTGCCCCTCAAACCGTCTCGACCAGTCCGATCTGCCCGGCGCGCTCGTTCACATTGGTGCGGATCCGCTCCAGCGCAGCCAGCGGAATGTCGATCTTCACGCAGGGCTCTTGAATGCGCGGATCGTCTCCCGGATACAGCGCCTCGTACTCGGCAGCATTGTCGTAGGCCTTGCGGTTGTCCGCTTCGAGATAGGTCTCGACCGGCAGCCCCTCGGCATACATGCCGTCATGGCTGTCGAGTTCGATATGGAAATACTCGATCTTCTCCATCGCGTCGACTTGCCGAACCGACGAACCGTTGATCAGCAGGCGCGCCGAGACGCCGTAGTCGCCGATCAGCAGCGCGTGGCCGGGGGAGATGTAGAGGTCGCGAGCGGGCAATCCTTTGGCGATGGCGCCGCGGGCGATCCTGACCGGCAGGTGAATCTTGCGCAGATGCTCGGTGTCGAAGGACGACCCCGCCAGCAGGCGCCGGCCGATCCAGCGGATCGAACGGAACTCGCCGGTCACCGACGACTGGATCAGATCACCGATCTTCAAGGTTTCGACAGGCACGTCGCCGAACATGGAGCGGACATAGGTGCCGCGGAGGATGCAGGTCGGAGTGGCGGGAACCATCGGATGACAAACTCCCATTTCGTTGTGAGTAGTCCTCCACTGGCCGCCCATGGATCTCCCATGTCCGGCACAGCGGTGGCATACGCCGAAAAAGTTACTCCGTTAAACAATCCGCGAGTCAGCTAAGTTGTACGGACTTACGACTGCCGGTGACCAATTGTCTCAGATACACCGGTGGATGACTGCGGCATTTCGTCCGGTTCCTGCTCCGCCAGCGCCGCCTGCGCAAGGGCGAGGATATTGTCCAGCCGGATCACCAGTTCGTTCTCGCACAGGGCTGAACGTGCTGACGCGGCTTCGTTTATGATCGCCCGCAAGGCCTCGCTTTGTGTCATGTCGACCTCCGATCCCGTGGTACCCGCTTGTCCCTTTGACAGAACTCCCCCCGGGCAGCCCCATTCCCTGTGAAAAACTTCACAGCACGCATCCTGCCGTTTCGCATACCCATTTATGCATCAGCAACGGAGGGCTCTCCCATGCACATGCGCAACATCAGGGTGAACGGCAAGCGGACCAGCATGAAGCTGATGCCGGTGGAGTGGGAGTCGCTCGAGGAAATCTGCGCCCGCGAGAACATGACGATGAGCGAACTGGTGTCGAAGATCGATGCCGAACGCCAGGACTGCGACAATCTCACCGGCTGCGTCCGCGTCTATGCGCTGTGCTACTTCCGCAAGGCCGCCAGCCTGTCGGAACCGATGCCCCGCCACCGTGCGCCGGCGGCCGTGGCCTTCGCGGCGGAATAACCGCCCGGCCCATCCCGCATAAGCGGTTCGCCGAAGCACCGGCCGCCGGGGTCCGACCATCGGACAGGACCCGTGGCGCCGCCGCGGCCGGCACACCATGTTCGACGCAGGCGCCGTTCCGGCGGTCGCCCTCCTTGCGTCGACCGGGATGGTGTGCCGATGCCGGATGCCGACCAGTTTCCCGTCTACAGCGTCGCCGAGCGGCGGGCGGATGCGGCCGTCCATGCCGTCGGGGTGACGGCGGGCGTCGCCGGTTTCGTCTGGCTGCTGAATGCCGGCGTCTTCTCCGGTGCGGTTCCGGTTCGCACAGCGCTGGCGCTGACCATCTACGGCTTGGGGTTGGTGGGGATGCTGACGGCATCCGCCGCCTACAACCTCGCTCCGCCAGGCCTGGGCAAGGCTCTGCTACGGCGGATCGACCACGCCATGATCTTCGTGATGATCGCCGGCACCTACACGCCCTTCACGCTGGGGCTGGGCCAGGGGATTGGGCTGGGCGGCGCCGTGTGGGGCGGGGCCGCCTTCGGCGCAGCGCTGAAACTGCGCTTTCCGGGCCGCTTCAACCGACTGGGGCTGGCGCTCAATCTCGGGCTCGGCTGGGCGGTCGTCACCGCGTTGGAGCCGTTGGGGACGGCATTGTCGGCCCCCGCCCTGTGGCTGCTGATCGCCGGCGGGCTGGTCTACACCGTCGGCGTCGTCTTTCACCTGATGGAGCGGATGCCCTACAACAACGCGGTCTGGCATTTGCTGGTGCTGGCCGCCGCCAGCTGCCACTTCGCCGCGATCACAATGGCGTTTCTCTGATCGGCTTTTCTCTGAAATGCCGGGGCCGCATGGGACAAGCGGCTGCCGATTCCGTATCTTCCCCGGATCACGATCCATGGGAAACAAGATGGGCCGGGCAGTGATGGGCCAGAGAGACATGGGAAGCCGATTGATCGGCCGTGCGACGCTCGTGGGAGCAGCGCTGGCACTCTCGGTCACGGTTGCGGTCGGCACCGCGCGGGCCGAGCCGTCCTTCGATTGCAAGGCGGCCGCCACGCCGGTGGAAAAGGCGATCTGCGCCGATCCCAAACTGGCCGATGCCGACCGCGAGATCGCCGACGCCTACAAAACCCTGCAGGATCTGTCGGGCACCGCCGACCGTGAGCGGCTGCGCACCGAACAGCGGGCGTGGCTGGCCCAACGCAACCAATGTGCGGCAGCGCCCTCCCCCGGCGCCTGCCTTGGCCCGGTGCTGGACGCCCGGCACACGGCCCTGTCCGAGTCGGTGCCCAAGGCGGTCGCCACGCTGACCGCCGCCGTCGACGGCATCGCAACCGACCCGGCCGGCGCCGCCAAGCGGCTGGCCGAATTCCGAGGCGGGCTGGGCAAGGGGTGGAGCGCCTATCTGCTGCGCTTCGGTCCCTCCCCCGACCGCGCCAAGGCCGAGGCGCTGCTGCGCGAGGCCATCGCGGGCATCGACGATTCCTATGCCCGCGAAACCGCGTCCGGGGTCGATCTCGCCACCGACGACGGCTTCCTCACCGCGCTCCGCGTCGTCAGCGACGATGTGGAGATGGCCTGGCCCTGCTCGGTGATGGAAAAGCGGGGGGCGGCGGCCTGGAAGGCGATGGAGCCGCTCTATGGCAGCAGCCGCGACAATTTCGGCGCCTATCCCGCCTGCCCTGACGACAACGCCCTGTTCGCCTCCCCGGCCTGGAAGGCGGTGGACGAGCTGTTCGCACCGATGCTGGAGGCGGCCTCCAACCGCACCGGCACCATCCGCTTCGCGACCTACCGCCAGATGGGCATCGACCGCATGAAGTCGGCGGTCGATCCGCGCCTTTTCGTCGCCGATGCGCCGCAGCTGGCCCCGCTGCTCAAGGATACCGCCGGCTGGTCCAACCCGCGTTGGATCGCGCCCGGCTGGGGCGACCGCCTGCGCAAGGCGGTGGAGGCGGCGGTGACGGACTGGACGTCGCAGATCGCCGCCCGCTACGGCATGGCCAAGCCGGAAGCCCGCCGGGTGGCCGAGGCGGTGGCCGCGCAAGGATTGAGCGGCAGCGTCGGCCTGATCACCGACAATCTGGAACTCCAGAAGGACACCCGCCTTCCCGACTGGCTGCGCGGCAGTTGGAGCTGGAACGGCGGCGGGTCCGAGGACACGCCCTTCACCAATCCCGCCGGAAAGGCGCGCATCGACGAGACCGCCATCTGCGTCGGCAGCGAGTGCGGCGGTTTTGACGTCGCCGGCCAGGGGGAGGACGCCCCCTTCGACCCCAAGGAGGTGCCGAAGGACGTCAAGCCGGCTCCGAATGCCGCCCGCCAAGCGGTCAGCCTCGCTCCGGTGTCGGCCGGCGGCAGCCTGACCATCGTCCCGCTTGCCGGCGGCAGTCTGCTGGTCACCGGCACGGCCAAGCCGGTGGTGCTGAAGCACGAGGGAAAGTAGGCAGGCACCGACGCCGTACCTTCTCCCGGGAACGCGAAAGTCTTGCCTGCATCGTTCGGGTAAGCGACACTTCGCGGCGCGTGCTGCGGTTGCGGAACCGGGCGCGGCTTTCCGGGGGGAGGCATGGCACGGAACCTCAAGGCGCTCGGGTTGTGGCGCACCGCGCTGGTCGCCAGCGTCCGCAAGGATGCGCCGGACCTGTCGGCGCGGCAGCTGGCGATCCTTCTCCAGGTCTATCTGACCGACCCGCCGCACACGGTGCGCGGTCTGGCATCCCTGCTGAACATTTCGAAGCCGGCGGTGACCCGCGCGCTCGACCGCCTGTCGGTGCTGGGCTTCGTCAAACGCAAGCGCGATGCGGAGGACAAGCGCAACGTGCTGGTCCAGCGCACCGTGAAGGGCAGCGTCTATCTGTCCGATTTCGCCGAGCTGGTGATCGCCGCTGGCGCCGTCGCGCCTGAGGACATGGCCCGCATCCAGGCCGACGAGGAACTGGCCGCCGCCGCCAAGGCAAGGCTGGAGGCGGCGTTGCAGGATGTACCGACGCGGGAGGCCGCCGCACTGGAGGCCTCTACGTCCTGAGCGGTCCCTTCCCCACTCCGGACACCGTCCGAGGGGGGAAGGATTCCCTCCCTTACAGCAGCGCTTCCAGAACGCGGTCGGGCGGGGCGTGGCCGTCGGTGAAGGTCTTGATGTTGATCACCACCTTCTCGCCCATGTCGATGCGGCCCTCGATGGTGGCGGAGCCCATGTGCGGCAGCAGGACGACATTGTCCAGCCGCAGGAGCTTCGGGTTGACCGCCGGCTCATGCTCGAACACGTCCAGGCCGGCGCCGGCGATCTCGCCCTTCGACAGCATGCGGGTCAGCGCCACTTCGTCGATCACCTCGCCGCGCGAGGTGTTGACGATGTAGCAGTGCGGGCGCAGCAGCTTCAGCCGGCGTTCCGACAGCAGGTGGTAGGTGGCCGGCGTGTGCGGGCAGTTGATCGACACGATGTCCATCCGCGCCAGCATCTGGTCCAGGCTGGACCAGTAGGTCGCCTCCAGCTCCTGCTCCAGCTCCGGATGGACGCGGCGGCGGTTGTGATAGTGGATCGACATGCCGAAGGCGCGCGCCCGCTTGGCCAGCGCCGAGCCGATGCGGCCCATGCCCAGAATGCCCAGACGCTTGCCGCTGATGCGGTGGCCCAGCATGGTGGTCGGCCCCCAGCCGGTCCACTGGCCGGAGCGGACCAGCCGCTCGCCCTCCGCCACGCGGCGCGCGGTGGCCAGCAGCAGCGCCATCGTCATGTCGGCGGTGTCCTCGGTCAGGACGCCGGGGGTGTTGGTGACGACGATGCCGCGCTCGCGCGCCGCCTTCAGGTCGATGTGGTCGACGCCGGTGCCGAAGGAGGCGATCAGCCGCAGCTGCGGCCCGGCGGCTTCGATCAGCGCGCGGTCGATGCGGTCGGTGACGGTGGGCACCAGCACCTCGGCGATGGCCATCGCCTCCTGCATCTGTACAGGGGTCAGCGGCACGTCGTCCGGATTGAGCCGGGTGTCGAACAGCTCCATCATCCGCGTCTCGATGACGTCCGGCAGCTTGCGGGTGACGACAACGAGCGGCTTCTTCTTGTCGGTCATCGGTGCTGGTCCTCCCTTGCCCCGGCCCGCCCGCATCAAGGTCCCGGCACGGGCTGCTCCGGTCCATGGTTGCCATACCAAGCGGTTGTGGGACTGTCCAGAAGTCCGTCGCGAAAGCCCGTCCTGCGGGAGGGAGATTGCAGCCTCGGATCGGGGTGGCGGCGCTTGCCCTATCGAACGGGTGGTCTCTATAGTGCGGCCCGGTTTTTTCCCTCGTCAGCTCCGGTGCCGCCATGTCTGTCCGCCGCTCCGTCCTCGCCTCCCTGGCCCTCGTTCTGGGGCTGGGCATGGGGCTCGTCGCGGGCGGCGCGGTTACCGGCACGGGCGCCGCGTTCGCCGCGGAAAGCAAGGATCCAACCCACGCGTCGGGCCTGCCGATCCCCCGCTTCGTCACCGTGCGCGTCGGCGAGGTGAACCTGCGCTCCGGCCCCAACGGCAGCTATCCCATCGAATGGGTCTTCAAGCGCAAGGACATGCCGGTGGAGATCATCCAGGAATTCGACACCTGGCGCCGCATCCGCGACTGGGAAGGGGCGGAAGGCTGGGTTCACCAGAGCGCGCTGTCCGGCCGCCGCGGCATCCTGATCGTCGGCCAGACCCGCGCGATCTACGAGGGGCCGCGCGGCGACAGCGCGGTGGTGGCACGGGCGGAGCCCGGCGTCGTCGGGTCGCTGAAGAAGTGCCGCGACGAGTGGTGCGAGGTCGACGTGAAGGGCTATCGCGGCTGGATGAAGCGCACCGATTTCTGGGGCACCTATCCCGGCGAGAAGATCGAGTAGCCGGCTCCGTCCCCTCCCGGCGCCGCATTGGAACCCAGGGGGGCTTGAAGGCGGGCGGGAAAGGCCGTACGGTCGCGGCCTTACCTTTCTCTACTGCAAGAGCAGTCCCATGAGCGGCGCGTCCGGCAAACAGATCAAGAAAGTGGTGCTCGCCTATTCGGGCGGCCTCGACACCTCGGTCATCCTGAAGTGGCTGCAGGAAACCTATTCCTGCGAGGTGGTGACCTTCACCGCCGACCTCGGCCAGGGCGAGGAGTTGGAGCCCGCCCGCAAGAAGGCCGAGCTTCTGGGCATCAAGCCGGAAAACATCTTCATCGACGACCTGCGCGAGGAATTCGTGCGGGACTTCGTCTTCCCGATGTTCCGCGCCAACACGCTCTACGAGGGCACCTACCTGCTTGGCACCTCGATCGCCCGGCCGCTGATCGCCAAGCGCCAGATCGAGATCGCCAACATGGTCGGCGCCGACGCCGTCGCCCATGGCGCCACCGGCAAGGGCAACGACCAGGTCCGCTTCGAGCTGGGCTATTACGCCCTGCGTCCGGACATCACGGTCATCGCCCCGTGGCGAGAGTGGACCCTGAACAGCCGCACCACGCTGCTGGACTACGCCGAGAAGAACCAGATTCCGATCGCGAAGGACAAGCGCGGCGAGGCGCCCTACTCCACCGACGCCAACCTCCTGCACATCTCGTACGAGGGCAAGGCGCTGGAGGATCCGTGGGTCGAGCCGGACGAGGACATGTTCACCCGCTCCGTCGCCCCGGAAAAGGCGCCGGACACCCCGACCTACATCGAGGTCGAGTTCAAGAACGGTGACGCGGTCGCCATCGACGGCAAGGCGCTGTCGCCGGCGGCCCTGCTGACCGAGCTGAACCGCCTGGGCGGCGAGAACGGCATCGGCCGCCTCGATCTGGTCGAGAACCGCTATGTCGGCATGAAGTCGCGCGGCGTCTACGAGACCCCGGGCGGCAGCATCCTGCTGGTGGCCCACCGTGCCATGGAGAGCATCACCCTCGACCGCGGTGCCGGGCACCTGAAGGACGAGCTGATGCCGCGCTACGCCGAGCTGATCTATTGCGGCTACTGGTGGAGCCCGGAGCGTCTGGCCATCCAGGCGCTGATCGACCAGACCCAGTCGCTGGTCAACGGCACCGTCCGTCTGAAGCTGTTCAAGGGCAACGTCACGGTCGTCGGCCGCAAGTCGCCGAACTCGCTGTACCGCATGGACTATGTGACCTTCGAGCAGGACAGCGTCTACAACCAGAAGGACGCGGAAGGCTTCATCAAGCTGAACGCGCTCCGTCTGCGTCTGGGCGCCATGGCCAAGCAGAAGATCGGCTGATCCTAAGGACCGGCTCCACCGCCCGCCAGCCGGGCGGTGGAGCGTTCCTCCGTTTACTGTGCCGCCAGCATATCGCGGCGGATTTCGACGGCCCGGTCGGCCGCCTTGCCGACCACCTCCTGAAGCCGTTCGAACTCGGCGCTGTAGCTGCCGACGCCGAAGGTCAGCGACCGCAGCTCCACGATCAGATCCTGCATGTCGGCCTGTGGCATGCACGCCTTCACCTCGTCCCAGCCGGGCCAGCCCGGCCGCGCATCGAAGCCCAGAAGCTGGCCGCGCCGGCCGCTGACCAGACGCTGCACCTTCGGCGTGAAGGCGCTGGGCACCGCAATGGTGACGGTCAGGATCGGTTCCAGCAGCACCGGCTCGCAGGTCGGCAGCGAGTCGGCCATCGCCTGCCGCGCCACCGTCTTGAACGCCATGTCGGAACTGTCGACGGCGTGGAACTGGCCGCCGGTCAGCGTCACCGCGAAATCCACCACCGGAAAGCCCAGCGGCCCGCGCACCGCCGCCTCGCGCACGCCGGCCTCCACCGCCGGAATATACTGGCGCGGCACGGCGCCGCCGACCACCGCATCCTCGAACTGGATGCCCGATCCGCGCGGCAGCGGCCGGACCTCGACATGGATGTCGGCGAACTGGCCGTGACCGCCGGTCTGGCGCTTGAAGCGGGCGTGGTGGCTGGTGCCCTTGCGGATCGTTTCCTTGTAGGGGACCTGCGGCGGCTGGCCCTTCACCGCGACATTGAAGCGGCTGCGCAGCCGATCCATCGCCAGTTTCAGATGCACGTCGCCCTGACCCCACAGCACCAGTTCGCCGGTCTCCGCCGACTGGTCGAGCGTCAGGGAGGGGTCCTCCTCCCGCAGCTTCTGCAGGGCGGCGGACAGCTTGACCTCGTCGTTGCGGTTCTCGGCGCGGAGCGCCAGCCCATGCACCGGCGGGGCGGCGGCCGGCCAGTCGTCGGGCGGGCCGAGGTTGGCTTTCTCGGTCAGCCGGTCGCCGGTTGCCGCCTTCTCCAGCCGGCCGAGCGCCACGAGATCGCCGACGGCGGCCTGCGGCACCTTGGTCTGGTCGCGGCCGAACAGTTGGAACACGCCGGACACCCGCTCTCCGCCCAGGGTCATGCCGTCGGTGACGGTGCCCCGCCAGACGCGGGCGAGGCTGAGCTTTCCGGCATGAGAGCCCATCATCGTCTTCACCACCTGCGCCGCCACCGCCGTGTCTGCCGGGATGTCGATGCGGGCCGCCGTGGTGGACACCTCCGGCCCCTCGTGCCGCAGGGCCTTCAGCAGGCGGCGGACGCCGTTGTCGTTTTCCGCCGACCCGAAGAAGACCGGCACGATCAGGTCCTCGGCCAGTTCATGCGCCAGCGTCTCGTACAGTTCGACGCTGTCGGGGGCCATGTCCTCCAGCAGCTTTTCCAGCAGGCCGTCATCGAAGTCGGCGGCGGATTCCAGCATCGACTGCCGCGCCTCCGCCTCCCAGTCGCGAGCGCTGTCGGGCAGGGCCACCAGATCGGACGGCTTGTGTGGGTTGAAGCGCCAGGCGCGTTCGCTGACCAGATCGACCAGCCCGGTGATCTGGCCGTTCTCGCGCAGCGGTACTTCGCGCAGCACCAGCTTGCGGGCCGAGACCTCCTGATAGGCGGAGACGACGTCGCGCACGCGCAAGTCGCCCAGCGTGTCTATCTTGTTGATGAACAGCAGATGCGGGATGCGGTGGTCGTCCAGCATCTTGAACAATGGGGCCAGCAGCACCGCCTTCTCCGGTGCCGCCTCCGCCACCACAACGGCGATGTCGGCGGCCATCAGCGCCGCCTGCGCCTCCCCCGTCAGCTCGACCGAGCCGGGGCAGTCCAGGATCGACCAGCGCTCCCCCAGATAATCGAAGGAGGCGACGTTCAGCTCGGTGCTCATCGACCGGGCCTTCGCCTCCGGCGAGTTGTCGCCCACGGCATTGCCGTCGCGCACGCTGCCCTTGCGGGTGACGGCCCCGGCGGCGAACAGCAGGCTTTCCAGCAGCGTCGTCTTGCCGGCGAGATAGGGGCCGACCAGCGCCGCGCAGCGCGCCGTCCGGATTTGCGTATGCGGCATTCACACCTCCCGTCGAAGCTTCGGGCTGTCGTGACCGGGGACGGGGCCTGGGCCGGAGATGGGCCGCTGGCGCCGGCCGCCGGGGCGGCCCGTTCGCGTGTGGCTCTTCAGACAAGTCCGTTTGAAAACTTGCACTTCCAGAAACTGGCACTTCCAGAAGACAGGCACGTCCGGATCGGGGGGCGGCGGACGCGTGGCGGAAACGCGCATCGGGTCCGGAGCCGGCGGAGCGCCCGCATCGGACCTTCGATGCTCCACCCGAACGGCGCGGCTGTCGATGGAAAAAAGGGGCGGCAAACCGTCACGCGCGATGCGGCCTTGCGGCCGATGCGTCGATTGGCCGCATGGAACGGCGCCCGGCCCGTCCACCCGCCTCCGATGGCGCCAGCCAGTCGTCTAAAGCGTTCAAACTGAAAGGAATACCTCCTGGAGCTGCGGTATTCGGCGAATCATTTGCATTATTGCTATGTCGCAATGCAGTATGAACGCGTCGAAATGCGGCGGACAAATGCATGAAACCTTCTGCTAGTAGCCTCAGGTGATAATGGCCGCACGTGAAGGCGATGACGGCCGGATAACACTCTCTGGGGCGCCCGGCGTCCGCCGTCCGCCCCCCACTCCTTGGGGAAATTGCACATGCGCCTGTGGTTTCGTTTGCTGGCGGTCGCCCTGATTGCCGTCGGGACTGCCGTTTCGGTTCCTCTGTCCACCCCTGCCATCGCACAGGATGCCAAGCCGACGCAGGAGGACGCCAAGTCGATCACCCTGAAGGCGGCGGAACTGATCGCCGCCCAGGGCCTGGACGAGGCCGCCAAGGCCTTCAACGCCGACGGTCCGTTCAAGCACGGCGAGATCTACGTCAACGTCATCGACTTCGCCGGCACCTGGAAGGTCTATCCGCCGCGCCCGGCCGGCGTCGGCCAGAGCGTCATCAACGTCAAGGATCCGGATGGCCGCTTCATCGTCCAGGACGTGCTGGCCGTCGCCAAGGAGAAGGACGAGGGCTGGGTCGAGTATCGCTGGCTGAACCCTGCCAGCAACAAGATCGAACCGAAGGTCACCTACGTGAAGCGCGTGCCCGGTCAGGACCTGGTAGCCTATGTCGGCATCTACAAGTGACCGCTGCGGCGTAAGACGTCGAATGGCGGGGAGCTGTTGGGGGTGAGCATGAACGGCGGTGTCTTTGCGCGTCTGTCGGGCCTGTCGGTGGCGGGCCGGGTCTTCGCGGCGCCCCTGATGGGGATCGTCCTGACGGTGGCGGCGCTGGTGCTGGCCGACCGCCAGTCGGAGCAGGCGCTGGGTGCCGTGGACGGCATCCACCGCGAGGCGGCGGAGCGGCTGGGCCGGATCGACCGGCTGGTCGCCATCGCCTACGTCATCCACAGCGACGTGTCGCGGCACCTGGCATTGTCGGGCTCCGGCATCGAGGAGGCCAAGCTGCAGACCATGCGCGACGCCATCGCCGCCAACCTGGGCAAGGCGCGCGCCGCCATCGCCGAACTGCGTGCCATGCCGCTGGCCGAGGCGGAGCGGGCGATGCTGGACGAGGTGTCGGTGCGGATCGGCGCCTATGCCAAGGCGGTGGACGAGATGAACCAGATGGCGGCCATCGACCGCCTGATCGGCATCCCGATGATGGCCCATACCGACGGCCAGTTCGCCGCCCTGACCGCCAAGGTGATGGAAACGCAGGAGGCCATCGGCCGCTCCACCGCCACCACCACCCAGGCCACCCGCGACGCCGCGGCGTCGGCCCGCCGCGACTTCGCGCTGGTGATGGCCGGGCTGCTGGCGGCGATGATGGCGGCCGGGCTGCTGTTGGCGCGGTCCATCACCCGGCCGCTGCAGCGGCTGTCGAGCAACACGGCCGATCTGGCCGCCGGAAAACTCGACACCACGGTCGAGGGCGGCTGGATGCACAACGAGATCGGCGCCATGGCCCGCGCGCTGGAGGTGTTCCAGACCAACGCGCGTGAGGTGGAGCGGCTGACCGCCGACCAGCAGCGCCAGAAGGCGGAGGCCGAGGCGGAGAAGCGCCGCGCCATTCAGGAACTGGCCGACCTGTTCGAAGCCCGCGTGGCCGAGGTGGTGCAGCAGGTGGGGGCCGGCGCCCATCAGGTGCGCAGCAACGCCGCCGGCATGCTGGAACGCGCCAACAGCGCCAACCGGCAGGCCGCCACCGTCGCCGCCGCCAGCGCCCAGGCGGGGAGCAGCGTCCAGACGGCGGCTGCCGCGACGGAGGAGATGTCGGCCTCCATCGCCGAGATCGGCGGTCAGGTCCGTCGCTCCTTCGAGATGGTGCGCGGTGCCGTACGGGCGGTGGAGGAGACCAACGCCCATGTCGTCGGCCTGTCCGACGCCGCCAACCGCATCGGCGAGATCGTCGGCCTCATCAACTCCATCGCCGCCCAGACCAACCTGCTGGCGCTGAACGCGACCATCGAGGCGGCCCGCGCCGGCGAGGCCGGCAAGGGCTTCGCCGTGGTGGCGAGCGAGGTGAAGAGCCTCGCCACCCAGACCGCCAAGGCGACCGAAGAGATCGGCACCCAGATCACCTCCATGCAGCAGGTGACCGGGGCCGCCGTCGCCGCCATCAAGGGGGTGGGCGAGACGGTGGTCGGCATCGACGAGATCGTCGGCTCCATCGCCGGCGCCATGGAACAGCAGGCCGCCGCGACGGAGGAGATCACCCGCAACGTGCAGGAGGCTGCCGCCGGCACCGCCGAAGTCTCCCAAACCATCGCCACGGTCTCCACCAGCGCCGGCGAGACCGGCACCGCGGCCGGCGAGGTTCTGCGCGCCGCGGAACTGCTGGACGGTCAGGCAGTGACGCTGAACCGCGAGGTGACGCACTTCATCGGCCGGCTGCGGGCGGGCTGAGGAGGTGCGTCGGGCGGCATATACCCCGAAGTCTCGCCTCCCATCCGCGAAGTTTGGCCGCATCAGACTTGAAACGATCCGCCTGCGCCCAAGCTGTTGTCCGGGACCGCGGGGCGGCGGCCGCTGACAGCCGCGCCGAAGCCGGGGCCAAAGCCGGGGTACAATGCAGGACCCAACAAAAAGGATCGAAGAATGAAGATCGACATCGGGATCTCGGACGCAGACCGCAAATCCATCGCCGAAGGGCTGAACAAGGTTCTGGCCGACACCTTCGCGCTCTACATCAAGACCCATTCGTTCCACTGGAACGTCACCGGGCCGATGTTCAACACGCTCCACACCATGTTCATGACCCAGTACACGGAGCTGTGGACCGCGCTGGACGAGATCGCGGAGCGCATCCGCGCGCTGGGCTATCCGGCGCCGGGCAGCTTCTCGCAGTTCGCGCAGCTGGCCTCGATCAAGGAAGAGGCGGGCGTTCCCAAGGCGAACGACATGATCCGCCAGCTGGTCGAAGGCCATGAGGCCGCGGCCCGCACCATCCGTAGCGTCTTCCCGCTGGCCGAACAGGGCAGCGACGAGCCGACCGCCGACCTGCTGACCCAGCGTCTGCAGATCCACGACAAGACCGCCTGGATGCTGCGCAGCATGCTGGAGTAGTCGCAGTTACCGTCGCATGGCGGTTCACGACTGAGGTTCAGGGCCTCCCCCTCCGGCCGGATGGGGAGGCCCTTCTCGTTTCAAGCGAGCCGTATCGGACGGTTGCTTCCCTAAGCCGCCGTCTTGGCGCGCTGGCGGGCCGGCTGTTCGGGAATGGTCAGGGTGAAGATGGTGCCGCTGTCGCGCTCGATCTTCAGCGTGGCGCCGGCCTGATGGGACAGCGCCTGCACCAGATTCAGGCCGAGGCCGCTGCTGGAACCGCCGCGACCGGGACGCTTGTGCTGGCTCGGCATGCCGGCGGGCAGCCCGACGCCGTCGTCGCGCACGATCAGCCGCATGCCGGCCTCGTCGCGCTCCAGCATCACGCGGACGGTGCCGGGATGCCCGTGCGGGAAGGCGTGCAGCAGCGCGTTCGACACCAGTTCGCTGGTGGCGATGGCCAGCGGCGTGGCGCGGTCGGCGTCGACGATCCAGTCCTGCGCCTCCAGTTCCAGCCGGGCGGCGGTCGGATTGTCGGAACGGACCAGCCCGTCGCACATCTGGCGCAGCGCGTCGGCGAAGTTGATGTGCGCCGGCTCTTCGGAGCGGTGAAGCAGTTCGTGCAACAGGCTCATGGTCTGGATGCGTCGCAGGCTCTCGTCGAAGCCGCGGCGGGCCTGCTCGTCGATGCGGGCCGCCTGCAGGCGCAGCAGGCTGCAGATGACCTGAAGGTTGTTCTTCACCCGGTGCTGCACCTCCTTCAGCAGGACCTCCTTGTCGGTCACCGCCGCCTCCAGCTGGGCGTTGGCGCGCTCCAGCTGGGCGGTGCGCTGGTGGACATGCTCCTCCAGCGTGTCATAGGCGTGCTGCAGGGCGTCCTCCGCCTCGCGCTCGCGCCGGGCACGCTGGATGGCGAGGGCGCCGATCACCGCGACCGTGGCGCAGGCCGCGGCGGCGAAGGCGGCGTAGATCCACAGCCGCTCGCTCCAGCGGCGCAGCACGCTGCCGGTGGCGATGGTCACCATGGCCGACAGGCCGGTGTCGCCCACCGGGCGGGTGACGACGATGTCGTCGGCATGGCTGGCGGTGTCGTCCCCGGCATTGCCGCCCATGACGCCGCCGCCCTCCGGCTCGCGCAGCAGCGGGGTGCCGTCCGGCTGCAGAATGGCGATGCTGTGGCCATAGCCGACGTCGAGCGAGTGGTAGACGTCGCGGAAGGCCCGCGCGTCCAGTCCGGCCACCGCCCAGCCGCGCGGCGCGCCGCCTGCCGCACCCGGCAGGGGTTGTGCCAGCGTGATGACCGAACGTCCCCCTGGTCTGCCGCTCATCCGCCCGATGCCGATGGTCATGCCGTCCGGCTTCAGTACCGGCCGGGCGCCGCCCGGCGCCGCGTCGGACAGGCTCGACAGCCGCAGCGCGCCCGACGGATCGCGGATCTCCAGCCCGACCACATGGGGGGCGCTGGCCGCCAGCAGGGCCATGCGGTCGCGCGTTGCCGCGTCGTCGGGCAGCGGCGTCCCGGCCGGACCGGCCAGCGTCGCCGTCTGGGTCAGCAGCAGGTCTCCCGACTCGATCAGCCGGGCGGCATGCTCCGCCGCCAGCAGGCCGATGTTGCCGGCGACGCCGGTTGCCTGCTGGACCGCCTCGTCGCGGTCACGCCAGGCGAAGACCGCCGACAGCCCGATGGTCAGCAGAACCGCGGCGGTGCAGGCAATCAGGACCAGCGCCGAACCGGGCAGCCGGTAGAGCGGAGAGGAATGGGAACGCAGCGCGCGCAACGGCATCGTGTCGGAAACCATGTGGGGATACGGCCACTTCTTGCTTAGCCGGAAACGGTAACACCGCCCGGCGGGTGACGGTTCCGCCGAACGCTACCCGTGTTTAAGCGGCAGCGGCCACCACCTATTGTGGGGTGCCGACAAAGTCATCCCGCCTTGGCAGGGCTGGGGCGGAGATTGGAACGACGATAAGGGGTAGGTTTTATGCGGATCGACGGGTCGGCCTATCTCACCATCCGGCCGGACGGGGCGCCGGACGACCGGGGCCGTTGCCGAAGCGGGGACGGGAAGAACGGTCAGGGACGACGGTCGGCCAACAGCCGCCGCCACAACGGCCGGCCAAGCAAACGCGGCCTGTCTTCCGCATTCTTGGCGTCAAGCCACTGGTCGGCCAATTCACGGACCTGCCAGTCGCCGAGAAAACGCTCGCAGTCGATGGCGGTATAGAGTCGAACCCGCTCTTTTCCCAGCCTTTCGAAATAGGCAAGCGTTCTTTGGCGGTCGATGTCTTCCATAGGCCCCAATGAAACGGAGATTGCGGAACGTCCAGTTCTGACGGCCGCCGATCCATCGGATATTGGAAGAAGCCTGTCACCCGCGCAACTGTCCGTTCGTCGCGTTCCCATCCCCCGGAAGGAGAATGGCCGTCCTCCTATCGCCTGTCGGAGCCGAGTCGGCCGGTGTGGATGACGATGTCGGACAGGTGCACGCCGTCCTGCGCCGCCGCGCGTTCCAACGAAGCGTGGTCGGGCCAGTAGAGCCGTCCACCGACCTCGGTCAACGCCCCATGGCGCCGGATCACCCACAAGCCGGAGAACGCCATTTCGATGATCCGCCCCAATTGTGCATCGGGCGGCGGTGCGGATGGCAAGCGAGCTGGTCCGCCCCTGTCCAAATCCCTGTCGTCGATCGTCATCTCTGGTCTTCCCTGCGCCGGCCTTTCGCCGTGGAGAGTCCAAGCCCCCGCGGCAACGGCCGATCTCTGTTTCCCGAAGCATGATGCTTCGGGGCCGAAAGGGTGTCCTAGACAAGCCACAATGATTTTTCATTGAGAAATTTGCGTCTCTTTGTAATCGTCCGTACACAATTGATGTGGTCTTACCACACAATGTGGTAACCATAATAAAATGAAGGAAATTTGCACCCCGCCGACAATGGCCGCCCTGGCCAATGACCGCCTGAACTTTGTCACCCTCCTCTGCAACCTTCGAACACCGAATGGGGTGGCACGCCCCGCACGGATAGGGCGAATACCCCGAAATGGTCACAGCACCGGGCGGCGGCACTCACCAAACATAAACTTGACCGCACTGCCTTGCCCGACGATGCGGGATTCGGCGGCGGTCCTTTGTGTTGCCGTGCCTACGCTTGAAGGAAGAGACCGATGAAGATCACCACGCGGACATTCACCACCGGAGCGACGGCGCTGCTGATCGGCGCGACCCTGCTCGGCGGCTGTTCGAACCTGAATCATCGCGAGAACCGCGCGCTGACCGGCGGCGCCATCGGTGCGGCCGGCGGTGCGGCCATCGGCGCCGTCACCGGCGGCAGCGCGATCTATGGCGGCCTGTTGGGCGGTGCCGCCGGCGCCGCTGTCGGCGCCTTGACGGCGGATGAGGGCAAGCACCGCCGGTAACGGACGGTGGGGGCGGTGCCCGCGCCGCCCCCTTCCCTTCCTATTCCTCGTCGTCGTCCTCGAACTGGTCGAGGCTCAGCGAACGGACTTCGGTGCTGGGGTTCGGCGCCGGCGGAGCGGGCGGCGGCATGTTGGCCGGCCGAGCCACAGCAGGTCGGGCGGCAGCGCGACCGGGCGGCATATGGGCGTTGGGCCCCTTCAGCGGACTGTTCAACGTGCCGCGCGGGCCGATGCTCGGTTCGTCGCCGAAATCGGGCAGCGGCGGAATGCGGTCCATCACGCGGCGGATCAGGGCCGCGATGCGGTCGGCCTCGGCACGCAGCGCCTGTCCCCGCTCCCCCTCATAGAGCGGGTCGTCGAGGAATTTGCGGATCTCCAGCACGCCGCGCAGTTCCACCCCGCACATCTCGTGGGTGCCGATGGGCAGAGCCTTCACCCGCGCGAAGCTGGCGAAGAAGCCGGCGCTGCCCTCCACGAACTGGACCACCATGCGGGCGTGCAGACGCTCCAGCGCGGTGGTCATGGGATCGATCAGATCCTCCATCTCCTCCGGCGCCGCGTCCAGCCGCTCCTGCGTCAGGGCGGCCAGCGCGAAGAAGTCGCGCACCCGCCGGCTGAAACGACGGTAGCGGGCCAGCCCACCGACCGACACCCGCTCGCGCGCCGTCTGTGCCAGATCCGCCGACTGCTTCAGCATGGCGTCGAGCCGCATCAGCAGCGTCGCGATCTCGCGCTGGCGCTGGGCCGCGCTGCGGCCGGGCGTGGGGGCCGGCGGGGCGGCCGGGCGGCGGGGAGGGTTGGAACGCATCATGCCGGTACGGGGTGGCTCCTAAACGGTCAGCGGGCGGTGCGGACGGTAACCGACTTTTGCCCGCCCTCGCGCATCACCGTCAACTGCACCGGCGTACCGACGCGCAGAAGACCGATGCGGTTGCGGAAATCGGTGGCGCTGCGCACCGGCCGGCCATCGACTGCGATCACCACGTCGCCGCTGCGCAAGCCTCCGCTGTCGGCCGGCGATCCGCGCTCGATCTTGGCGATCAGTGCACCTTCGTCGCCCTTCAGGCTCATGCTTTCCGCCAGATCGGGCGTCAGATCCTGGATGGCGACGCCCAGCCGGCCGCGCCGCACCTCGCCATATTCGCGCAGCTGCTCCATCACCGAGCGGACAATGCTGACCGGCACGGCGAAGCCGATGCCGACCGAGCCGCCGGCCGGGCCAATGATGGCGGTGTTGATGCCGATCAACTCGCCCTGGAAATTGACCAGCGCGCCGCCGGAATTGCCGGGGTTGATCGAGGCGTCGGTCTGGATGAAGTCCTCGTACCCCTCGATCTTCAGGCCGCTGCGGCCGAGGGCCGAGACGATGCCGGAGGTCACCGTCTGCCCCAGCCCGAACGGGTTGCCGATGGCGACGACGAAATCGCCGACCTTCGCGCGGTCCGAGTCGCCGATGGGCAGGGCTGTCAGCCCGTCGGCCTTGATCTGCAACAGCGCGATGTCGGTGGCGGCGTCGCGGCCGATCAGCTTGGCGCGCAGGCGGCGGCGGTCCTTCAGGGTGACCGCGATCTCCTGCGCATTCTCCACCACATGGTTGTTGGTGACGACATAGCCGTTGCGGGCGTCGACGATCACGCCGGACCCGGCGCTGACCTGCGGCCTGGACTGCGGCATCTGGTCCGGCAGGTTGAAGAAGCGGCGGAAGAACGGGTCGCGCAGTAGCGGATTTTCCGCCTGGGGCGCTTGGCTCAGCACCGAGATGTTCACGACGGCCGGCGTCACCTGCTCCAGCATCGGGGCGATGGTACCGCCGCCGACCGCGCCCAGCGGCAGTGCAGCCGCCGCGGGCGAAGAGCCGAGGCCGACGGCGGAACCGAACCGGCCCAGCGCCGAGTCGGCCGGGGCGACCAGCGCGCCGCCGGTCACCGCCGCCAGTCCGACTGCCGCAGCAAACACCACCGGACGCACCGCCCTCTTCATGGCCTTTTCCTTTCTTGCTGGGAGTTTCTTGTGCAGATCGTCGCTAGATCGGGCTGATTTGGGAAAAAAAGGAAGGCGGTTCAAGCCTGTCCACCCTCTGGAAACCCCGTTGGGGCGATGATAGCGCGGCAACGGCGGAAACTCCCGGTAAAGAAATTGGGTGGTATAGGACAGGGTCGGCGCAGCCCCCGGAAATACCGGGGAGGCGCGGCTGTCGAAAACGGGTTGAGCGCTATGAGCGGCGGGTCACTGCTCGAACTGACCGAGCAAGAGTATCTGCAGATGGAAGAGGCCCTGTCGCAGACGGCGCGGGGGCGGGCCTTTTTGCGCATGCGCGACCGGCGCAGCCGCGTCGTCGCCTCCGACGAGTTCCACCGGCTGGTGGGCAAGCTGGAAACTCAGGTCGACCGGCTGAGCGGCACCTCGTCCAGCGCCTTCACCTCCTTCGTTCCCGGCGAGGACCCGCGCATCCAGCAGGAGCTGACCGCCATCACCCAGGTGGTGCGCGAGGCGCGCAGCGACATCGCCGCCCTGAAGGCGACCGACACCGGGTCCAACCGCATCGAGGCGGCGACCGGCGAGTTGGACGAGATCGTCGCCGCCACCGAACGCGCCACCACCGACATCCTGAACGCGACGGAGAAGATTCAGGAAATCACCATGTCGATCCCGCGCGACGACGCCGATCTGGCCGAACGGATCGATGCGATCGAGGCGTGGTGCATCGAGATCATGACCGCCTGCTCCTTCCAGGACATCACCGGCCAGCGCACCACCAAGGTCGTCAACACGCTGCGCTACATCGAAGAGCGCGTGAACACGATGATCGAGATCTGGGGCGTCGACCGGCTGACCGCCGCCGACCCGCAGCATCACGCCCCGGGCGAGGTCGCCTCGCACCGCAAGCTAGGCGATACCCGGCCCGACGCCCATCTGCTGAACGGTCCGCAGCTGGGCGGGCCGGAGGTCAGCCAGGACGCCATCGATGCGCTGTTCGACAGCGTGCCGGAGGTGGCGGAACGGG
>CBFGPE010000005.1:0-87769 GCA_965650625.1 uncultured Azospirillum sp. | reverse complement strand
ACCGGCAGCCGCATGGACGAGGTGATCTTCGAAGAGTTCAAGGGCACCGGCAACTCGGAAATCGTGCTGGACCGCAAGCTCTCCGACAAGCGCACCTTCCCGGCCATCGACATCTCCAAGTCGGGCACCCGCAAGGAGGAACTGCTGGTCGACAAGGGCACCATGTCGAAGATGTGGATCCTGCGCCGCATCCTGATGCCGATGGGCGTGACCGACGCGGTGGACTTCCTGGTCGACAAGCTGAAGCACACCAAGTCGAACAACGAGTTCTTCGAGAGCATGAACCAGTAGGACCCGGATCTGCCCTCTCCTTCGGGGGAGGGCGGCACGGAAAAAGGGCGGGGGCCTTTCGGCCACCCGCCCTTTCTTTTTCAGCTCAGCTTGATCCCTTGGCCCGATCCGCCGGATCAGAAGGGCGGCTGCTGCGGCTGTTCGGCCTGCTGACCGGACTGGCGGTGGTACAGCTCGGCGAAGTCGATCGGGTTGATCATCAGCGGCGGGAAGCCGCCTTCGCGGGTCGCGCTGGAGACGATGGCGCGGGCGAACGGGAAGATCATCCGGGCGCCTTCGATCATCAGGACCGGGCGGTGATGCTCCTCCGGCAGGCCGGGGAACTGGAACAGCGCGCCATAGGCCAGCTCGACCAGGAAGGCCACGGACTCGCCCTGGCGGGCCTCGCAGCGCAGGTTCAGCGTCAGCTCATAGATGTCGTCGCCGACCTTCTGGCCCTGGACATCGACACCGATGTTCACCTGCGGCTGCGGCTGGTTCGGCAGCAGGCTCTGCGGGGCGTTGGGGTTCTCGAACGAGAAGTCCTTCACATACTGCGCGAGGACATGCATCGGCAGCGAAGAGGTCTGCTGCTGCTCGGCGCCGTTGCTCATCTGATCGGACATAACGGACTCCTAATCGCCGGCTGTCGTCCCGGCCATCGTTCCCCATCGGGAAAGGGCGGGGACGGTGGGCCGACCCGGATGTGAGGTGACAGGGGTTGGTTCGCGACGGTTGTGCCTTCGCCCAAGGGGCTGGCTATCACGGATCGGTCGTCCTGCCAACGGAAACCGCCGGCCCGCCGGCCGGTCAGCGCCGCTCATCCGGGCGGTGCTTCCCCCATTGGGAATCGGTCAGCCGGGGCGCGTCGCGGTCGTCGGTTTCATCGCCCGTCTTTCCTTCGCCCATCTTTCCATCGCCGGGCGTAACGTCGCGGTAGTCGCCGTCGATAACGCCGGGCACCCCAGGGGCGGGACGGAAAGGATCATCGGCCTGCCGGGGGCCCTCCGCGCCGAAACCGGGTCCGCCGAACCCCCCGGCTCCGAAATTGCCGGCGCCGAAGCCGGGGCGGCCGGCGGTGGTGGTGAAGACCGGCATCCCGGCCCCCATGCGGCCGAGCAGCCAGCGGCCGATGCCGCGGCGCAGCGGCCCGATCAGCAGGGCGATGCCCAGGATGTCGGTCAGGAAGCCGGGGATGATCAGCAGGATGCCGGCCAGCACGGCGCAGAAGCCGTCCAGGACGGTGCCGATCGGCGCCTCGCCGCGGGCCGCTGCCGCCTGGGCGCGGGTCAGCGAGGCCAGCCCCTGGTGACGGACCAGCAGCACACCCACCACCGCCGACAGGGCCAGCAGCCCGATGGTCGGCCCGGCGCCGATCCAATCGCCGACCTGGATGAATCCGACGATCTCCAGGATCGGCAGAAGAAGGATCAACAACAGGGGATTCATGGTGTCCTTGCTCTTCGGGCTCGCTGCCCCTATCTAGGTTTGGATAGGTCGTCCGGACGAAACACCGGCGGCTGCATCCAATTGGCGGTTACTGGTGGCGTTCACTGGCGGGCAAGCAACACGTAATGCCGCCCGGCCGCAAGGTCCAGGGGCGGGCCGGATCCGCCGGCGATTTCGCCCCCGCTAAAGGCTTCACGACAAGTGGTTTTGGAAGGAACAGATGATGGGAGACGGGTTCGTGTTCATCGAGATCGTGATCTTCGCGATGATCGCGGCCTTCCTCGTTTATCGGCTGCGCAGCGTGCTCGGCCGCCGGACGGGGGAGGAGCGTCAGCGCCCCAACCCCTTCACCGCCGCTCCGAACCCGGCGAAGCCCGACAATGTCGTGCCCCTGCCGGAGCGTAACCGGCCGCGGCCTGATGCCGCACCCGGCGCGGACGTGACGGCCTCGGACGAGCCGCTGTCGCTCGCCGCCTCCATCGACCAGCTCCGCGCCGCCGATCCGAATTTCGACGAGAAGCATTTCCTGGAAGGCGCCAAGGCGGCCTTCGCCATGATCGTCGACGCCTTCGCCCGCGGCGACACCGCGACGCTGCGTCCGCTGCTGGCCGACGACGTCTATGAAAGCTTCGCCCGTGTCATCCGCGACCGTCAGGCCGCCGGCGAGCAGCACGAGGCCCGCATCGAGATCGTTCGCGAGGCCGAGGTGGTGGAGGTGAAGCTGGATGCCGCCCGCACCGCCCGCGTCACCGTGCGTCTGGTCACCGATCAGGTGAATGTGGTGCGTGACCGCGACGGCGCCGTCATCGACGGCGATCCCAAGGCGCTGGTGGAGAACACCGACGTCTGGACCTTCGCCCGCAACCTCCGCTCCCGCGATCCCAACTGGGCGCTGGTCGAGGTTCGTCCGGTCCAGTAATGACGTTCCGTCACCGTCCCGGTTTCAGCGCCATCGCCCTCTTCGGGGCGGTGGCGTTGCTGTTTTCGGCCTGCGCCCCCAAGGAAGAGGCGAAGCCGCCGCCCGATGCCCTGACCCTGGCGCCGCTGTCCTTCGCCGAGCTGCCGGGCTGGCGCACCGACCCGGTTGCCCAGGCGGTGCCGGCGCTCGCCCGCTCCTGCGCCCGGTTCAGGACGCAGCCGAAAGACCGGCCGGTCGGGCCGGGCGGGGTGGCGGGGACCATCGGCGACTGGCAAGGCCCTTGCGCTCAACTGGCGGATCTGCCGGCCGGCGACGATGCCGCCGCCCGTGCCTTTTTCGAGGCGAACTTCACCCCCTATGCCGCTGGCAACAACGGCACGCGCGAGGGGCTGTTCACCGGCTATTACGAAGCCGAGCTGGAGGGCAGCCGCAAGCCGGATCCGGCCTATCCGGTGCCGCTCTATCGCCGCCCGGCCGATCTGGTGATGGTCGATCTCGGCGATTTCTCCGATCGCTGGAAGGGGGAGCGCACCGCCGGCCGGGTGGTGGACGGTCGGCTGAAGCCTTACGAGGATCGCGCCGCCATCGTCGCGGGGGCGCTCAAGGGCAAGGGGCTGGAACTGGTCTGGGTGAAGGATCCGATCGGCGCCTTCTTCCTGCAAATCCAGGGGTCGGGGCGGATCCAGCTGGCAGACGGCGGTGAGATGCGCGTCGGTTACGCCGGCCAGAACGGCCACAAATACGTCGCCATCGGCAAGGAGCTGATCGAGCGCGGCGCGCTGAAGCGGGAGGAGGTCTCGCTTCAAACCATCCGCGACTGGCTGCTCGCCCATCCCGATCAAGCCGCGGCGGTGATGAACGTCAACCCGTCCTACGTCTTCTTCCAACCGTTGTCGGGCGATGGTCCGAACGGCGCGCAGGGCGTGGCCTTGACGCCGGGCCGCAGTCTGGCGGTGGACTCGAAGTTCATGCCTTACGGCGTGCCGGTCTGGCTGGATGCCGAGGACCCGCTCGATGCCGGGCAGCGATTGCAGCGGTTGCTGGTCGCCCAGGACACCGGCGGGGCGATCCGCGGGCCGGTGCGCGGCGATGTCTTCTGGGGCCATGGCCCGGAGGCGGAGCAGCGGGCCGGGGTGATGAAAAGCCGGGGGAGCTACGCGCTGCTGCTGCCGAAGAGCGTGAAGGTGGCGGCAGGCGGGTAGGGGGCCAACGGAGGAATGTTTCACGTGAAGCAGGGGGCACCCGACGCGAGTGCCCCCCGCCCAATCACAGAATGAACTTCGACAGATCGGCGTTCTTCGCCAGACCGCCGACCCGCTCGCGGACCAGGGCGGCATCGATGGTGACGGTCTCGCCGGCGCGGTCGCTGGCGGCGAAGCTGATCTCCTCCAGCAGGCGCTCCAGCACCGTATGCAGGCGCCGGGCGCCGATGTTCTCGACGGAGCTGTTGATCTCCGCCGCCAGACGGGCCAGCTCGTCGATGCTGTCGTCGGTGAAGACCAGATCGACCTCCTCCGTCTTCATCAGCGCCTTGTACTGACGGATCAGGCTGGCTTCCGGTTCGGTCAGGATGCGCTTGAAGTCGTCCTGGCTCAGTGCCTTCAGCTCGACACGGATCGGCAGTCGGCCCTGCAGCTCGGGCAGCAGGTCGGACGGCTTGGCGATGTGGAAGGCGCCGGACGCGATGAACAGGATGTGGTCGGTCTTCACCGGGCCGTGCTTGGTCGACACCGTCGTGCCTTCGATCAGCGGCAGCAGGTCGCGCTGAACGCCCTCACGGCTGACATCGGCGCCGCGGGCATCGGAGCGGGCGGAGATCTTGTCGATCTCGTCCAGGAAGACGATGCCGTTCTGCTCGACCGCGCGAATCGCCTCCGCCACCACCTTTTCCTGGTCCAGCAGCTTGTCGGACTCCTCGGCCATCAGCACGCCGTGGCTTTCGGCCACCGTCATGCGGCGGGTCTTGGTGCGGCCGCCCATCATCTTGCCGAACATGTCGTTCAGGTTCAGCATGCCCATCTGGGCGCCCGGCATGCCGGGGATGTCGAAGGTCGGCATATTGCCGGCGCCGGTGTCGGCGACCTGGACCTCGATCTCCTTGTCGTTCAGCGTGCCTTCGCGCAGCATCTTGCGGAACTTGGCGCGCGTCTCCGCACTGGCGCTGTCTCCGCACAGCGCGTCGAGCACGCGCTCCTCCGCCCGCAGTTCGGCCTTGGCGGCGACCTCCTTGCGCAGGCGCTCGCGGGTCAGGCCGATGGCGGCCTCCACCAGATCGCGGACAATCTGCTCGACGTCGCGGCCGACATAGCCGACCTCGGTGAATTTGGTGGCCTCCACCTTCAGGAAGGGGGCCTGGGCCAGCCGGGCGAGGCGGCGGGCGATCTCGGTCTTGCCGACGCCGGTCGGGCCGATCATCAGGATGTTCTTCGGCAACACCTCTTCCCGCAAGCCCTCGGGCAGCTGCTGCCGGCGCCAACGGTTGCGCAGCGCGATGGCGACCGCGCGCTTGGCGTCGTTCTGACCGACGATGTAGCGGTCGAGTTCCGAGACGATCTCGCGCGGGCTGAAGGCGGTGCTGTCGGCGGACACGGAAGCGGTCTGAATCGTCATGGCGGTCACAGCTTTTCCAGGGTGACGTTTTCATTGGTGTAGACGCAGATGCCGGCGGCGATCTTCATCGCCTTGCGCGCCACGGCTTCCGCATCCATCCCGTCGATGTCGATCAGCGCACGGGCCGCCGACAGGGCGTAGGACCCGCCGGAGCCGATGCCGATCAACCCGTCCTCCGGCTCCAGCACGTCGCCATTGCCGGTCAGCACAAGACTGACCGACTTGTCGGCGACGGCCATCATCGCCTCAAGCCGGCGCAGATAGCGGTCGGTGCGCCAGTCCTTGGCCATCTCGACGCAGGCGCGGGTCAGCTGGCCGGGATACTGCTCCAGCTTGCCTTCCAGCCGCTCGAACAAGGTCATCGCATCGGCGGTGGCGCCGGCGAAACCCGCCATCACCGAACCGCCGGCCAGCCAGCGGACCTTGCGCGCGTTGGCCTTCATCACCGTCTGGCCGACCGAGACCTGCCCGTCGCCGGCGATCACCACCTGACCGTTCTTGCGCACCGACAGGATGGTGGTGCCGTGCCATTGGATGGGATCATGTGGATTGGACGCTGGATAGGTCATGCGGAAACCATGCTGGAAAATGGGGAACGGCCTGCCGCCCAGATGCAGAAGCTCAAAACCCCATGAATCGTGGCGGCAGGGCATCCGGTCTATGTGGGAGGGGCAATGTCGCCGTCAAGCGGTTCGCCGTCCGGCGCCTCGTCCTCCCACAGCGGGTCGGGCGGGCTGTTGCGGCGTGGTTTGTCGCGTTTGGACGGGGTGAGAGGCTGGACGGCGGCAACCGGATCCGCCCCAAGACGGTCGAGCAGCGGGCCGATCGCCAGGAACTCCACAAGCCCGGCCGGCGTGACGGGGGAGCGGCCGGCGGCCGGTGCCACGCCGACCAGTGCGCCGCTTCCGTCGAGCAGCGGGTCGCCGGCTTCCGTCACCGCGGTGAACAGGTCGGCCGAGCCCAGATCCGCCTGGATCAGGGTGCCGCCGCGAGCCTCGTCGGCCGGCAGACCGCCGACGATGCCGGCCATTTCCTTCCCGCGTCCGCCGATGACCGCCCGCACCGGTTCGCTGACGCGCAGGGTCGCGGTGCGCACGGGCAGGGCAGGCAGCCGCGCCGGCACCCGAACCAGGGCGAAGCCGCTGGCCGCGTCGCGCCCGACCACCCAGCCGGTCAGTTCCACCCCGCGGGCCGGGCGCACCGTGACGGTGGGGTCGGATCCGGGGAGGGGAGCCAGCACCACCCCCTGCACCTCGCCGGCGACGTCGGCTTCCCCGATCACCAGCCCATGCGACCGGCCGACCGGTATCCTCGACGATGCGATTCGGCCGGATCCGGTCCCGCCTCGAAGGAGCAGGCGGTTAGGGACAGCCTGTGCAGGGGCTGCGGCCGGAGCGGACGGTGACGCGGTCGGCGTGGCGGTCGGCGTCAGCGGAATGGGTCGGGATCCGGCCGGTGCCGTCACGGGAAACGCCATTGATGGCGACGCGGCCGGGGAGGGCAGGGAGCCGCCGGACAGCAGGGTGCGGAAACCGGCATCGGCGGCGAGCGCCTCCACCGCCGCGGCGAAGGCCTCTTCGACCAACAGGGTCTCGCCCTGGGGCACACCGCGTTCCTGCGCCGTGGCGCCGGTGGTGACCAGGCGGTGGACCAGCCCGTCGCCGCGCGCGTCATAGACCGTCCATCCCACCCTGACGCTGCCGGTGCCGGAACTGCCCTTGCTGCTGCCGGTCAGCCAATTGGTGCGGTGGCACAGCTCCAGCTGCACGTCGCGCAGGTCGCCTTGCACGGTGAAGCGGGCGCGGCTGCGGTTGCCGTCCGGGTTGTCGGGACCGCCGGGCCGGCCGACCACGTCGAAGCCGACGGCGGTCATCACCTCGGCGAACCGCTCGTCGAAGGTGGAGCCGCGCCGCATGTTGACGCCGCTGGTCCAATAGACGTCGTCATAGGGCGGAGCACAGTCGATGCCCCAGACATAGCGGCCGATCTGCATTCCCCGCCGCATCGACCCGATCGTCAGTTCGCCGAAGCGGAAGGGCGCCGTGGTGCCGGCGGCGACCGGCGGCGCCGCCTTTCCGACCGGCGGAGGCGGGGACATGCCGCCGCAGCCGGCCGGCAACAGACCGAGAAGGAGAATCAGGACTGCGGCGAATCGGCGCGGGTGGGTCGTCATAGTCGGATATGCACGCATGAAGTGTGAAAGACTGTACTCTGCACACCCATGTAGGACAATCGTCGGAATGGACAGAGCGCGCATCATTCGTGCCGGATGCTGGCGCGCAGGGATGCTTCCTGCTACAAAACCGCCATGGACCAGACCCCCACCAACGGCGGCCGCCGCGCCTCGATCGAGCGGAACACCACGGAGACCCGGATCCGGGTCGCGCTGAACCTTGACGGCACCGGCGTCTACGACGTCAAGACGGGGGTCGGCTTCCTCGACCACATGCTGGAACAGCTGTCGCGCCACAGCCTGATGGACCTGACGGTCCTGGCCGACGGCGACCTGCACATCGACTATCACCACACCACCGAGGACACCGGCATCGCCATCGGCATGGCGGTGGCGAAGGCGCTGGGCGACCGCAAGGGCATCCAGCGCTACGGCCATTCCTATGTCCCGATGGACGAGACGCTGACGCGGGTGGCGCTGGACTTCTCCAACCGGCCCTACCTGATCTGGAAGGTGAACTTCACCCGCGACAAGATCGGCGATTTCGACACCGAGCTGTTCCGCGAGTGGTTCCAGGCCTTCGCCATGGCCGCCGGCGTGACGCTGCACGTCGAGAACCTGTATGGCGAGAACAACCACCATATCGTGGAAAGCTGCTACAAGGCGCTTGCCCGCGCGCTGCGCGCCGGGGTGGAGATCGACCCGCGCAAGCGCGATGCGGTGCCCTCCACCAAGGGCACGCTCGGCGGATCGCTCTGACGGCGGGGACCTGAACTCCCCCTCCGCCGTCCTATCGGAAGGTTTGTCACGTCCATGGAAACGGTCGCGCTGATCGATTACGGCTCCGGCAACCTGCGCTCCGCCGCCAAGGCGATCGAGCGCGCGGCCGGCGAAGCCGAGGCCTCCTACACCATCCTCGTCACCTCCGACGCCGATGCGGTCCGCCATGCCGACCGCGTGGTGCTGCCCGGCGTCGGCGCCTTCGCCGATTGCAAGCGCGGCCTGTCGGAGGTCCCCGGCATGCTCGACGCACTGGAAGAGGTGGTGCACCGTCGCGGCCGGCCCTTCCTGGGCATCTGCGTCGGCATGCAGCTGATGGCCGAACGCGGCCGCGAATATGGCGTGACCGAAGGGCTGGGCTGGATCCGCGGCGAGGTGGTGAAGCTGGATCCGGCGGATCCGGCCCTGAAAATCCCGCACATGGGCTGGAACGAGCTGAACATCCGCCATCCGCACCCGGTGCTGGCCGGACTGCCGGAGGGCGCGCATGCCTATTTCGTCCATTCCTATCAGTTCAAGCCGGCCGATCCCGACACGCTGATCGCGTCCGCCGATTACGGCGGGCCCTTCGCCGCGGTGGTCGGGCGCGACAATCTGGTGGGCACCCAATTCCACCCGGAAAAGAGCCAGGCCACCGGTCTGGCGCTGATCGCCAATTTCCTGCGCTGGAAGGTCTAAGCCGATGGCAGAGATCGCCATCGACAAGGTCGACGCGCTGAAGACCGCCGATCTGCATGACCTGTGCGACGCGGCCGACGACGCCATCCGCGCCGGCGGTGGGTTCGGCTGGGTCGAGCCGCCGCCGCGCGACGTGATGGAGCGCTTCTGGAAGGGCGTGCTGGTGGTGCCGGAACGGGTGCTGTTCATCGCCCGCCTCGATGGGGTGGTGGCCGGATCCGCCCAACTGGTCAAGCCGCCGCGCAACAACGAGGCGCAGGCCCACGCCGCCCAGCTGACCACCAGCTTCGTCGCCCCCTGGGCACGGGGCCACGGTCTTGCCCGCCGCTTGACCCTGGCGGTGGTGGAAGAGGCGCGCGCCGTCGGCTTCCAGGTGTTGAACCTGGACGTCCGGGTGACGCAGGAGGCGGCGATCACCCTCTACGAATCGCTCGGCTTCAGGCGCTGGGGCACCCACCCCTTCTATGCGCTGGTGCAGGGCAAGCCGCTTGCCGGACATTTCTACTGCAAAGACCTACAGCCCGATTCCCAGCCGTCCGCCGAATAACGCCCGATAACCGCCAGCCACGCCATAGGAAGACGCCCGCGATGATCATCTATCCCGCCATCGACCTCAAGGACGGTGCCTGCGTCCGCCTGCTGCGCGGCGAGATGAGCCAGGCCACGGTCTTCAACACCGATCCCGGCGAACAGGCCCGCCTGTTCCAGAGCCAGGGCTTCGAATGGCTGCATCTGGTCGACCTCAACGGCGCCTTCGAAGGCAAGCCGGTGAACGGCGCCGCGGTGGAAAGCATCCTGAAGTCGGTCACCATCCCGGTCCAGCTCGGCGGCGGCATCCGCGATCTGAACACCATCGGCATGTGGCTGGAGAAGGGCATCAGCCGCGTCATCCTGGGCACGGTGGCGCTGCGCGATCCGGAACTGGTGAAGGCGGCCTGCCGCGAGTTCCCCGGCAAGGTCGCCGTCGGCATCGACGCGCGCGAAGGCTATGTCGCGGTGGCCGGCTGGGCCGAGACCTCCGACATCAAGGCGCTGGATCTGGCGCTGAAGTTCGAGGATTGCGGCGTCGCCGCCATCATCTACACCGACATCAACCGCGACGGCGCCATGGGCGGCGTCAACGTGGAATCGACCTCCGACCTCGCCTTCCACCTGACCACCCCGGTGATCGCGTCGGGCGGCGTCTCCTCCATCGAGGACCTGAAGGCGCTGAAGCTGGAGGAGGATACCGGGATCGAGGGCGTGATCTGCGGCCGTGCGCTGTATGACGGCCGGATCGACCCGAAAGAGGCGCTGACCCTGCTCTCCGCCCCCGCCGTCGAGGACGCCGACTGATGCTGAAGATGCGCGTCATCCCCTGCCTGGACGTCAAGGACGGCCGGGTGGTCAAGGGGGTCAATTTCGTCGATCTGGTCGATGCCGGCGATCCGGTGGAACAGGCCCGCGTCTACGACCGCGAGGGGGCCGACGAGCTGACCTTCCTCGACATCACCGCCAGCCACGAGAACCGCGACACCATCTTCGACGTGGTGCGGCGGACGGCGGAACAGGTCTTCATGCCGCTGACCGTCGGCGGCGGCGTGCGCACGGTTGACGACATCCGCAAGCTGCTGCTGGCCGGCGCCGACAAGGTGTCGATCAACACCGCGGCGATCCACCGTCCGGATTTCGTGCGCGAGGGGGCGGAGAAGTTCGGCGCCCAGTGCATCGTCGTCGCCATCGACGCCAAGAAGGTCGCTCCCGGCAAATGGGAGGTCTTCACCCATGGTGGACGCAACGCCACCGGCATTGACGCGGTGGAATGGGCCAAGCGGATGGAATCGCTGGGGGCGGGTGAAATCCTGCTGACCTCGATGGACCGCGACGGAACCAAGAGCGGCTTCGACCTGGAACTGACGCGCACGGTGGCGGACTCGATCCGCATTCCGGTGATCGCGTCGGGCGGCGTCGGCACGCTCGACCATCTGGTGGAGGGCATCCGCGAGGGTCACGCCACCGCCGTGCTCGCCGCCTCGATCTTCCATTTCGGCACCTACACCATCGGGCAGGCCAAGGCGGCGCTGAGCGCCGCCGGCATCCCGGTGCGCCCGGCCAAGGCCGTGGAGACTGCAAATGGGTGACAAGAAGGCTGTGGAGAAGGTCAGCGACAAGGCGGTCGAAAAGGCGCCGGCCCTGCCGTCGGCCGAGGTGCTCGACCGGCTGTTCACCACCGTGCTGGCCCGCAAGGGGGCGGATCCGGAGACCTCCTACACCGCGAAGCTCTACAGCCGAGGCACCGCCAAGATCGCCCAGAAGGTGGGCGAGGAGGCTGTTGAGGCGATCCTGGAAGCTGTGCGCGGCGACAAGGCGGCGCTGGCCGCGGAATCCGCCGACCTGCTCTATCACCTGCTGGTGCTGTGGGCCGACACCGGGCTGGATCCGGCGGAGGTCTGGAGCAAACTCGCCCAGCGCGAGGGCACCAGCGGCATCGACGAGAAGAAGTCCCGTAAAGCTTGAGTGGGGCTTGAACGGGACTCCCCAACAAGAGGACGCATGCGATGGCCAAGAGCTATGACGCCAACAACGTGTTCGCCCGCATCCTGCGCGGCGAAATCCCGTGCAAGAAGGTGCATGAGACCGAACACGCGCTCGCCTTCCACGACATCGAGCCGCAGACGCCGACCCATGTGCTGGTGATCCCCAAGGGCGCCTACATGGACATGGACGACTTCACCGCTAAGGCGTCGGACGCCGAGATCGCCGGCCTGTTCCGCGCGGTGGGCGAGGTCGCCCGCATGGTCGGCGCCGACGGTCCCGGCTATCGCGTGCTGTCCAATTGCGGCGAGGCTGCGCATCAGGAAGTGCCCCACCTGCACATCCACATCTTCGCCGGGCGCGACCTGGGGCGGATGATCGGGAAGGCTTGAGGTTAGATTTCCCTCTCCCACTGGGGAGAGGGAAACATCTACCGCCTCCGCACCCCCACCCGCCGCCGCGTTCCCTTCTTCGGCGGCACCGCGTCCAAAATCGCCAGAATCGCCTCGATCCCCTCCTCGTCGAGATCGCCGATGCGCTCCGACAGCCGGTTGGCAAGCTCGGTCGCCCGGGCGCTCAGCCCCGCGGTGTCGACGGTCACGCGCGGGTGGGACAGATCCGCCAGCCGTTCCAGCTCCTCCGCCTCGTCCCAGATGATGCCGAAATAGGCGCAGATCTGCCGGACCAGCTGCGGCGACGGCTGGCCGCGCTTGCCATGTTCCAGGGCCGACAGGTAGGCGGACGAGATGGACAGGTCGGTCGCCATCTGCTTCAGCGTCACGCCCTTGGCGTTGCGCAGCGACCGGACCCGTTCGCCGAACGGGGTCATGGGAAGTCCCTGATTGTCTGGGACTCAGTCCTTACGGTCGCGCCGCCGTTTGATCAAGACATACAACGCACCGTCGCCGCCATCCTTCGGCCGGGCCGGCTGGATCGCCAACACCATCGGGCGCAGGGCCGGATCCGCCAGCCAGCGGGGGGTGGCCTGACGCAGCACGCCCAGACCGCCGAAGCTGCCTTTGCCGGTGATGACCAGAACGCAGCGACGGCCCTCGTTCCAGGCACGGTGGACGAAGGCGGCGAGCGCGGTGTGCGCCTGGGCCTGTGTCATGCCGTGCAGGTCGATGCGGCCGTCGATTTCCAGCTCGCCGCGGCGGAAACGGTCGCCGGTGCGGCGGTCGATGTTGGCGGTCGAACCCGGCGTCAGCGGCGGATGGCTCGGTCGGGCAGGACGGGGCGGGGAGGGGAATTGCCGGGCGGTCGGCGGCGGGGCGAGGCTGGTCGCCACCGGCTCCTCCACCAGTTCCGCCATGGTCGCCACCGGTTCCGGCTCTGCCTCGACCACACGACCCGGCATCGGTTCGGCGTCGCGCATGGCGAGCCGCCACAGGCGCCGCTCGTCGGGCGTGGGCAGTCGTCTGCGGGTCATCGGCGCGGAACCTTCTGCGGAAACGAAAAGGGCGGTGCCGACGGATAAAGCCCGTCGGCCCGCCCCTGTCAATGTGTGTTGCCGCAAAGTGAAAGAAAAGGCGTCCGGAAAAAGGACGGTGACGGTGGCGACGGTCAGCCGCCGGCCTTCAACGCGTCCAAACGCCCCTTCAACAGGGTGTATTCGGGGTCGCTCGGCTTGAACTGGGTGATCAGCTTGCCCCAATGGTCGGCGGCCTCGTCCTTGCGGCCCGACATCATGGCGTCGAGGCCGAGCAGCCACAGCGCGTCCTTGTTGTCCGGCTCCGCCTTCAGCGCCAGACGCAGGGCGGACGTCGCCTCTTCCGGCAGCGGCTTCGGCGTCTCGTTGCGCGGCTGGGTCTGCAGCACGGCGTTGGCGTAGGCGACCTGCACGTCGGCCCGCTCCGGCGCCCGCTCGCGCGCCTTGCGGGCGGCGTCCAGCGCCTTGGCCGGCTCGCCCAGCACGCCGTAGGAACGGGCGAGCTTCAGCCAGCCGTCGACGTCCGACGGATCGGCGTCCAGCCGGGAGGCGAGATTGGCGACCATGCCGCGGATCATCTCGTCCTGGCCGGCCATGTTGCTCTGGGCATTGCCCTGGGCGTTGGCCTGCGCGTTCGGGGCCGTCTGCTGAGCCTGCTCCTTCTGTTCCGGCGGAAGCGGCTGCGGCGTCACCTTGGCGGGGTCGAGGTTCAGCGCCACCGCCGCTTCGCGGATCTGGTCGCGGACCACCGGCACCCATGGCGCATCGGCGGGGGATTCCGCCATCAACGCGCTCCAGCGGTCCAGCGCCCCCTGCTGGTCGCCGGCCTGGAAGCGGGCAAGGGCCGCGAAGAAGCGGGCACGCGGGTCCTTGGGTTCCTTCGCCAATACGGCGTCGAAGGCGGCCACCGCCTCTTCCGGCACCATCCCGTCATTTGCGGAGACCAGCGTCTCGCCGAACAGGCCCTGGATCTCGACATCGTCCTTGTTCAGGGCGACGGCGTGGCGCAGCGCGTCGGCCGCGTCGGCGTTGCGGCCCATCTTGGCATAGGCCTGGCCCAGGATCAGCCAGCCCTGCAGATCGTTGGGGTTCTCGGCCAGCTGGGCCTTCAGCTTGTCCATAGCGGCCAGCACGCTCTTGGGCGGACCGCCGCGCTCCTGCTCCAGATTGCGCGAGGCGAGCGGCTGGGCCGGCAGGTCGGGGCGGCCGACCGAGCCGTAGACCGCGAGCGCGCCGACCGGCAGCAGCACCGCCAGCAGCACCGCCAGCACACGGCCGCTGCGCGCCGTCGCCGGCGCACCGGTGTTGCCCTCCTTCTCGGCGGTCGCCAGCATGCGCCGGGCGATTTCCGCCTTGGCCGCCTCGGCCTGGGCGTCGTTGATCAGGCCGCGGGCCCGGTCGCGCTCCAGCTCGTCCAGCTGGTCGCGATAGACCTCGCGGTCGAACTCCTCGCGGCCAGGGACAAGATCATGGCCGGATCCGGACGACCGCAGCAACGGCGGCACCAGCAGCAGCAGAACGGCCGCGGTCAGGACGGCGGCGAAAATCCAGAACAGCATCAGTCGTCTTTCCGCAGCAGGGCGTCCAGCCGCCGCCGCTCATCCGCGCTCAGGGGAGCGGTGTCGGCGCCGGCGGCGACACCGCGCCGCCCGCGCAGGAACAGGAAGGTGCCGATTGCTCCCAGCAGCAGCACGGCGAAGGGGCCGATCCACAGCACCAGCGTGGTCGCCTTGAAGGGCGGGCGCAGCAGCACATAGTCGCCGTAACGGTCGGTGACGAACTCCATCACCTTGTCGTCGCTGTCGCCGGCCTTCAGCCGGTCGCGCACCAGAATCCGCAGGTCGCGGGCCAGCGGCGCGTTGCTGTCGTCGATCGACTGGTTCTGGCAGACGAGGCAGCGCAGCTCCTGGCTGATGGCGCGGGCACGGGATTCCAGCGCCGGGTCCTTCAGCACCTCGTCGGGCTGGACGGCCAGGGCGGGGGAGAGCGTTGACAGCGCCAGCAGGGCGGCGAGAAGGATGCGCTTCATCAGCCCTGCCTCAGATGCTTGACCATGGGGAGGATCTGCTCCTCCACCACCTGCGGGGTCAGCGGGCCGACATGCTTGTAGCGGATGCGGCCCTTGCGGTCGATCAGGTAGCTTTCCGGCACGCCGTAGACACCCCAGTCGATCGACACCCGGCCGTCCTGGTCGGCGCCGATGGCGGCATAGGGGTTGCCGTTGCGCGACAGCCAGGTCAGCGCATCCTCCGGCTTGTCCTTGTAGTTGATGCCGTAGACCGTCACCCCCTGCTCCCGCGACAGGCGGGTGATGACGGGATGCTCCGCCTTGCAGGGGATGCACCAGGAGGCGAAGACGTTCACCAGCGTCACGTCGCCCTCCAGCTTGGCCGAGGACAGGCCGCCGGTCGCAGGCTGCCCCGGAATGGCCGGCAGGTCGAAGGTCGGGGCCGGCTTGTCGATCAGGGCCGACGGGATGTCGCGCGGGTCACGCTCGAACCCCAGGTAGAAGGCCACGCCCACCCCGATGAACAGCAGGAAGGGCAGCAGGTACAGAAGGCGGCGCATCGTGTCTTGGTCCTCATTCGGCCGGCAGCGGGGCCGATTTTCCGGCCGATTTTCCGGTTGCCCGGCGGCGTTCGGGCGCGCCGATGCGGAAGCGGCGGTCGGTCAGGCTCACCAGCCCGCCCAGCATCATGCCGACGCCGCCGATCCAGATCCACGGCACCAGCGGGTGGTGGTAGATGCGGACGATCCAGGCGGTGCCGTTCTGCGTCGGGTCGCCCAGCGCCACATAGAGGTCTGAGAAGACCGTGGTGTGGATGGCCGATTCCGTGGTGGTCATGCGGGTGGTGCTGTAGCTGCGGCGCTCCGGCTCCAGCGTGGCGATGGGCCGGCCGTCCTTCGTCACCGTGAAGATGCCGCGCTCCGCCTTGAAGTTCGGGCCGTTCACCAGCCCGACGCTGTCGAAGTGGAACTCGTAGCCGGCGACGCTGGTCTGGTCGCCCGGCTTCATCGACGTGATGGATTCCGTCTGCCAGGCCGAGGTGCCGGTCATGCCCAGGATCGACAGGCCGATGCTGGCGTGGGCGATGGTCATGCCCCAGGCGCTGCGCGGCAGATGCACCGCGCGGTTCCAGCTGTTGCGGAAGGACGTGCGGAACAGGGCGATGCGGTCGGCGAACTCCACCAGCGAGCCGACGAAGGCCCAGGCGGCGAGCGCGATGCCGACCAGCGCCATCAGCGGCCCGCCGCCCGCCTTGACATAGGCGGTGATGGCGACGGCGATCACCACGGCGACGCCGGCCACCCACAGCCGGGTCAGCGCCGCCCCCAGATCCGCCCGTTTCCAGGACAGGTAGGGACCGACCACCATGGCGATCACCACCGGAATGGCGACCGGAACGAAGGTGGCGTTGAAGAAGGGGGCGCCGACCGACACCTTGCCCAGCTTCATGATGTCGAGGAACAGCGGATAGAGCGTGCCGATGAACACCGTCGCCGTCGCCGTCGACAGCAGCAGGTTGTTCAGCACCAGCGCCCCTTCGCGGCTGATAGGTGCAAACAGCCCGCCCGCCTTCAGCGACGGCGCCCGCAGGCTGTAGAGCAGCAGCGAACCGCCGGTGGCGACCGCCAGCAGCACCAGGATGAAGATGCCGCGCTTGGGATCGACGGCGAAGGCATGGACCGAGGTCAGGATGCCGGAGCGCACCAGGAAGGTGCCCATCAGCGACAGCGAGAAGGTGACGATGGACAGCAGGATGGTCCAGCTCTTCAGCGCGTCGCGCTTCTCCACCACGATGGCGGAATGCAGCAGCGCGGTGCCGGCCAGCCAGGGCATGAAGGAGGCGTTCTCCACCGGGTCCCAATACCACCAGCCGCCCCAGCCCAGCTCGTAATAGGCCCACCAGGAGCCCATGGCGATGCCCATGGTCAGGGTCGACCAAGCCGCCAGTGTCCAGGGCCGCACCCAGCGCGCCCAGGCGGGATCGACCCGCCCCTCGATCAGGGCAGCGACGGCGAAAGAGAAGGCCATGGAGAAGCCGACATAGCCGGCATAGAGGAAGGGCGGGTGGAAGGCGAGGCCGGGGTCCTGCAGCAGCGGGTTCAGGTCGTTGCCGTCCAGCGGCGCCGGGAACACGCGGATGAAGGGGTTGGAGGTGATGAGGATGAACAGGAGGAACCCGACCCCGATCAGGCCCTGGACCGCCAGAACCCGCGCCTTCAGCGTCGGCGGCAGGTTGCGCCCGAACACGGCCACGGCGGCACCGAAGATCGTCAGCATGACGATCCACAGGATCATCGAGCCCTCGTGGTTGCCCCAGACGCCCGACACCTTGTAGAGCATCGGCTTGGCCGAGTGGCTGTTCTGCACCACGTTCAGCACGCTGAAATCGGACACCACATGCGCCCAGGTCAGCGCGCCGTAGGCGATCAGCACCAGCAGCATCTGGGCGATGGCCGCGGGCACCGCGACGTTCATCCAGGCGGTGTTGCGGGTGGCGGCACCGACCAGCGGCGGGACCGACTGCACCAGCGCGACGAACAGCGCCAGCACCAGCGCGTAATGGCCGAGTTCGGGGATCACGGGCCCGCTACTCCTTCTTCGCGGTCTTGGTCTCGGACTCCGCCGGCTTCTTGTAGACGCCGGCCTGCTTCAACGCCTCCGACACCTCCGGCGGCATGTAGTTCTCGTCATGCTTGGCCAGCACTTCGCGCGCGACGAAGACGCCGCCGGTCATTTTGCCCTCGGCCACCACGCCCTGGCCCTCGCGGAACAGGTCGGGCAGCTGGCCGCGATAGCGGACGTCCACCGTGTTGGCGGTGTCGGTGACGCGGAAGGAGGTGGTGACGCCGTCCGGCAGCTTCTGCACGCTGCCTTCCTCGACCAGTCCGCCCAGGCGGAAGTTGCGGTCGCCCACATGCTGGGCCTGCAGCTGGCTGGGGCTGTAGAAGAAGACGATGTTGTCCTGGAAGGCGGTCAGCGCCAGGGCGGTCGCCGTGCCCAGCCCGAGAAGGGCGAGGCCCAGCATGTAGAGGCGGCGTTTCTTGCGGGTCATCCTTCGCTCGCTTCCGCCGGCGTTCCGGCGTTCTGATCGGCCGCCTTGCGGCCAGCATTATTGGGGCCGTTGCGGGTGCGGCGGCGGGCCGGGCGGGCGCTTTCCAGCGCCTTCAGCGTCGCCTCGGCGTTGCGCAGCCCCTTCCAGGTGGCGGCCAGCAGGCCCAGCAGAACCAGGGTGGCGATGCCGTAGGCCGGCCAGACGTAGGCGGCATACCCGCCCATGTGGAAGAATTCGCTCATCGTCCTTACCCCCGCATCCCGTCCGTCACGCCGCCGTCACCCGCGACCGAAAGCCGCAGCGTCTGGATTTTGCGCTGGGCGATCTCGGTGCGCACGCGCAGCATGACCACCGACAGGAAATAGGCGGTGAAGGCGCCGGCCATCACCAGAAGCGGCGTCAGCATGCTGGAGTCGATGCTGGGACCGCCCATGCGCACGACGCTGGCGGGCTGGTGCAGCGTGTTCCACCAGTCGACCGAGAACTTGATGATCGGCACATTGACGATGCCCACCAGCAGCAGGACGTTGCCGGCCTTCATGCCGCGCTGCGGATCGTCGAAGGCGTTCACCAGGGCCATGTAGCCGAGATAGAGGAAGAACAGGATCAGCACGCTGGTCAGCCGCGCGTCCCACACCCACCAGGTGCCCCACATCGGCGCGCCCCACAGCGACCCGGTCACCAGGCAGACGAAGGTGAAGCCGGCGCCGATGGGTGCGGCGGCCTTGGCGAACAGGTCGGCCAGCGGGTGCTTCCACACCAGACCCGCGGCGGCGGCGATGGCCATGTTGGTGTAGATGAACATGCTCATCCAGGCGGCGGGCACATGGATGTACATGATCCGCACCGTCTCGCCCTGCTGATAGTCGGGTGGCGAACCGAACAGGCTGAGCCACAGCCCGAGGATCGTCAGGATCACGGTCGCCCCGGCGCACCATGGCAGCAGCACGGCCGAGAGGCGCAGGAAGCGGGCGGGATTGGCGAAACGATGCATAGAACGATGGCCCCGGTACAGGTGACCTTGGTCAGGCTTGCGGACGATATAAGCGCATGTATGGCGGACTGCGAGGGGTTTCGCCTTGATCTCGGTCAGGAAGAGTCGCCGTTCATTCGTACTCTTATACAAAGGTATCAGGCAACTCTAATGGTTCCAGGCGCCTGTTTCACTCACCATCGGACGCCGGCGGCAGGGCTTTTCATCCCTGTCCGCCGGTGATTTTTATGCGATCAGGCCGCGATGTCCTCCCGCACCACCGCCCTCCCCACAGCCCTCATGGCCTCGGCGATCCGGTCGAAATCGCCGAGGCTGACCGGCAGCAGGCCGAAGCGGAACGGGTAGCCCCAGTTCCGCACCCCGGCGGTCAGCTCCAGCCGGTCCAGCAGCGGCTGGATCGGCACCTCCTCGGCCGGCCACCAGGACACGTCGCGCCGGAAGGGGATGAAGCCGCCGCCCATGTCGAACTGGTAGGGCTCTCCCGGCAGGACCGTGCCGATGGCGGTGAAGGATTTCAGCCCATCCGCCGCACCGAATTTGTCGGTGGGGGAGTAGTAGACGACCCGGTCGCCCGGCCGGATCCGTCGAAGCGGAGCCGCCTTGCCGTGGCAGACCTGCATGAAGCCGCCGGCCCGGCCGCGCCGCACATGCTCGGCGCTGGCCACGGCGATCCAGGCTGCCATTTGGGCGCTGGTGCCGCCGCTCACGACCGCACCTGTTCGGCCTTGGCTTCGTGCTGGTTGGCGTCCTCACCCTGGTTGGGGGCGAACACGCGCAGACGGTGGCCGTCAGGGTCCTGTGCAACGAAGGTATGACCGAAATCCATCGCGGTCGGCTGCTGCAGGATGGTCAGGCCGCGGGCGCTCCAGTCGGCGTGGAGCTCGCGCACCGCGGCCTCGTCGGCGACGGTGAAGGCGATCTCGCCGCCGCCGGCCGCCGTCGCCGCCGGCTCCACCGTGTGGCGCGACCACAGGCCCAGCATCAGCCCGTCGCCGGCCTTGAACATGGCGAAGGTGGGGGAGGCTTCCACCGGCGGGCGGCCCAGCAGGTCTGCATAGAAGGCGGCGCTGGCGGCCGGGCTGTCGACGTAGAGCAGGACGAAATCGAGGGCGAGCTTGGCGGCGGCCTGGGACTGGGTGGCGGTCTGGGTGGCGGTCATGGCTGGCTCCGGTCTTGAAGGTTTGGGGTGGGGCGGTCGGTTCGTTCCGTTCGTCGCCCTCACCGGCAAAGCCAAGACTAAGCCGACATGCTGACAGTTTCCGTCAGCATGGTGTCAGCCCCCCTCAACCCTCATTGCGGGATGCCCTCTGCCGTGCGCCATTCCTTCAGCATCGCCTGCCGGCGGCGGGGATAGCGGGTGTCGCTGGCGGTCAGCGCCAGGATGCGGTCGGTCCGGAAATGGCGGAAGGACTGGCGCAGCTCGCACCACGCCACCATCACCCGAACCCGGTCGAAGAAGCCCAGCGCGAAGGGCCAGACGATGCGCCGGCTCTCCGACCCGTCGCGGTCGCGATAGGCGATCTCCAGCTTGCGCTCTGCCCGGATGGCGGTTCGGATGGTCGCCAACTCGGCATCCCCTGCGGCGATCGGTTCACCCGGGCCGACCAGCAGGGTGGAGCCGTCCAGCCCCTCCCGCTTGTCGGGCGGCAGCACCGCAGCGATCTTGGCGAGCGCGTTGCGCGCCGCTCCGCCCAGGCGGCTGTCGCCGCGATCGACCACCCAGCGGGTTCCCAGCACCAGCGCCTCCACCTCCTCTTCGGTGAACATCAGCGGCGGCAGCAGGAAACCGGCGCGCAACAGATAGCCCACCCCCGGTTCCCCCTCGATCATCGCGCCCTGCGCCTGCAGCGTGGCGATGTCGCGATAGAGCGTGCGCAGGCTGACCCCCAGCTCGCCGGCAAGCGACTTGCCGCTGACCGGCTGGCGATGCCGCCGCAGAACCTGCATCAGATCGAGGAGTCGTTCGGCGCGGGACATGGGCAGGGTGGGGTGGGGATTGGAGGGGTCTGCATAGCATGGTGCCCGGACGGGAAGAATGCCGCTTGTCGCATCATCCCAGTCGCGTCATATCTGGAGAAACCGGAGTTTCTGGAGAAAGCCATGCCCGCCCGCACCATCTCGGCCTATGCGGACGAAGAAACCGCGCGGGTCGTGGAACAGATCGCCGAGTTGGAGGATCGGTCGCCAGCCCAGATCGCGGCGGCGGCACTCCGTTTCTATGCCCGGCTGCCGTCCGAAGCCCGGGCGGCTTTCCGCCGGATAGAGAAGCTTGGGACGGAAGAGGATCTCGACACCCTGACCCGTGCCATCACGCGGAAGACGCTGGATGCGGAATGGGAAGTGGCTCATCGCCGCTTTATCGGCGGGATGACCAATGTATCGGTTCCAGCTGCTGACGAGGGCGTGGACGAGGACGAATTGCTGGCGGAAGCCGTGCGTCTGACGCAGTGACCGCGTCCCAATGGCGCAGCCCGTCCTGAACCTCTGCCTGGATTTGAACATCTGGTGCGCCGCATTCCTGGCCGACCGGAAAGGCGCCAGAAATACGGCCTCGCAGACCCTGGTCGGCATGGTTCGGGCGGGGCAGGCCGCCGATGTCCCGCTGCAGTTGGTCGTGTCGTGGGGGATGCTGACCCGGTTGCGCAAGGTCTTCGAAGTGGACTGGGGCGTTCCGCGTCCGACGGTGGACCTGCTGGTCGAAACGATTGCCGGCTATGCCCGGCTTGGTCCGGCCGGAACGGCGCCGCACCTGACGCTCGGCGGTACCGGCCTGATGCCCATGCGTGACGAGGAGGATGCCCATGTCGTGGACACTGCCATGGCGGGTGGCACACATCTGTTGGTCACCGCCAATTTCGACGACTTCCTGGGGCTGAAGGCTCGGGTGGTGGAGGTCGGTTGGGTGGCGTTGGTGGAAACCGCGAAGGCTCGCCTGATCGTCGCTCATCCGTTCCGAGCCGTCGAGTGGCTGCGGTCCGGCCGGCTTCCCGTCCTATAGAGTTCGACCACCTGGCAAGAAAAAAGGCGCCCTCCCGCGGGAAGGCGCCTTTTTCTTGAACCCAGCGGCGGGAGGGCCGCAGCCCATCCCGCCGTCGGATCCGGCGGATCACTCCGCCTTCTTGGTCAGGTCTTCGCCGGTGGCCTGGTCGACCTGCTTCATCGACAGCTTGACCTTGCCACGGTCGTCGAAGCCGATGACCTTGACCTTCACCGAGTCACCCTGCGACACGACGTCCGACACCTTGCCGACGCGCTGCTGCGCCAGTTCGGAGATGTGGACAAGGCCGTCGCGCGAACCCAGGAAGTTCACGAAGGCGCCGAAATCGACGACCTTCACCACCTTGCCGGTGTAGACGACACCCATCTCCGGCTCGGCGACGATGCCCTTGATCCACTCGATGGCGGCGTCCGACTTCTTCTGGTCGACGGCCGAGACCTTGACGGTGCCGTCGTCGTCGATGTCGATCTTGGCGCCGGTCTGCTCCACGATCTCGCGGATCACCTTGCCGCCGGAGCCGATCACGTCGCGGATCTTCTCCTTCGGGATGTTGATGACGGTGATGCGCGGGGCGTTCTCGTTGACGCCTTCGCGGGCGCCGGTCAGCGCCTTGGCCATCTCGCCCAGGATGTGCAGGCGGCCGTCCTTGGCCTGGCCCAGCGCGATCTTCATGATCTCCTCGGTGATCGAGGTGATCTTGATGTCCATCTGCAGCGCGGTGACGCCGACCTCGGTGCCGGCGACCTTGAAGTCCATGTCGCCCAGGTGATCTTCGTCACCCAGGATGTCGGACAGGACGGCGAAGCCGTGGTCTTCCTTGATCAGGCCCATGGCGATGCCGGCGACCGGACGGGCCAGCGGCGCGCCGGCGTCCATCAGCGACAGCGAGGTGCCGCAGACGGTGGCCATCGAGGAGGAGCCGTTGGACTCCGTGACTTCCGACACGACGCGCAGCGTGTAGGGGAAGTCTTCCTTCTTCGGCAGCAGCGGATGGATGGCGCGCCACGCCAGCTTGCCGTGGCCGATCTCGCGGCGGCCCGGGCTGCCCATGCGGCCGGCTTCACCCACCGAGTACGGGGGGAAGTTGTAGTGCAGCATGAAGTGCTCGCGGTACTCGCCTTCGAGCGCGTCGATGATCTGCTCGTCCTGGCTGGTGCCCAGCGTGGTGACGACCAGCGCCTGGGTCTCGCCGCGGGTGAACAGGGCCGAACCGTGGGCGCGCGGCAGAACGCCGACTTCCGACACGATCGGGCGCACGGTCTTGGTGTCGCGGCCGTCGATGCGGCGGCCGGTCTTCAGGACGGCGCCGCGCAGGATGTCGGCCTCGAGCTCCTTGAACTCGAAACCGATCGACTGGGCGTCGAATTCCTCGGCCAGGGCCTCCAGGGCCTTCGCCTTGGCGGCGCCGACCTTCTCGTAGCGGCTCTGCTTCACCGTCTCGGTGTAGGCGGCCTCGACGTCCGAACCGACGGTCTCGCGCAGGCGGGCCTTCAGGGCCTTGCGGTCGTAGGCCGGCTCCGGCAGGTCCCACGGCTCCTTGGCGCATTCCTCGGCCAGATCGATGATCATGTTGATCACCGGCTGGAAGTTGGTGTGGCCGAACATGACGGCGCCCAGCATGACCTCTTCGGTCAGCTCCTTGGCTTCCGATTCGACCATCAGCACGCCTTCGACGGTGCCGGCGACGACCAGATCCAGGTCGCTGTCCTCGACCTCGTCCATGGTCGGGTTCAGCACATACTGGCCGTTCTTGTAACCGACGCGGGCGGCGCCGATCGGACCCAGGAACGGGATGCCGGAGATCGTCAGGGCGGCCGAGGCGCCGACCATCGCCACGATGTCCGGATCGTTCTCCAGATCATGGCTCAGCACGGTGCAGACGACCTGCGTCTCGTTGCGGAAGCCATCGGCGAACAGCGGACGGATCGGACGGTCGATCAGGCGGCTGACCAGCGTTTCCTTCTCGGTCGGACGGCCTTCGCGCTTGAAGAAGCCGCCGGGGATCTTGCCGGCCGCGAACGCCTTTTCCTGGTAATTGACGGTCAGCGGGAAGAAATCGACGCCCGGCTTCGGCGCCTTGGCGGCGACGGCGGTGCACAGGACGGTGGTATCACCATAGGTGACCAGAACCGCGCCGTTGGCCTGACGGGCGATCTTGCCCGTCTCCAGGACCAGCTTGCGCCCGCCCCATTCGATTTCTTTGCGATGAACAGTGAACATGGATTCTTTCCTTCCATCCGACACCCTGAAACGGCCGGATTGCCGCCCAAGGCCGGGGCCATCGGTCGTAGGACCCCGCGAGAAAACTGGAGATATGGTGGTCGACAACAGGACTAAACGAATCAAGATAGAAGTGTCGTGGATGCAAAAAAGGCCGGTCCCCGAATGATCGGGCCGGCCTGTCCGTCACGAAACGCTCAAGATCGAGTTTCTATTGCCAATAACCAATGAGGTGTTCCGGAACGATACAGGTGAATAGCAGCTTCGATGGTCCGCTGGACTTGGAGGGAAACCCCCGGCCGGCGGCCGGCCGGGGGAACCCGAACCCGTCAGCGGGACAGCGCAGCCTTTAGCGGCGCAGGCCCAGACGCTCGATCAGAGCGGCGTAGCGCGACTGATCCTTCTTCTTCAGGTAGTCGAGCAGACGGCGGCGCTGACCGACCATCACCAGCAGACCACGGCGGGAGTGGAAGTCCTTCTTGTGGCCCTTCAGGTGCTCCGTCAGGTTGCTGATGCGCTCCGTCAGGATCGACACCTGGACCTCGGGCGAACCGGTGTCGTTGGTGCCGCGGGAAAATTCCTTGATCAGCTCTTGCTTGCGCTCGGGCGTAATCGACATCGGGGTCTCCTAAATCACGAGAGGTTGAGCACGCGCACCGGACGGACCTCCGCCCCCTCGACACGGGCCAACGCAACCGGCGTTCCGCCGAAAAGCGCAATGACGGTGCCATCCCCACCGTCAGCACCCTGAACCGCCATCAGCCGTTCACGATCCTGCCGGGTGAGGAGAGCGACCGTCTGGCCGTGCCTCAGTCGGTGCGCTTCCGCTTCCGTCAGGGCCAGCGCCGGGATGTCGTCCAGCGCGGTCTCGATCGGCAACAGAAGTCGTTCGACGGCCGCACCTTGCTCCATGGCGGCCAGTTCGTCCAGGGAAATCGCGCGGTCCAGCGTGAAGGAGCCGACGCGCAAACGGCGCAGAAGCCCGACATGGCCGACCGTGCCCAGCGCTTCCGACAGGTCGCGGGCCAGCGAGCGGACATAGGTGCCCTTGCCGCAATCGACCTCGAACACCGCATGGTCGGCATCATGTTCCTCGACCAGTTCGAAGCGGTCGATGCGCACGGTGCGGGCGGCCAGATCGACCGCGTCGCCTTCGCGCGCGATGTCATAGGCGCGCTCGCCGTCGATCTTGATGGCGCAGAACTGCGGCGGAACCTGCTGGATCTCGCCGAGGAAGGCGGGCAGGGCGGCGCGGATCTGCTCGGTCGTCGGCCGGTGGTCGGAGCGGTCGATCACCGCGCCTTCGCGGTCGTCGGTGGTGGTGCGCTCGCCCCAGCGGATGGAGAAGCGGTAGGTCTTGGCGCCGTCCATGGCATAGGAAACGGTCTTGGTCGCCTCGCCCAGCGCGATCGGCAGGATGCCGGTCGCCAGCGGGTCCAGCGTGCCGCCATGCCCGGCCTTCTCGGCGTTCAGCAGGCGGCGGACCTTCGACAGCGCCTGGGTGGAGGTCATGCCTTCGGGCTTGTCCAGCACGATCCAGCCATGGATCGGCGTACCCTTGCGCTTACGAGCCACGACGGCCGCCCCGGCTCTCACCCAGGCTCTCGTCGTCGCCTTCGCCCTTGTCCTCGTCATCGAGCATGGCGCTGTCTTCGTCTTCGAGGTCGTCGTCCGCCTCGTCGGGATCGAGATCGTCGTCCTCGTCCCCCTCTTCATCCCACGCGTCGTCCTCATCCTCGTCATGGTCGTCGTCGCCATTGACGCGGCCCAGCGGATGGCCGCTCAGGTCGCGGGCGACCTCCGGGCTGTGCAGGATGCTGTCGATGCGGTGGGCGTAATCGAAGGAGGTGTCGGCCTCGAAGCTCAGCGTTGGGGCATGGCGCAGGTTGACCATGCGCGCGACCTGACCGCGCAGGAAGGCGGCGCCCCGCTTCAGGGCGACCTGCGCCTCCTCCATCCGCTCCCCGCCCAGCGTCGAATAGAAGACGGTGGCGTTGGACAGGTCGGGGCTGATCCGCACCTCGGTGACCGTGACGTTCAGCGAGGCCAGCTCGGGATCGTGGAAGTCCCCGCGGCGGAACAGGTCGGCAAGGGCGTGGCGCACCTCCTCGCCGACGCGCAGTTGCCGTTGGGACGGGGGCTTGCCGGCGATGAACGCGCCGCGCTTCTTGCTGGCCATGGTACGTGTCTTTCGTCGATGTCTGGCGCCCGCGGCGGCCTGAGCGGTGTCAGGACCAGAGAACGGGCACGTCGTAAACTGGCGGCTTATGCTGCTTGCAAGAACGAGAACGTAGCGGATGCCGACTTCGTCCTTGTGAAGAATTCAGGCTTAGCTTTCCCATAGCCATCTGTGGCGTGAGATGCGGCGGTCGAGGGTAGCCTCAGCCCAGGGCATTTTTCCAAGGCTCCGGCCATTCCTCGTCTGGCGCAAGGCCATAGAAGCTCTTCAGGACATCGTCGGGCAGTGGATCGTCGAAATCGTCTGCGATCTGGATTTGCCCTTTGGCGATGCCAAGCATCCGTGAACAAGCCATGCCGGGTGGATTTTCAGGGTCTGCCACGGAAACCAGCTTCACCGCCGGCTTTCCGTCGCGAAGGATGACGATTTCCTCGCCATTCTCCACGCGCTCGATCAGTTCGGCCATGTGCCCGTCGGCTTCGGACAGCGGAATGCGATCCATAGCGTCACCTCCAGGTAGGCTTCACCACCTCGTCCGGAAAACGAACCGCCCGGCCCGCTCCGGTGAAAACACCGGAAGGGGCCGGGCGGGCCGTCGGTCTTACAGCTCGCGGGCGATTTCCTCGATCTCGAAGGCTTCGATCTGATCGCCGGCCTGGATGTTGTCGTAATTCTCGAAGGCCATGCCGCACTCGTAACCCTCGCGCACTTCCTTGACTTCGTCCTTGAAGCGCTTGAGCGTCTTGAGCGTGCCTTCGTGAATGACGACGTTGTCGCGCAGCAGGCGGACGCCGGCGCCGCGCTTGACGGTGCCCTGCGTGACCATACAACCGGCGACCTTGCCGACCTTCGTGATGTTGAACACCTCGCGGATGGTCGCGTAGCCGATGAAGCGTTCCCGCAGCGTCGGGGACAACAGACCGGTCAGCGCCGCCTTCACGTCGTCGATCACGTTGTAGATGATCGAGTAGTAGCGGATTTCGACGCCGTCGCGCTTGGCGAGGTCGCGGGCCTGCGGGTTGGCGCGGACGTTGAAGCCGATGATCATCGCGTTGGACGCATTCGCCAGCGTGATGTCGGACTCGTTGATCGCACCGACCGAGTTGTGCAGGACGCGGACCTTGACCTCGGTGTTCTCGGCCGTGAGCTTCTCCAGCGAGCTGGCGATGGCTTCGATCGAGCCCTGCACGTCGCCCTTGATGACGACCGGCAGTTCCTTGGCCTCGCCGGCCTGGATGCGGCTGAACATGTCCTGCAGCGAACCGCGGGCCGACGCCGCGACCACCGCTTCGCGCTTCTTGCGCTGGCGGAACTCGGCGATCTCGCGGGCACGGGCTTCGGACTCGACGACGGTGAAGTCGTCGCCGGCCATCGGCGTGCCGTTCAGGCCCAGGACCTCGACCGGGACGGCCGGGGCCGCCTCGTTGACGTTCTGGCCGCGGTCGTTGATGAGGGCGCGGACGCGACCCCATTCGGCACCGGTCACGAACACGTCGCCGACCTTCAGCGTACCGCGCTGGACCAGCACGGTGGCGACCGAACCACGGCCACGCTCCAGCTTCGCCTCGATGACGACGCCTTCGGCGGCCCGCTCGGGATTGGCCCGCAGCTCCAGGATTTCGGCCTGGAGGAGGATGGCCTCTTCCAGCTTGTGCAGGTTCAGCTTCGCCTTGGCCGACACTTCGACGTCGAGCACGTCGCCGCCCATCTCCTCGACCACCAGCTCGTGCTGGAGCAGTTCCTGGCGGACGCGCTCCGGACGGGCGTCCGGCAGGTCGCACTTGTTGATGGCGACGATGATCGGAACCTTGGCCGCCTTGGCGTGGCGGATGGCTTCGATCGTCTGCGGCATGACGCCATCGTTCGCGGCGACCACCAGCACGACCACGTCGGTGACGTTGGCGCCGCGGGCACGCATCTCGGTGAAGGCGGCGTGACCCGGCGTGTCGATGAAGGTGATGCGCGAACCCGACTCCAGCTGCACCTGATAGGCGCCGATATGCTGGGTGATGCCGCCGGCCTCGCCCGACACCACGTCGGTCTGGCGCAGGGCGTCGAGCAGCGAGGTCTTGCCGTGGTCGACGTGGCCCATGATGGTGACGACCGGCGGACGCGGCACCAGGATGGCGCCCTCTTCCTCGGTGGCACGCAGGCCGATTTCGACGTCGGACTCCGACACGCGGCGGACGCGGTGGCCGAACTCGGTGATGACCAGCTCGGCGGTGTCGGCATCGATGGTCTGGTTGATGGTCGCCATCACGCCCATGCGCATCAGCGACTTGATCACGTCGGCGCCACGCTCGGCCATGCGGTTGGCCAGCTCCTGGACGGTGATGACCTCCGGCAGGACGACGTCGCGGGTGACCTTCGCCGTCTCCTGACGGCTCATCTGCCGCATGCGTTCACGCTCGCGGGCACGGCGGACGGCGGCCAGCGACCGGGTGCGGTCGCCGCCGTCGTCGCTGAGCGCCTGCGAGACGGTCAGCTTGGTGCCCTTGCGGCGGTCGGCGCCGGCGGGAGCCTTGGCGGCGGGACGGGCGGGAGCGGCCTTGGCCGGAGCGCCGCCACGACCACCCTTGCGGCGGTTGTCCTCCTCCTCCTCGACGGCGCGGGGGGCCGGAGCACCGGCACCCGGCAGCGTGCGGCCGGGAGCGGCATCGGCGGCGGGACGGGCAGAGGCACCACCGGGGCGCTGGTCGCCGGCGGGACGGGCACCGGCCGGACGCGCACCGTCACGGGGCGCGCCGTCGCGGCCGCCATCGCGGCGGGCCGCCGGTTCGGCGTCGCGGCGCTTGGCGTCCACGGCTTCCTTGCGCTTGGCCTCTTCCTCCTTGCGGCGGCGTTCGGCCTCTTCGGCGATCTTGCGCTCCTCCTCCTGGATGGCGCGCATCTCGTCCAGCTCGCGCTGGCGCAAGGTCTCGGCGTCCAGGATGATCGGCGGCATTTCGGGCTCGGCCTGGGCCGGAGCTTCTGCGGCGGCCGGAGCGGCGGCTTCGGAGGGAGCGGCCGGAGGGGCAGCGGCCTCTTCTTCGGCGCGGGCGGCGGCCTCGGCGGCGCGCGCTTCGGCGCGGGCCGCTTCTTCCTCGGCCTCGATCCGGCGCTGCTCTTCGAAGGCCGCGGCGCCGCGAAGCGCACGCAGGCGCGATTCCAGCTCCTCGCGGGTCAGCTGGCGCCCGGCAGGGGCACCGCCACCACGAGGCCGCTGGCCCTGTGCACCGCGGATGGGCAGGCCCTGGGCAGCCTGGCGCGCGGCGGCGCCGCCGTCGGCAATGCCGGGCACGGCGCCCTTTTCAACATGACGCTTGCGCTTGACCTCTACGGTCACCGCTTTTGACCGGCCATGGGAGAAGCTCTGCCGGACCTGGGTCTCGACCGGCTTCTTCGACTCCAGCTTTCCTTTGCTGGCGCCGGTTAGGTGCAAGACTTTCTTCTGGTCCTGGTCGTTGCTGTCGGTCATCGGTTCCCGAATGGTCAGACGTTACATCGCAGGCCGGCCGGCCGTATCGCCGACTCCCAAGCCCTTATCAGAATCCTGGTGCTCATCCCGGTCCCCTTGGGGACCTTTCAGGTCCAGGTGCCCCCGGGGACCTTTCAGCCCCCTCAGGCGTGCCGCTTCGCGGACCAGCCCAGCGGCCAGCCTGCCTCGCGCCACCACGGCATGCACCGCATGATCGCGCCCGAGCGCCGCGGCCAAGGCCGAGGACTCGAACAGATCGATCACCGGCAGCGACGGCGCGAGCGCCGTCACCTTGCCGCGCTGGTCCAGCGAGCCGTCCGCGGCTTCGACCAGCAGGGCCGGCGGGGGACCCGCACGGCCGACCTGGTTGGCCCTCAACGCCTCGCGCACCTTCTCGTATCCCGCCAGGACGTGGCCGGCACGGCGGGCAAGGCCCAACGCGTGCAGACACCGCCGTTCCAGCAGCCGTTCCAGCCTTTCGGCCAGATCGGGCGGTACTTTCACCGCCCGGCGGGCCGCCTTGGCGAAAACGGATTTCCCCATGGCCTTCGCCAGGGCATCCCTGTCGGCCGTGACCCAAAGGCCGCGGCCGGGCAGACGTTCCTCAAGGTCCGGCACCACCTCGCCGTCGGGGCCGATCACGAAGCGGATCATGCCCTCTTTCGGCCCGACCGTACCCGACGCGATGCAGCGGCGCAGAGGCCCCTTCTCGTCGTCGGCCGGCAGGCGGTCCGTCCCGGCACCGTCGTCCGGTGCCAATTCCTGATCCGGCACCGCATCCGCGGCGGCGGTCGGTGTCCGTTCGTCGTTCCGTTCGGTCATCCGATCGTCATCCGCTCGCGCGGTCCCGAATAATCGTTCCTGTCGGGCGCAGTTCCAACCGGCATTGCTGCCGGTCAGGCCTGCGCGCCCTGACCACCGGCGCTGCCATCTGCCGCAGGGGCCGTGGCGGCGGCGCCGTCCTGTTCCTCACCCTCGAACCAGTGGGCGCGCGCGGCCATGATGATCGCGTTCGCCTCCTCCTCGGAGGGAGCGTCCTTGGCGCCGTCCTTGCCCAGGATCTCGACCAGCTCGTCGCCGGCCAGATCGGCCAGGTCGTCCAGCGTCTTCACGCCGTTCTCGCCCAGCTTCACCAGCTGCGTGGCGGTGAAGCCGGTCAGCTCGGCGACGATGTCCTCGACGCCCAGTTCCAGGCGACGCTCGTTGGCCTGCTCGTCCTGCACTTCCAGGAAGGCGAGGGCGCGCTGCTTCAGCTCGTCGGCGACCGACTCGTCGAAGCCTTCGATCTCGGCCAGTTCCTCGGTCTCGACGAAGGCGATCTCCTCGACGGAGGTGAAGCCTTCGGCGACCAGCAGATGGGCGATCACGTCGTCGACGTCCAGCGCCTGCATGAACAGGGCGGAGCGGTTGTGGATTTCCTCAGACCGGCGCTCCGACTCTTCCTGTTCGGTCAGGATGTCGATGTCCCAGCCGGTCAGCATCGAGGCGAGGCGCACATTCTGGCCGCGGCGGCCGATGGCCAGCGACAGCTGGTCGTCGGGCACCACCACCTCGATGCGGCGGTTGTCGTCGTCGAGCACGACCTTGGCGACCTCGGCCGGGGCGAGCGCGTTGACGACGAAGGTCGCCGCTTCGCCCGACCACGGGATGATGTCGATCTTCTCGCCCTGCAGCTCGCCGACGACCGCCTGGACGCGGCTGCCGCGCATGCCGACGCAGGCGCCGACCGGGTCGATGGAGCTGTCGTGGCTCAGCACCGCGATCTTGGCGCGCGAACCCGGGTCGCGGGCGACGGCCTTGATCTCGATGATGCCGTCGTAGATCTCCGGCACTTCCTGCGCGAACAGCTTCGCCATGAACATGGGATGCGTGCGCGACAGGAAGATCTGGGGCCCGCGCGGTTCCTCGCGGACGTCGAAGATATAGGCGCGGACGCGGTCGCCGTTCTTGAAATGCTCGCGCGGCAGCAGCTCGTCGCGGCGCAGGATCGCTTCGGCGCGGCCCAGGTCGACGGTGACGTTGCCGTATTCGACGCGCTTGACCAGACCGTTGACGATCTCGCCGTTGCGGTCCTTGTACTCGTTGAACTGGCGCTTGCGCTCGGCGTCGCGCACCTTCTGCACGATCACCTGCTTGGCGGTCTGGGCGGCGATGCGGCCGAAATCGATCGGCGGCAGCGGGTCGACCAGGAAATCGCCGAGCTTGGCGCCGGGCTTGCGCTTCAGGGCGTAGGGCAGGGTGACCTGCGTCGCCTCGTTCTCCACCGCCTCGACCACCTCCAGGTGGCGGGTCAGATGGATGTCGCCGGTCTTGCGGTCGATGCGGGCGCGGATGTCGTGCTCGTGGCCGTACTTGGAGCGGCCGGCCTTCTGAATCGCCTGCTCCATCGCCTCCAGGACTTCGTCCCGGTCGATGTTCTTTTCGCGGGCGACCGCGTCAGCGACTTGCAGCAGTTCCATCCGTTACACTTCCTGAGTCGGTCTTGTGTGATGCCGGTCTTGCGTGATGTCCGGTCGGGTCGGCGGGGTGGGGGCAGGCAACCTGGGCCAAGCAGTCAGATGGCGCGTCCTTGCGGACGGGTCCATCAGTTCTGCAGGCCCTCCTGCTGCTCCTGGCTGGCGCGGATCAGCTCGTCCGTCAGCACCAGCTTGGCGCGCAGGATGTTGTCGAACTCCAGCCGGGCGGCTCCCTGTTCGGTGTCGATGCACACCAGGCCGTCCTCGACGCCCTTCAGCATGCCCTTGAAGCGCTTGCGGCCGTCGATGGCCATGCGGCTTTCCAGCCGGGCTTCGAAGCCGGCGAAGCGCTCGAAATCCTTGAGCCGGGTCAGCGGCCGGTCGATGCCGGGGGAGCTGACTTCCAGCGTGTAAGCCTCGCGGATCGGGTCTTCCACGTCCAGCAGGGCCGAGACGGAACGGCTGATGTCGGCGCAATCCTCGACGGTCATGGGCGCGCCGTCGGCGCGCTCCGCCATGATCTGGAGGATCGCCCGCTGGCCGCCGGAGATCTGTACGCGCACGACCTCATAGCCCATGGCTTCGACCGACGGCGTGATGATCTGTTCGATGCGACCTGTAGCGTCCATTCCACCTAACCCAAAGCCTGCGGCCGGGATCGAACCGGACGAGGTTTCCACAACAGAAGGTTCAACAAGCGCGTGCTTCCACACGCTCATAAAAAAATAAGTGGGCAAAAGCCCACCCGCAAAGCGTCTCGCCGGCCCGGTTGCCCGGGCCGCCGATCCGTATGGGTTCTCAGCGGTGAATATAGTCATTCCGTCCGATGCCGCAAGCCTTTTCCGGTCCGATCGCTGTGCTCGGCCGGAATCTCAAGCGGAACGGGTATGCGTCATCCCCGCGGGCGGCGGACGAACCGCATGAAGACCGGCTTGCGGCCGGCGGCGATGGCCTTTTCCTCATAGCGGGTGGCGGGCCAGTCGTCGGGGCGGATGCGCCAGTCCGACGGGCGGCGTGCCGTCCATTCGAAATCGGGATGCTTCACCGTGTGTTCAAGCATCCAGCGCACCAGACCCATGTCGTCGCTGGCCAGACGCAGCTCGGCCCCGTCCTTCAGCACGCGGGCGAGCCGCGGCAGATTCTCCGGCCCGATGAAGCGGCGGTCGGCGTGGCGCTTCTTCGGCCAGGGGTCGGCGAACAGGACGAAGGCGCGGCCGATCGAGGCATCGGGCAGCGCATCCAGCAGCGGACGGGCGTCGTCGGGCTGGATGCGCACATTCCGCAGCTCTTCGTCATCGACCATGCCCAGCAGGCCGGCGATGCCGTTGAGGAAGGGCTCCGCACCGATGAAGCCGACATCCGGATGGTGCGCGGCCTGCCAGGCGAGGTGATGGCCCATGCCGAACCCGACCTCCAGCCAGACCTCCCGTTTCGGGCCGTCGAACAGGCCGGCGGGGTCCAGGCTTTCGCCGGGCTTCGGCAGCGTGATCTGGAGCTGCGGCAGCAGAACGTCGATCAGCTCCGTCCGGCGCTTGCGCAACGGCCGGCCCTTGCGGCGCCCGAACAGGCGGTTGGAGCTTTCGGAGAGGGGGCCGGCGGCAAGGGGGCCAGAGGTGCTGTCGTCGGTCATGTCGGAACGCTGTATCGGGAAAAGGGATGGGCCTCAAAAGAAAGCAGGGGCCGTTGCCAGCCCCTGCCGTCCGTCCGCCTTGCGGCGGGTCTTATGCTGCGAACGCGCTTTTACAGGAAGGCGTTGCGCAGGTCGCCGACCAGATCGGTCTTCTCCCACGAGAAGCCGCCGTCCGCCTCCGGCTCACGGCCGAAATGGCCATAGGCGGCGGTGCGGGCGTAGATCGGCTTGTTCAGCCCCAGATGCGTGCGGATGCCGCGCGGGGACAGGTCCACCAGCTGCTGCAGCACGTCGGACAGGCGGTCCTCGTCGACATTGCCGGTGCCGTGGGTGTCGACATAGACCGACAGCGGCTTCGACACGCCGATGGCGTAGGAAACCTGGATCGTGCACTTCTCCGCCAGCTCCGCCGCGACGACGTTCTTGGCGAGATAGCGGGCGGCGTAGGCGGCCGAGCGGTCAACCTTCGTCGGATCCTTGCCGGAGAAGGCGCCGCCGCCATGCGGAGCGGCACCGCCGTAGGTGTCGACGATGATCTTGCGGCCGGTCAGGCCGGCGTCACCGTCCGGGCCGCCGATGACGAAGCGGCCGGTCGGATTGACGTACAGGTGCTTCGGGTCGCACATCCAGCCTTCCGGCAGGCAGTTGACGATGTGCGGCAGGACGATCTCGCGCACGGCGTCCTGGTCCAGCCCCTCGGCATGCTGGGTCGACAGCACGATGGCGGTGGCACGGGTCGGGCGGCCGTCGACATACTGCAGGGTGACCTGGCTCTTGGCGTCCGGACCCAGCTGCGGGGCGGCGCCGGAGTGGCGCGCCTCGGCCAGCGACTTCAGGATGGCATGGCTGTAGTAGATCGGGGCCGGCATCAGCGCCGGGGTCTCGCGGCAGGCATAGCCGAACATGATGCCCTGGTCGCCGGCACCCTCGTCCTTGTTGCCCGCGGCGTCGACGCCGACGGCGATGTCGGCGGACTGGGAGTGGACGAAGCACTTGACGTCCATCTTCTCCCAATGGAAGCCGTCCTGCTCGTAACCGATGTCCTTCACCGCGGCGCGGGCGACTTCGACCAGCTGGTCGGCCTTGATGCTGTCGGGGCCGCGCACCTCGCCGGCCAGAACGACCTGGTTGGTGGTCGCGAGCGTCTCGACGGCCACGCGGGCCTGCGGGTCGTGCGAAAGATAAAGATCGACGATGGCGTCGGAAATGCGGTCGCAGACCTTGTCGGGATGACCTTCCGACACGGACTCGCTGGTGAAGACGTAGTTCAGCTTTGCCACGGGAAACCTCGGCATTCGGCGGCACGCTATTTCATGAGCCGAAACGGCAGACCGGTACAGCGGCCGCAGACACCGGTCCAAAACGGGTTGTGACAAGGAATTCAGCCGGGGTCAAGAAATCTACCGGCGGTAAAGGCCCGGACCGATGATCGCAGGCCCCGCACGAAGGGGGAGCACGGTCGAACCCGTGCCATCCCCTTTCGGTGGGTATCACATGCCGTGTGGCAACCGGCATGAGTTGTTGGGTGACGTTACTCGGCAGCTTCGGCCACGGCGGCGCTGGCCACCGCCTTGGTCAGCTCGAACAGGCGCTTGCGCACCGACGGATCGTTGATCTTGTAGTAGGCGCGGACCAGTTCCAGCGTCTCGCGCTTGGCCATCGGATCAGGCTCGTAGGTGCTGGCGGACCGCTCTTCGGTCGCACCGGACTCGTCCTCGTCATCGACGCGGGCGGCAGCCGCTTCGGCCGGCATGTCGTCGAAGAAGAAGGAGACCGGCACGTCCAGGACGCGGCTGAGATCGAACAGACGCGACGCGCCGATGCGGTTGGCGCCGCGCTCGTACTTCTGCACCTGCTGGAAGGTCAGGCCGATCGCCTCGCCGAGCTTTTCCTGGCTCATGCCGAGAAGCGTGCGGCGAAGACGGACGCGGGATCCGACATGGACGTCGATGGGATTCGGCTTTCCGGTCTTCGGACGGCCGGCACCCGCACGGCGCCCGCGCGGCGCCCCAGTTTCAGTCTGCATCTCGTTTATCCCTGTAACGGTTGTGCAACCTAGTTACGACATATCCACGTATGCAGTCAAGCCCGCTCCGGTCAAGCCGGATACACGAAATTGTTCTGCCAGTGGCGGGCGGATTGCCCGTATTGCTGCGTCACCGGTGATATCGCGAGGCCAAGGCCGCCAGAAAACAGCCTAGAAGCACTATGCCGAAAATCCAGTCTCCCATGCGGGCATAGGCTGTGGCGCCATCGGGCGCTTTCGGCAACGTGGTATCGATGAAGCCTCGCTCACCCAGTCCGAGCAATTGTCGCACACGACCGTAGGAGTCCACCACCCCGGATATTCCCGTATTCGCCACCCGCACGAGGGGCAGCCCTTCCTCCACCGCACGGACCTGATTGATGGCGAAATGCTGGTGCGGACCGGCGGTGCGCCCGTACCAGGCGTCGTTGGTCAGGTTCAGCAGCCAGTGCGGCCGGTCGGCAGCGTCAACCACGGCGCCGGGGAAGATGCTCTCATAGCAGATCAGCGGGCTGAAGGACGGCAGCCCGGCCACATGACCATCCAGATGCAGGGTGCGCGGGCCGGGGCCGGCGGAGAATTCCGCGCCGTTGCCGGCGATGGCGCCGACGGGCAGCCATTGCCGCAGCGGCATATACTCGCCGAAGGGCACGAGGTGGAACTTGTCGTAGTCGGCGACGGCCGCACCACTGCCGTCCACCGCGACCATGCCGTTGAAATAACGACGCTCGCCGTCCGCATCGACCGTCGTGCGTGGCGCCCCGGTGATCAGCAGACCGCCCGGTGGGATGACGGAGGCCATCGCCTGGCGCACCCGCGCATCCTCCTCGACGAAGAAGGGCACGGCGGTCTCGGGCCAGATGATGACGTTGGGCGGTGGGGCCGACGGATTGGCCGGCGGGGCGGCGGACAGGGCGAGATGGCTCTGGAAATTCTGCACGCGCTCGGCCGGTGCCCATTTCAGCCGCTGGTCGATCGCCGCCTGGACCAGCCGGAGACGGACGCCCGGCACCGGTTCGTCCACCGCACCGGCCAGCCTCCAGGCGCCCCAGCCACCCAGCACCGCCAGCAGCGCCAGCCCGGTGGCGACGCCGGCCCAGGCGCGGCGCGGCGTGGTGTCGCGGTCGGGCAGGGCGGCGGGCAGGCTGGCCACCAGCACCGTCACCAGCGTCAGGCCATAGATGCCGACCAGCGAGGCGGTCTGCAGCACCGGCAGAACCCCGACCCAGCCATAGCCGATCAGGTTCCAGGGAAAGCCGGTGAAGACATGGCCGCGCAGCCATTCCCACAGGCACCAGCAGGCGGCGAACAGCAGCGGCCGCCCCAGACCGATCCCGAAGCCGCGCCGGCGCAGCATGTGGAAGGCCAGGGTGGCGCCGCCGCTGAACATCGCCAGCAGGATCGGCAGACCGACGGCGGACAGCGGCAGGGCCCACCAGAAGCGCCCGATATCGGTGAACAGCGCGGCGCTGATCCAATAGAGCCCCAGCAGGTGATGGCCGAAGCCGAAGAACCAGCCGACGGCGAAGGCGCCCTTCTTCGTCTCCACCCCGTCCAGCAGCCAGATCAGGCCGGGAAAGGCGACCAGCAGCACTGGTATGAGGTCGGCCGGCGGCAGCGCCAGCGTGGCGAGCCCGCCCAGCAAGGCCGCGGCAGTCAGCCGGCGCCAGCCGGTCAGCGCGGCCAGCCGCGCGGAAACACGGCCCAGCCGGGCGGGGACGGGCAGCGCATCGGTGACGGTCAAGACGGGAAACTCCGGCAGCGGCAAAGAATGGCGGGCGGCGCCATAGGTAATGCGGCCGGACGGGGGCGCCAAGGCTGTTGTGGGCGGGGCTGTGTTGTGGGGGTGGGGAGAGGTGTCAGGCCCCCACCCCGATCCTTACGCCGTCTCCGCCAACTCCGAACTGTTGGCCGGCGCATTGTGGACGCGCAGGCGCTTCAGGCGGCGGGAGTCGGCGTCGACGATCTCGAACTCCAGGCCGGAGGGATGGATCAGCCGCTCGCCCAGCCCCGGCACGCGGCCGGCGATGGAGACGACCAGACCGCCCAGCGTGTCGATGTCTTCGCGCTCTTCCTCGGACAGGACCGGGCCGACGCGGTGCTCGAAATCCTCGATGGGCAGGCGGGCGTCGGCGATCAGGCTGCCGTCGGGGCGCTCGACCAGCCGCGGCGCCGCGGTCTCGTCATGCTCGTCCTCGATCTCGCCGACGATCTCCTCCACCAGATCCTCGATGGTGACGAGGCCGTCGATGCCGCCGAACTCGTCCACCACCAGGGCCATGTGCTGGCGGGTCTGGCGCATCTGCACCAGCAGGTCGAGCACATGCATGGAAGGGGCGACGATCTTCGCCTCGCGGATGATGCCGGTCAGGTCCGGCTTCTGGCGCAGGCCCTCGGGCGAGGCGGCCTGCTTCGCCAGCAGGGTCAGCACGTCCTTGATGTGGATGATGCCGACCACGTCGTCCAGCGTCTCGCGGTACACCGGCAGGCGGGAATGGCCCTCCTCGGCGACGCGCTGGACCAGGGCGGGGAAGGGGGTGTCGATGTCGACGGAGATGATGTCGGCGCGCGGCACCATGACGTCGGCGACGGTGCGGTCGCGCAGCTTCAGGATGTTGGTCAGCAGCGCCCGCTCGCCGGCGCCCAGCGAGTCCTCGCCGTCCTCGCTCGCGGCATCGTCCAGGCCGGCGATCAGCTCTTCGATCGTGCCGCGCAGGGAATTGTCCTCGCGGCCGCCCCAGACGGTGCGGAGCCACCCCTTGAACAGGTGGCCCAGGGAATGGTCTTCGGCCCCGTGGTCATCACGGGGCGTGCGACTGTCGGAAATCTCGCTCATCGGTCCGGCGGTTGGTGGTTGGCAGCATAGGGGTCGGCGATTCCGAGTGTGGCGAGCAGCCGGGTTTCCAGCGCCTCCATCTCCTCGGCCTCGTCGTCCGTCTCGTGATCATAACCCAGCAGATGCAGAACACCATGCATCACAAGGTGAGTCATGTGGTCTTTGAAGCTTTTCCCCTGTTCGGACGCCTCGCGGGCGACCGTTTCATAGGCGAGGATGACGTCGCCCAGCATCACCGGCACGCCCTCTTGCGCCTCCGGCTCCTCCGCCTCGGTCAGGGCGAAGGACAGGACGTTGGTCGGCTTGTCCTTGCCGCGATACTCGCGGTTCAGCCGGTGGACCAGCTCGTCGTCGGCCAGCACCACCGAAAGCTCGGCCGGGCCTTCCTCGTCGTCATAGGCGGCACCCAGGGCGGCGAGCGCCGCGCGCTCCGCCAGCCACTCGGCATCCTCGGCCCAGCCGCCGGCTTCACGTGAAACAGTGACGTCGACCGCGCTGGTCATTCCGGATCTCCAACGATACCGGCCTCGCGGTTGTTCGTTCCGGGTTCGGAACCAGCACGGCGGGCCTGCTTGCGCGCCGCCTCGCGGGCATCGGCCTGGTCATAGGCGCGGATGATGCGGGCGACCATCGGGTGGCGGACGACGTCGGCGTCGGTGAAGCGGACGAAGCGCACGCCCTCCACCCCGCGCAGGATGTCCAGCGCGTCGCGCAGGCCCGACCGGGTGCCCGACGGCAGGTCGATCTGCGAGATGTCGCCGGTGATGACCATGCGCCCGCCTTCGCCGAGACGGGTCAGGAACATCTTCATCTGCATAGGCGTGGTGTTCTGCGCCTCGTCCAGGATGACGAAGGCGTTGCCCAGCGTCCGGCCGCGCATGAAGGCCAACGGCGCAATTTCGATCTCGCCGGATTCCAGCCGCTTCTTCACCTGTTCCGCCGGCAGCATGTCGTGCAGCGCGTCGTAGAGCGGACGCAGGTAAGGATCGACCTTTTCCTTCAGGTCGCCGGGCAGGAAGCCCAACCGCTCGCCCGCCTCGACCGCCGGGCGCGACAGCACGATGCGGTCGACTTGGCCGGTGGTCAGCAAGGCCACCGCCTGCGCCACCGCCAGATAGGTCTTGCCGGTGCCGGCCGGGCCGAGACCGAAGACCAGTTCGCTTTCCGCCAGGGCCTGCAGATAAGCGGCCTGGGTGGGGGAACGCGGGGTGATCGGGCCGCGCCGGCGGGTGCGCAGCGCGATTTCCGCCCGCGTGATCGTCGCCTGTTGCTGGCCGGGTGCGCGCGGCTCCTCGCCAGACGCCACACCGGCAAATCCGGCATCGGCGGTCGCCATGCGGACGGCCCCGTCGACCTCGCCGCCATCGATGGTCTGGCCGCGGGTCAGCCGGCCATACAGGCCGTTCAGTGCCGTCCGCGCCGTTTCGGCGGCCTCGGACGGGCCGGAGATGGTCAGGGTGTTGCCGCGGGAAATCAGCGACACGCCGAGAAGGGATTCGATGCGGGCGAGGTGGCGATCATGCTCCCCGTACAGCATCGGCAGAAGCCGGTTGTCATCGAATTGAACGTCGATACGCCGTTCGGGCAGACCGTTCAAGCGCTTGCCTCCAAGGTTACGGCAGGCTGGAAGGGAGAGGCGGTGACATATTCACCCGTGACGACGGTGCCGGCGAGGCTGTTGGCGAGCGCCGCATCGACCCGCACCTCGACGATGCGGCCGAGCAGCCGTTCGTTCGCCTCGGCATGGACCGACTGCATCCACGGGCTGCGGCCGAGCAGCTGGCCGCCGCGCCGCCCCACGCGGTCGAACAGGACGGGCACGCTGCGGCCGATGAAGCTGTGGTTGAAGGCGACCTGCTGGGCGTTCAGCAGCTGGTGCAACGCCGCCAGTCGGGATTCCTTCACCTCTTCCGGCACCTGGGATCCCTCGACCGAGGCCGGGGTGCCGGGACGCGGGCTGTATTTGAAGGAATAGGCCTGGGCATAGCCGATGTCGGTGACCAGCTTCAGCGTTGCGGCGAAATCGGCGTCCGTCTCGCCGGGGAAGCCGACGATGAAGTCGCCGGACATCGCCAGATCGGGCTTGGCCGTGCGCAGCCGGTCGACCAGCCGGCGGTAATCGTCGGCGGTGTGCTTGCGGTTCATCGCCGCCAGGATGCGATCGGACCCGGCCTGCACCGGCAGATGCAGGTAGGGCATCAGCTGCGGCACCTCGGCATGGGCGCGGATCAGGTCGTCGGCCATGTCGCGCGGGTGCGAGGTGGTGTAGCGGATGCGCTCCAGCCCGTCGATCTCCGCCAGCTGGCGGATCAGCCGGCCGAGCCCCCAGGTCGTGCCGTCCGGCCCATCGCCATGCCAGGCGTTGACGTTCTGGCCCAGCAGGTTGATCTCGCGCGTGCCGCCGGCGACCAGCCGCTTCGCTTCGGCCAGGATCTGGTCGGCGGGGCGGGAGAACTCGGCGCCGCGGGTGTAGGGCACCACGCAGAAGGTGCAGAACTTGTCGCAGCCCTCCTGCACCGCCAGGAAGGCGGACACACCCTGGCTGCCGGCTTCCTCCGGCAGGAAGTCGAACTTGGATTCGGCCGGGAAATCGGTGTTCAGCACGCTGCCGGCGGCACGGCTGGCCTTCGCCACCATCTCCGGCAGGGTGTGGTAGGTCTGCGGGCCGAAGACCATGTCGACGAAGGGGGCGCGGGCGACGATCTCCTCGCCTTCCGCCTGGGCGACGCAGCCGGCGACCGCCAGGATCATCCGGCCGTCCTCGGCCTCCGCCTTGCGGTCCTTCATCTGGCGCAGCCGGCCCAGTTCGGAAAAGACCTTCTCGGCGGCCTTTTCGCGGATGTGGCAGGTGTTCAGGATCACCATGTCGGCGCCGTCCGGCTCATCGACCGGTTGGTAGCCCAGCGGTGCCAGGACGTCCGCCATCCGGGCGGAGTCGTACACGTTCATCTGGCAGCCCCAGGTCTTGATGAACAGCTTCTTGGTCAACCCGCACCCTTCCGCTTGGAACAAAAACGAATAGCGCGCTCACGGTTCTGCGTGGCGCGCGGCACGCCGTCCGTCCGGCGTCGCTCCTGAAAAGATGGTATCGCGTGTGGGGCGAATCGAGTCAATCCCGCTTCGCCCCACCCATGTTTGCAAGCTTATGCTTTCCGCACACCGGACCAAGGGTCGGAATGGTCACGCCGCGCCGGCCTGCAGGCCGTCGCGCCAGAACCAGTCGGTCCTGCGCACGCGGTCAGTCCAAAGTCGCTCCGCCGCCGTCCGGCTGAACAGGGCGCTGAAAGGGACGGGGGTGTCTCCCGCCGGCATGTCGATGGAGGTGGCCAGCACCGGGCCGAGGACCGGGCCAAGAACCGAGGTTTCGCCGATGGCAACCTCCTGCGCGTCCGCCTGTTCCGGCTTGCCGATCATGCCGGCGGCGCCGGCCAGCGAGCCTTCGACCAGCTCCAGGCCCAGCAGCCGGTTCATGTCGACCGGACCGGGCATCTGCATGCCAAGCGTCAGGGCGCGGGAGAAGCCGAACCGCTCGTAATAGGGGGCGTCGCCGACCAGGATCACCGACTTGTGGCCCAGCGCCACCGCCTTGTTCAGGCTCATCCGGATCAGCTTGCTGCCCAGCCCGCTGCCCTGCAGATGGGCGGCGACCGCGATGGGGCCGAGCAGGATGGACTGGGTGGTACCGCCGACCAGGATCGGCCAGTAGCGGATGGTGCCCACCACAACCTCGCGCCCATGCTCGTCATGCTCGATGGCGACGAGGTTCAGGGCGGGGATGGAGTCGACGCCGTCGCGCAGCCGGTAGGCGGTCTTGGTGAAACGGTCGGGTCCGAAGGAGGCGTCCAGCAGGGCTTCGATGGCGGCGGCGTGCTTCGGCTCTTCGACGGTGATGATCATGCGTGGGGCTCCCGGCGGGAAGAAAGTCTTCTCAGAAGGCTTTGGAGGGCGGATCGCGCCGCCGCCGGAAGGCCGGGGGTGTCAGGTCCCCGTTGTGCCTTTGGCGTTCGCACGCGACCCAAGGACGGCCGCAACCGCAATGCGCGGTGCGAGGCTCCGTCGTCGGATGCGAAGGACGTGCGAACGAGACATGGACAAGGCTCTTCGGCCGTTGCTGGGACTTGCGCATATATCATCGTCTCCCCCCTGTCGCAAGACCATCGAGACCCGGGGACTGTGCATGACTGTGTCCATCCTAGTGTGGGCATGTCGCATCATTGTCCGGCCGCGTTCTGGACAGTGCGGAGAGGGGACCTTATCCTGCGCGGAACCGCCGCCCGGCTGCCCGGAATCCCCAGCCGGACCCCCAAGCCGCCGGCCCGTTTTTACGGCCGGCGCCGTTCATCGGACCGCCCGCCATGTACACCGCCGTCACCCATGACATCCGCGTCACCGTTCAGCCCGTCTTTCTGGAAGACCAGTCGGCTCCGGCCGAGGGGCGCTTCGTCTGGGCCTATCACGTCCGCATCGAGAACGAAGGCAGCGAGACGGTGCAACTGCGCACCCGCCACTGGCGCATCACCGACGCCATGGGCCGCGTGCAGGAGGTGCGGGGCCCCGGCGTGGTCGGCGAGCAGCCGGTGCTGGAGCCGGGCGACCATTTCGAATACACCAGCGGCACCCCGCTCGGCACGCCGTCCGGCATCATGGCCGGCACCTATGGCATGGAGGGGGAGGACGGGCGCGCCTTCGATGTCACCATTCCGGCCTTCTCGCTGGACAGTCCGCACCAGCCCATGCAGCTGAACTGATCCGGGATCGGGACGCAGACGAATAATACAATAGAATGTGTGTGGATATTGGAAGGAATTAACACGCGGCTTTGACAATCTGCATGGCTGTCCGTACTTTGTCCGTAGCTTGAAGGCCATGGGGCGGGACCTAATCTAGGGACTTCCGAATGGCGCCCGGAGACGGAAACTGGGCGGAAATGGGAAGGCGGGCGCCGCCACTCCGTTCATAAGATAGTTCCTTTTCGTCTTACGAGCCGTTCGGTTGATCCGCCGAGGCTTCGGCTCCGTACTGACGACGGAAGTGACGCCAGACACGATGGGCGTGTTGCGCGACGGCCGTCGGATTGCGGCCATCGTCTTCGCGCAGGGCGTTTCCCAGTTATGGAAAGGATGTTCCCGTGACGGCTACCAAGACCCCGCACGCCAAGCCCCCGGCGATCGACAACGTGCTTCGCGGCCCCGGCCTGTCCCGGCCCGACGCCCGTCCGTCCCGCGCCGAGGCGGAAGAGGCCGTGCGCACCCTGATCCGCTGGGCCGGCGACGACCCGGCGCGCGAAGGGCTGGTCGGCACGCCGGACCGCGTCGTCCGCTCCTATGAGGAATTCTTCGCCGGCTACGGCATCGACCCGGTCGAGATCCTGTCGCGCACCTTCGAGGAGACCGACGGCTACGACGAGATGGTCGTGCTGCGCGACATCCGGGTGGAGTCCTATTGCGAGCACCACATGGTGCCGATCATCGGCAAGGCGCATGTCGCCTATCTGCCGCGCCGCCGCGTCGTCGGCATCTCCAAGCTGGCGCGTCTGGTCGAGGCCTATGGCAAGCGCCTGCAGATCCAGGAGAAGATGACGGCGCAGATCGCCAACACCATCGACGAGGTCCTGCAGCCCGAGGGCGTCGCCGTGGTGGTCGAGGCGCAGCACCAGTGCATGACCACCCGCGGCGTCCACAAGACCGGCGTCACCATGGTGACCAGCCGCATGCTGGGCGCCTTCCGCACCGATCCGTCGACCCGCCGCGAATTCCTGACGATGATCGGCAACCCGTCTTCGCGCGGGATGGAGTGAGGATCTCGCTCCTCCCCTTCGGGGAGAGGGCTTTACACCCATAACGCCGCCTGCCAAGCTTCCGCCGCTGTTTTTCAGTGAGCGGTGCGGAATTCGGGGCGTGAGGTATGGCGGCGAAGGTGACACCGGCGGTCAATGCGGCGAAGGCGGCGGGCGTCGCCTTCCGGCTGATGGAGTACGAGTACGACCCGTCGGCCGACGCCATCGGCCTGCATGCCGCCGAATCGCTCGGGCTCGACCCGGCCATCGTCTACAAGACCCTGATCGTCCAGCTTGAACCCAAGGCGCTGGCCTGCGCCGTCATCCCGGTCGCGGCCAAGCTGGATTTGAAGGCCATCGCCGCGGCGGCCAAGGCGAAGAAGGCCGACCTTGCCGACCCGGCGCTGGCGGAAAAGACCACGGGATTCCTGGTCGGCGGCATCAGCCCGCTGGGCCAGAAAAAAGCGCTGCCGACCTTCATCGACGCGAGCGCCGAAGCGCTGCCGGAAATGGTGGTGAATGGCGGCCGGCGCGGCCTGCAGATCGTGCTGGCCCCCGCCGATCTGGCCAAGGCGACGAAGGCGACGGTCTGCGCCATCGTCGCGCACTGACGGTCGCACACCGAATACAGCGTTTGCGGAAGTGGTGACCCCGGCAGGACTCGAACCTGCTGCCTCAAGTTTAGGAAACTCGCGCTCTATCCTGATGAGCTACGGGGCCACTTGCGCCGCACCTTAACGGTTTCGCCGGCAAGGTGAAAGTGGCTTTTGGGGGAGGAGCCGCTTCGCCCTTGTCAGTCGGAATAGCGTTCCTCCAGCCACGGATCGGCGTGGTTGTTGTAGCCGCGGACCTCCCAATAGCCTTTGTGGTCGCTTGCCAGCAGCTCGATCCGCTTCACCCACTTGGCGCTTTTCCAGAAATACAGCTTGGGCAGCACGATGCGTACCGGGCCGCCATGGTCGCGGCTGATCGGCTGGCCTTCCCAGCTGGTGGCGAGCAGCACGCCGTCGTCGTCGAAGTCCGACAGGGCGACGTTGGTGGTGTAGCCGTCGAAGGAATGAAAGACGACGAAGCGCGCCTCCGGCTTCGGTCGGGCCAGTTCCAGCAGGCGACGGGCGCTGACGCCCTCCCACCGGTTGTCGTAGCGCGACCAGGTGGTGACGCAATGGATGTCGGAGACGAAGCTCTCCTGCGGCTGGGCCTGGAAATCCTCCCATGTCCAGGACAGACGGTTCTCCACCAGCCCGTCGACGGCGAGCGTCCAGTTGGCGGTCGTCACCTTCGGCGTGATGCCGAGGTCCAGCACCGGCCAGTCGGTCACCAGACGCTGGCCGGGCGGCAGCCGGTCGCGCGCCGGGTCGGCGGCGTGGCCGGTCAGCGCGCGGCCGTCGCGCGCCCATTGCTCCTTTGTGGCGACCAGCTTGTCGCGGACGGCGCCCTCCTGCCCGATCTCTCGATCCGGTTCCAATCCGCTGCTTCCGTCCGATCCGGCGGGCGTGTCGTTCATGGCTCGTCCTTCTCTGCTATTCTGGCTTTTCTGCATTTCCGGCGTTGCCGGTGGGGCTCCCGCTTAAAAAAGGAACAGCCGGTCGGGTTGGCAAGCGCAAGCGGGAGAACTAACTTCCCGAAGCCCGGCTTATTGGAGCCACAGTTCCGCGCCAAGGTTCCGCTTTGCCGCTGCTTGCCACCGCTTTCCGAAGACCAGTCGAGTGATTTGCCGATGATCCGGTCCGCAACGCCTGCCGCACACGCCCTTGCACGGGGCTGGCGTTTGTTTTTGTCCGGCGGCTTCGCCGTCCTGCTGCTCGCGGCTCTGCTCGCCGGGGCGGGCTTGGCCGGATCCGCCGCGCTGGCCGCCTCGCCGGCACCGGCCGCCACCGCTCCGGCCGCTGTTCCGGCCGCCGGTGCCGCCGCACCAGCCTCCGCCGCCCCGGTGGTGGTCGACGAGAAGACCGTGCAGCAGCTGGAGGCGCTGGTCGGCACGCTGGAAAACCAGGATGCGCGCGCGCAGCTGGTCAGTCAGCTGCGCAACCTGATCGCCGCCCAGCGCGGCCTCGCCCAGGCCAAGGAGGCGGAGGGCGAGTCGGCGCTGCCGCAGACGCTGGGCGCCCGCGCGCTTTCCTTCCTGGCGGCGCGGATGGACGTGGTCAGCCGCCAGCTGGTGCAGGTCGCCAACGTGTTCTCCGACCTGCCGGGGGCGCTGTCCTGGGTCCAGCGGCAGGCGCAGGACGATACGGCGCGCGACCGCTGGGTCCAGATTGCCATCCAGCTGGCGATGATCCTCGCCGTCGGCGCCGCCGCCGCCCGCGGCATCTCCTGGCTGCTCAGCCGGCCGCGACAGGCGATGGCCGCCCGCCATGTCGGCTCCACCCTGCTGCGCATCCCGATGCTGCTGGGCCGCGCCGTGCTGGAACTGGCGCCGATCCTGGGATTCATCGTCGTCGCCTACACCATCCTGTCGGTGACGGAGCCGGCGCCGCGCGTGCGGCTGGTGGCGCTGGCGGTGGTGAACGCCACCGTCATCACCCAGGCCCTGCTGATCCTGGTGCGCATGCTGTTCGCGCCGGACGCCCCCAACCTGCGGCTGGTCCACACCAGCGACGCCGGGGCGCGCCGCTGCTATGTCTGGTCTCGCCGGCTGATCGCGGTGGCGGTCTACGGCTATTTCCTGGCGGAAGGCGCCTATGTGCTGGGCCTGCCGCTGGGCGCCTACGGCGCGCTGCTGAAGCTGCTGGGCGTGGTGATCGCCGGCATGCTGATCGCGCTGATCCTGCAGAACCGCATCGGCGTCGCCGAGTGGATGCGCGGCAACCCGCTGTCGGGCGACGGCGACCCGCTGGCGACCGCCCGGCGCGAGGCGGAAGGGCAGGGGGCGGTCCTGCGCACCGCACGCCGCCGCTTCGCCGAGATCTGGCACGTGCTGGCCATCCTCTATGTCGTGGTGACGCTTGGCGTTTGGGTGCTGAACGTCTATGGCGGGTTCGAATATCTGGCCCGCGGCACCGCCGTGACCGTGCTGTCGGTGGTGGTGGCGCGGCTGCTGGTGACCGGACTGAACCGGTCGCTGCGCCGCGGCCTGACGATGAACCGCGAACTGGCCGGCAACCTGCCGCAGCTCCACACCCGCGCCTTCCATTACCTTCCCGTCGTCCAGCGCATCGGCAAGGCCATCATCTGGCTGGTCGCGCTGGGCGTCGCGCTGAACGGCTGGGGCATCGACACGCTCAGCCTGGTGGAATCGACGATCGGCCGCCGCGTGGTCGGCAGCATCATCTCCATCGGCCTGCTGCTGGCCGGCGCCATCGTCGCCTGGGAGGTGGTGAGTGCGCTGATCGAGCATTTCCTGACCAGCACCGACAGCAACGGCACCAAGATCGAACGCAGCGCCCGCATGCGCACGCTGCTGCCGCTGCTGCGCAACGCCTTTCTGATCCTGCTGGTGACGATGGTGTCGCTGATCACCCTGTCGGAACTGGGCGTGAACATCGCGCCGCTGCTGGCCGGTGCCGGTGTCGTCGGTCTGGCCATCGGTTTCGGATCGCAGACGCTGGTCAAGGACATCATCACCGGCCTGTTCATCCTGTTCGAGGATTCCATCTCGGTCGGCGACGTGGTCGATGTCGGCGGCGGCCATTCCGGCGTGTGCGAGGCGATTTCCATCCGCTCGATCCGGCTGCGCGACTCGGCGGGGGCGGTGCATTCCATCCCCTTCAGCTCGGTGACGACGGTCAAGAACCTGACCAAGGACTTCTCCTTCGCCGTCTTCAACGTCAGCGTCGCCTACCACGAGGACCCCGACCATGTGATCGACACGCTGGTGGCGCTGGGCAAGGAGATGCAGGCAGACGCCGAATTCGCCGCCGACATCCTGGCCCCGCTGGAGGTGATGGGCGTCGACAAGTTCGCCGATTCCGCCATCGTCATCCTCGCCCGCTTCAAGACGCGGCCGATCAAGCAGTGGGGCGTCCAGCGCGCCTTCAACAAGCGGATGAAGAAGCGCTTCGACGAGCTGGGGATCGAGATCCCGTTCCCGCATATGCAGGTGGTCGCCGGCAGCCGGCCGCAGGACCGCGCGCTGGCCGAAGCGCTCAGCCAGGGGTCGTGATCGGCGGGGATCGCAGGTCTGCTCCGTCGCCACGGAAAGGGAACCGCCCGGCATTGCCGGGCGTTTTCTTTTTCCGTCCGATGAACCGGAGCCCGCCGCAGAATGCTGAGCGATGCCTTCTCCCGTTTCGCCCGCTGGATGGAGCGTCAGTCCGGGCGGCCGGGTGCCTTCGTCACCGCCTTCGTGGTCGTGCTGATCTGGGGGGTGACCGGACCGCTGTTCCACTTTTCCGACACGTGGCAGCTGGTGATCAACACCGGCACCACCATCGTCACCTTCCTGATGGTGTTCATCATCCAGAACGCCCAGAACCGCGACACCCAGGCCATCCACCTGAAGCTGGACGAGCTGATCCGCGTCACCCATTCCGCCCGCAACGGCATGATCGACTTGGAAGAGATGTCGGAGGCCGAGCTGGCGAAGGTGAAGAGCAGCTTCGAACGCCTCGCCAGGACCGCCGATTGCCTGGACCACCGCATCGACGAGAAGGTGGAGCGCGCGGTCGAACGCGAGGTGGACGAGGAGCTTGGCGAACGCGGGGTGCCCGATCCTTCGGGTCGGCATTAAAAAGCATTCCGCCGGATCGGCGATAGAAGGACTTTACCCCGCAGGGGCCGGCGGGCAGGGCGGACGGCGCCAGGCGCGCAGCGCGTCGTCCAGCGCGCGGGCGAAGGTGGAGCGTTCGGCCGGCGACAGGAAGGACCCGACCCCCACCGACTGGCCATGCGAACTCAGCGTGACCTGCCCGGCCGGACCACGGCGGTCGTGGTCGGCGCGCTCGTTGTGGGTGATCCGCAGCCAATAGGGATGGAAGGACCAGCGGCGCTCCGGCGCCTTCCAGTGGACGCGCTGCACCGTCAGCGCGCGCTCCGTCAGCTGCACCCGCTCATACTGGCGGGCGGAGCGGTAGCTGACGCGGAAGGCCAGCCACAGCGCCAGCACGTCCACCCCGCAGAAGGGCACCACCGGCCAGGCGCCGTGGGAGACGAAAATGCCGGCGACGATCAGGTTCATCACCACCACCACGCCCATCAGCACCCGAAAGCCATTGCGGCCCAGGCTGCGGTGCGGATGGAGGATGGCGTCGAAGAACACGCGCACGGCACCGCTTCCGCCGCCGCTCTCCGCAGGGGCGGGGCCGTCACCGGGCTTGCCATCAGGCTGGGAGCCGCTGATGTCGATGGGCATGGCCGCCATCCTACCCCAGCGCAGGCCGGCAGAAAACCGTGAGGAAGACGGGGTTATGCCGCCTTCGACACCATCGGCACCGCGCTGCCGTTCAGCACCCAGGCCATGGCGCTGTCCATTCCGGTGAAATCGGCCTCTGAGTGATCGGTAGAGGAGAAATTGGCAGCCGGTCCGCCGTCGAGCTCCCCGGCAAGGTCGCCGTCGGTCGGGGTCGCCCTGGCCTGGACGAAAATCCGTGCCTGGTCGTCGGTACCGGCCGCGATCATCGCATCGGCCATCACCGAGGCCCAGTGCCAGTCGGTCATCACCACCGCGCAACGCTTGTGCCCGCAACGTCGCGCCAGCCTCATCAGGGCAACGAGGATCTCCGGCCGGAAGCCATCGGCCTCGAAATGGTCGAACTCCACGAGGCTGCTCCATGGCGTGCCGCGGGCACCCAGGTTGGCGCATTGCGCCTCGACCTGCCGCGCGACGGCGTCGCGCTGCTCCATCGACAGGGTACCCTGCAACCGGACATGCAGGCCCCAGTCCTTTACTTCCACAAGATAAGACGCGCTCATTTCGAAATACCCTTATCCGATCCGAACGCCACAACCAGGATGGTCCCTGGTTTGATTGATAGCGTTCAAACGGTGTCTTGGCAGTCAGCAAATCATACGCCACTGCAGAAGGAGCAGGAAAGCGGGATTCCTGCGACCAAATCTGTTGGATTGACGTCAATTACTCCGAATTTTGTCGCAAATTGCGACGCAACGCTGCAGTTTGGACATGGGCTCAAGACAGGGGCTCAAGACCGGCCGCCCTCCTGTCGTGATGGCACGGCACGCCTCTGGCGCAAGCCCGGCGGTTGCGGCTATGGTGGCGGCCATGAAGCCCGCCGCCGTCCAGGAATTCTTCCGCCGCCTGTCCGCCGCCAACCCGGAACCCCGGAGCGAGCTGGAATACGTCAATCCTTACACGCTGCTGGTCGCCGTGGTGCTGTCGGCCCAGGCAACCGACGTCGGCGTGAACAAGGCGACCGGTCCGCTGTTCAAGGTCGTCACCACGCCCCAGCAGATGGTGGCGCTGGGGGAAGAGGGGCTGCGGCAGTACATCAAGACCATCGGCCTGTTCAACACCAAGGCCAAGAACGTCATCCGCCTGTCGGAACTGCTGATCGAACGCCATGGCGGCGAGGTGCCGCGCGACCGCGAGGCGCTGGAACAGCTTCCCGGAGTCGGCCGCAAGACGGCCAACGTCGTCCTGAACGTCGCCTTCGGGGAGGAGACCATCGCGGTCGACACCCACATCTTCCGCGTCGGCAACCGCACCGGCCTCGCCCCCGGCAAGACGCCGGACGCGGTGGAGGCGAAGCTGCTGAAGGCGGTGCCGAAGCTCTACCGCCGCCACGCCCATCACTGGCTGATCCTGCACGGCCGCTATGTCTGCAAGGCGCGCAAGCCCGACTGCCCGATCTGCCCGGTCGCCGACCTCTGCGGCTTCAAGGACAAGATCATCGCCTGATCCCTGACGGGAAACGCAAAACGACGGGAAACGCAAAACGCCCGGCATGGCGGGAGCCAGCCGGGCGTTGCTTTGCGTGCCTTTCGCTTCGGAAAGCGGGTCAGACGGCCTCGGCCGCCGGGACCTGCCCAACCGGCGCCTGGGCCGGCGCCTGAACCGCGGCCGGGGCCGGGGCGGCGGCGGGCCGCGCGCTGTACAGCTGGATGTCGCCGATCAGCTGGCCGCCGGCATCGACCGCCAGCTCGCCGAAGCGGATCGAGCCGGTGATCTTGCCGGTGGAGCGGACGGTCAGACGGCCGCGGACGGAGATGTCACCTTCGAAGCGGCCGGCGATGTCGGCCTCCTCGATCTCGACGGAGCCCTTGAACAGGCCGCTCTCGGCGATCTCGACCGAACGGCCTTCGCGCAGCTTGGCCTCGACCGTGCCTTCGACCACCAGCACGTCGCAGGAGCCGATCTCGCCGGTCAGGGAGATGTCGCGGCCGACGGTCAGGCGGCGCTGCTCCGGCATGGCGGGAGCCATCGGGGCCTGGGCGACCGGAGCCTGGACGGGCGCCTGGGCAGCGGGCGCGGCCGCCGGGGTGGCGACGGGGATCGACGGCTGGCGCGGGGCGGAGCCCGGCATGTCGACGACCCGGCGCGGCACGTCGGGCTTGAAGCCGGCACCCGGCATGGACGGCGCGGACGGGGGCTTGGGGATGCTGTTCATGTCGGGTCCCTTCGGGGCGGAAGGCATGTCGGGATAGGCCGGAGAGGCGTTCTGCGGGTCGGTCAGGGCGTGGGCCATGCTGGGTGCGGCGGCTCCGGCCGCAATCGCGGGCGCCGGGGCGGATGCCGGATGGTGTCCAGGAGCCTGCGCCGGAGTGTTGAGGGAGGCGAGCGGCGACGAGACGGCGCCGGGCTCGCCCGGGGTGTACGGACGGACACCCGGCTGCGGCGGGACGGGGCTGTCGGCCTTGGGAGCGGCGGGCGGTGTCTTTCGTCCGAACAGCATGAGCGGTTCCCCCAATCTGGACATGCGGGTGGCGGGATGGCCTGGAAGTCGAAAGGCCCGGTGCCGGAAGCGCGCCGCCGGGAAGGCGGACGCCGCGGCCGGTTTCCGGGCAGGCGACGGCGTGCGGCCGTGCCGCCTAGCGGCGTATCACGGTCGTCCGGCCCGCCGCAAGGGGAGCCGACATGGACTGTAGGACATGAACCATGAAGGCGCTGGCGACGACCGGGACCAGCAAATTGACGAAGGGGATTGTCGAAAGGAAGGCAATGACGGTCCCGGCCAAAAAAGGTTTCAGCGGCCGGGCCCGCCGCATCGCCCGCGCCGTGGCGCGGTCCATCCGGCGGTGGGCCACCATCTCGAAATACTCCCGTCCCAGCAGATAGCCGTTGACGGTGTAGAAGACGATCAGGTTCAGGCCGGGCGCGAAGATGTAGACCGGCAGCGCCAGCAGGTTGATCGCCAGCACCAGCAGCAGGAAGCGCAGCGCCGTCGCCAGTTCCTCCAGCCAGCCGGCCTGGCGCGGGGCGGGCAGGGCGGGGTAATGCCGTGCCTCCACCCGCTCCACCACCTCGTCCAGGAAGAAGCTCGACACCGTGCCGACGGTGGCCGGGAACAGCAGCCACGCCAGCACCAGCACCCCCAGCCCGCCCAGCACGTCGATGGTGGCGTCGACCCAGCCGTAACCGGTCAGCGGCGTCACCGACAGCGCCCACCATGCGCCACCGGCCAGTAAGGCATAGGCGATCACCGAGACGAGCACCCCGGTCCACACCACCCGGCGCACGCGCGGGTCGGACAGCTGGGCGAAGGCAAGCACGAGGGCGCGGATCATCGGCGGTCCGTGGATCGGTTGAGGAGGAGGGGGGAACGGACGCCCGCATATCTACGGTGGCCGGGCGCCGGGTTCCAGTCCCTCCTTCCGTCATCCCATCAGGCCAGCGGACTGAACACCAGCGCGGCGTTGGTTCCGCCGAAGCCGAAGCTGTTCGACAGGGCATGGCGGATGCGCCGTTCCTTCGGCCGCAGCGGCACGAGGTCCAGGTCGCAGCCTTCCGACGGAGCCTCCAGGTTCAGGGTGGGCGGCGCCACCTGATCGCGCAGCGCCAGGATGGCGAAGATCGCCTCCACGGCGCCCGCCGCTCCCAGCAGATGGCCGGTCGCCGATTTGGTCGAGGACATGGAAAGGCCGGCCGCCGCCGGGCCGAACAGACGCTTGACCGCCGCGATCTCCACCGGGTCGCCGGCGGGGGTGGAGGTGGCGTGGGCGTTGACGTAATCGACGGCGTCCGGCGCCAGCCCCGCCCGTTTCAGCGCGGCGCGCATGGCGCGGAAGGCCCCGTTGCCGTCCTCCGCCGGAGAGGTGATGTGGTAGGCGTCGCCCGACAGGCCGTAGCCGGTGACCTCGGCGTAGATCGTGGCGCCGCGCCGTTTCGCGTGCTCCAACTCCTCCAGCACCAGCACGCCGGCTCCTTCGCCCATGACGAAGCCGTCGCGGTCGCGGTCCCAGGGGCGCGACGCGCGGACCGGGTCGTCGTTGAAGCCGGTGGACATCGCGCGGGCGGCGCAGAAGCCGGCAATCCCCAGCCGGCAGATCGCCGCCTCGCTGCCGCCGGCCAGCATGACGTCGGCATCGTCCATGGCGATCAGCCGGGCGGCGTCGCCGATGGCATGCGCCCCCGTCGCGCAGGCTGTGACCACTGCATGGTTGGGACCGCGGAAGCCGTACCGGATCGACACATGGCCGGAGGCCAGATTGATCAGGGTCGACGGCACGAAGAAGGGGGAGATGCGGCGCGGTCCCTTCTCGTGCAGGGTCAGCGCCGCCTCGGCCAGACCCGGCAGGCCGCCGATGCCGGAGCCGATCATCACGCCGGTGCGCTGCCGCGCCTCCTCGTCCGCCGGGCGCCAGCCGGCGTCGGACACCGCCTCTTCCGCGGCGGCGAGCGCGAGCAGGATGAAGCGGTCCATCTTGCGCTGGTCTTTGGGCGGCACCACCGCATCGGCGTCGAAGGCGGCCCCAAAGGCGGCCCCAAAGGCGGTGTCATCGCTTTCCGGCACCTGGCCGGCGATGCGGCAGGGCAGGTCGGCGGCATCGACTCCGCTCACGGTCCGGATGCCGCTCCGGCCGTCCAGCACGGCGCGCCAGCTCGGCGCCACGCCGGCACCGAGCGGAGTGACGGCGCCAAGGCCGGTGACCACGACTCGTCTCATTCGGTTTCGTCCTTTTCAGGGATCGTCAATTCCGGGCGCAGCCGCTCCGGCCGGATCGGTTCGCCGCTGTTGCGGTCGACCAGCACCGGTTCGACCGGAAGGCCGGTCTCGCGGTCGACCAGCCGGAACGCTCCGTCCGGCAGCAGCCAGCGTCCGCCCCAATCGGCCATGGCGATCAGCACAGGCAGGAAATCCCGTCCCTTGTCGGTCAGGTGGTAGCCGTGGCGCAGCGGGCGTTCCTGGTAAGGCCGCCTTTCCAGCAGCCCGGCCTGGACCAGGGCCTGCAGGCGGCGGGTCAGCATGTTGGTGGCCAGTCCGATGCTGCGCTGGAACTCGTCGAAGCGGGTAACGCCCAGCATGGCATCGCGCAGGATCAGCAGGGACCACCATTCCCCGACATCGTCGAGGCCGCGGGCGATGGGGCAGGGGAAGTCGGTCAGCCGGGTGCGTCGCATGGCGGCGACTGTCTCACAGTCACTTTCATCATGCAAGTGACTGACGGCGGCTCCAACCCGCGGGAGTATCGGGAGTGCTTCCAGGAGCCGCACTTGTGATGCGGGCGGCGGCGGCTATACTCGCGCCGCAATTCCGCCCTTACCGCAAGACCCCTCAGGAGAGCCAATGGCCACGTCTGCCTACGACGTCACCGGCATCGGCAACGCCATCGTGGACGTGATCGCCCACGCCGACGACGCCTTCCTCGCCGCCAACACCATCGAGAAGGGGGCGATGACGCTGATCGACGCCGCTCGGGCGGAGGAGCTGTACGGCCGGATGGGACCGGGCGTCGAGGTCTCCGGCGGCTCGGCCGGCAACACCATGGCGGGCATCGCCATGCTCGGCGGGCGCGGCGCCTACATCGGCAAGGTCGCCAAGGACCAGTTGGGCGACGTGTTCCGCCACGACATCCGCGCGGCCGGCGTCGCCTTCGACAGCGCGCCGCTGCTGGGCGGGGCGCCGACCGCGCGCTGCCTGATCCTGGTCACGCCGGACGCCCAGCGCTCCATGAACACCTATCTCGGCGCCTGCGTCGAACTGGGGCCGGAGGACATCGACGAGGCGCTGATCGCCGGCTCGCAGGTGACCTACCTGGAAGGCTATCTGTGGGATCCGCCCCGCGCCAAGGAGGCCTTCCGCAAGGCGGCGGAGATCGCGCATGCCGCCGGCCGCAAGGTGTCGCTGTCGCTGTCCGACAGCTTCTGCGTCCATCGCCATCATGCCGAGTTCGTCGATCTGGTGGAGCGCCACGTCGACATCCTGTTCGCCAACGAGCATGAGATCGGCGCCCTCTACGGCACCGACAAGTTCGAGGACGCGCTGGCGGCGGTGAAGCGGCTGGGCAAGACCGCGGCGCTGACCCGCAGCGAGAAGGGCGCCGTCATCGTTTCCGGCGGCGAGGTGGTCGAGGTGGCGGCCGAGCCGGTGGAGCGGGTGGTCGACACCACCGGCGCTGGCGACCTCTATGCCGCCGGTTTCCTGTTCGGCCACACCCGTGGCCTGTCCCCGGCGGTCTGCGGCCGTCTGGGCGCCATCGCCGCGGCGGAGATCATCAGCCATGTCGGTGCCCGGCCGGAAGTGAACCTGCGCGAGCTGATCACCGCCAAGGGTATCGTCTGACCGCGATTTGCGTGTCACATCGCGAATATGGTGCCGGCCGCGTTGCATTCTGCGACGCGGCCGGTTCCATTTTCCGGATCAGTTCAGCTGGTCGTCCACCACGGGACGTTCCGGCGCCGTGAGCCTGGCGCTGAGCAGCGCCATCGCCGTCCCGCTGTCGGGCGCGGCCACCGCCCAGCGCTCCGGCCGCTCGGGCCGCGGCACGGTCAGCAGCCACAGCCGGTCCTTCTCGCCGAATCGCTCATTCAGCAACGTGTATTCCCGCGGCCCCAGGCGGCGCAGCTCGTTCAGCCGGCTTTGCAACTCCGTGGCCTGGGCGTTGCGCACGGTGACGGCCTCCTCTGCCTGTCGCAGCTCGGTCTCCAGCCGGCGGATGTCGCGGCGCAGGGAATCGGTCGTCTGGGTCAGCTCCGCCCGGCCCTGGTGCAGCTGTGCCCGGCGGCGCTGCACCGCGGCGATCCGGTTGCCGATCCGCAGGATCGACACGGTGATCCAGCTGAGGCAGGCCATCAGGATCACCATCTCCAGCACGAGCAGCAGCGGCGTCTGCACGCCCATCGTCCCTCCGCATCCGCGGCACGCTCTTTGCGTACCTGCAGCGGTACGTCAGCAACGGGCGTGCCAAGAGCGGCTGCGCGAGTATCGGGACGATGGAGTGGTGATGGAGGCGGTGCGGACGATCCTCGACTCGGCGGTTCCGCTGGTGGCGGCCCTGGCGGTGCTGTTCCACCTGTGCTGGGTCGGCATCCGGCGCAGCTGGGACCGGGTGGCCGGGCTGGACCGGCTGCGCCAGTCGGTGCTGCCGCTGAAGGAACGCCAGCGCGCGGAGACGGAGGCGCTGGCCGACCTGACCTGCCGGCTGGAGGAGGCGAGGGGCCGGTTGTCGGCCGCCGAACAGCGGGTCGGCCATCTTCAGCGCCAGATCGATGCGGTGGACAAGGAACCGCCGGTCTTCCTGCACATCCTCGGCACGCCCGGCGGCAACCGCCGCGCCTTCCGGGCGGAGGTGCAGTACGACACCGCCGTCGCCACCGCCGCCCGTGCCGCCGGTAAGCCGGTGAACCCCGTCTGGCGCTATGACAACAACCGGGTGGTGGTCCATGCGCTGGATCTGCAATCCGCCCGGCGCGAGGCGGAGCACGTCTTTCCGCACAAGGCCGGCTTCAAGGTCTTCTTCCACGCGCCGGTGCCCTGACCGCATTCCGCTTTTTGCAAAAGCTCACCGGCAGAAGAAATAATTCCTATAATCTCCGCAAGAGATCCCTCATCGCTGCGGAGCGAAGCCATGCCCCTCGACAGCCGTACTCTTGCAAACGACCATTTCCCCCTCTGGGCCGAAGAGCCGCCTGTGCCGTCGGAAGGTTCGCTGGTTGTAGGGAGGTGATCATTTTGGCACGGTAGTGGAAGGGGTCAAAATGCGTCTAAGGCATTGATCTGTATCGGCGTTCCGGCTGTCTCACTGGGAACGCCGATTTGGCACAAACTGGGTAGGAATGATCTAATTCGGCGGCGATTTTGACACAAATCGCACTCCTTTCGGAGTGATCGGTTAGCTTTTTGGAATATTCGAGGCGGGATGCTGGCCACTTACTGACCATGCCAGCGCAACCACCCACCCGAGGAATGTCCATCCCAGAAATAGGTTAATAACAAAAACGCCGGCAGCGCTGGAATGGTTCCGAGTGGCGGCAATCCATGTTGGAATTAGATATAGAACTAAGGCTATTCCGAAGCCGAGAATTGCTCCAATGAGATCCATTTTCTTCACCCGATATTCACAATTTGTTCAGCCTTCAGTCCTGATGCCGGAGTTGGCAAAGCAATTTGCAATCCGATATCGCCTCGCTCGCGAATTGCGATGCATGTTGTCGTCGGCACCAAACTGAACACTCGTCTTTAACGAGATAGACTCCGTCTTTTCATCATGCTCCCGTCTCTCTGCCTCCATCTTGTCATAGCACCACGCGATAAAGCTGAAGGTTTCAGCAACTAAAATACTTCGATCCGCAGTAACCACCTCTGGCACGCTCCATGCTAAATTGCCCGATGTCGCCCATGGCGAACGGGGCAATGGTCGTCGAGCCAGTATCGACGATCAGGCAGCCGGGGGCCGACATCCCCCGGCGCGCCGCCCTGTGCATACTTGGATATGCAACCTGAGGGCGCATACAAAAGTAAGGGACGAAATCCTAACGAGGAATTAACAGAAACTTAAGCGGAAAGATTAGTTCGATTTTCTGACGCTGCTGGATATCAGGTTCAGCAGATCGGCGACATCAGACGACATGCTGTCAGGATCAAACTCTCTCTCCACGTCGGTTGGCGTGCCTCCGGAAGCGCGGATCATGTGGCGTCGGTGGTGAATGCTGTAAAGTGCGCTGACCACCCGAGCCTTTTCCTTGGCCGTTAATTGCTTCCCTAGGCGCTGCAACGCTAGTTCCAGCCCTTCAATGGTTCCTTCTAAAATCGGACGCAGTAAAGGCAGCGGCTGTTCGGTGTTCGAGTCTGTAGGTAATGCACAATGCTTGGCGCCCTCTGGCCGCATTGGACCGTCGCCTGTTGCTAGCCATTCCAGCTGAACACCCGCGATTTTGGCTATAGCAATTATAGGTTTGAGTTTTGGCGTTGTCTTTCCGCTCAGATAGTTTTCTAGGCTGCGCCGTGGGATGCCTGTTCGGCGAGATAGCTCATCCCCACTGCCAACCATTTCAACGCATTGGCGGAGACGGGCCGTAAGCCCGATGTCGATTTCGTCCTTATCCGCTTCGGAGTTCATGCTGCAAACTCCGAACAGCGCGATGACCGAAGTCCGAAATTTCTGAGTTTAGAATGCGGCATTAAAATCAATGACATAGCCAAAAGCAGCGTTATGCGACGGCCCGGGGAACTCCGAAATCGCAAATTTGGCGCGATCAACGCCGAAAATGGCTTTGTTTCATCGCTGATACATGGCATAAATCGGTTCATGGAACTTTACCCGTCAAGCTCAGACATCCCAAAGAAAGCCCGCATCCGCGGGCCATGGATCGTGTTCCGACTGCGTGTCGTCGGCTCCAGCGTAGCGGCTCTAGCCGCCGAACTGGGGGTGACGAAGGCAGCGGTCAGCGACGCCATCGTGAACGGATCGTCCGAGCGTCTGGAAAGGGCGGTTGCCGAGAAGCTCCACCTGCCTGTCCAGAAACTCTTCGCCGAGCGCTACGACGCCGCCGGCTGCCGCCTGCGTGCCAAGCGCAAACGTACCACGCCCTCCACCCCTCGCAATGTCAAAGCTCAGGAGGCTGCATAGGCATGAACAGTCGGCCTGGAAACCCCGTCTAGAGCATCCAGCCCAACCCTCCATCACGAATTCTTTCCCACATCCGCCGCGCCGCAGCGGCGGTGAAGGGAGAGGCTTTGCCGACCGTACGTCGCTTCATGCGATGCCGCTCACGGCAAGGCCGCCTCGGGAGATCTTCATGACCCGCCGTCGTCGTTTTGCCCCAACGAACCCGCATCCTTCGCAGTTCTCTCTGCTGCCGGATGCGTTCCACGCGCTTCCCAAAGCCCCGGCCGCCCTGCCGGGAAGTCTGGGATGCGCGACTCGGGTTGCCGGGCTTGTCGCCTATGGCCTCGACCAAGCCCGCATCGAGCGTAGTCGTGGTCGGGAGGCTGTCGCCACCCGCATGTCCGAACTGACGGGTGAACGCATCACGGTCCCGATGCTGAACGCCATGACCGCGGACAGCCATCAGGGGCACCGCTTCCCTTTGCAGTGGCTTCCCGCCTTCGTGGAAGCCACCGGCTGCTACGAGCTGATGACGCAGATCGCCGAGTTGATCGGCGCAATGGTGCTCATTGGCGATGATGTGATCCGCGCCAAGATGGCCGAACAGGATCGGATCGCCGCACAAGCTCAGGCAGAAAAGCGCCGGCTTGCCCGGATGGCAGGCCGCGATGCGTGATGCGCTGTCCGCGAGAGAGATGGCGTTGATAGCGCCGCATCTCCCAGATACGCCCAAAACTGAGCGTGGCGTCCAACTCCTTGCCCGCCGCGGTGGCTGGAGGTTTCGCCTCCGTGAGGGGCAGGGAGGTGGTCGCGAGTATCCGGTCGCCGCTCTGCCCACTCCAATCCGCGATGCCATCACTCGCGCGGTGACGGAAGGTGTTCCGGCCGTCTGCGCCGTCCTGTCCGCGCCGGTGCCGGCCGACACCGTTCCCGCTGTCCTGCCGGCACCACCCCGCCCGATCCCGGCGGCATCGGCCCTGGCCGATTGGCAACGCCGCACCCTGGAAGCCCGCGCCGCGATCCTGACTGAAATCGACCGGATGACCGCGGTCAGCGGCAGCTGGCGCAAGGCGGCCGAAGCCGTCGCCGCCTCCGCCCAAGCCCGCACGCTCCGCCCCGAGCTGGCGGCGCTGGTGCCGGTCGCCAATGCGAAGTCCGGCGGCAAGGCTGGCGCCCGCACCCTGTCCCTCCGCACCCTCTACCGCTGGGCCGAAGCCCGCGAGGTCGCCGGCACGGCCGGCGCCGCCGCTCTGGCACCCAGGGAAGCCGCCCGGCCGATCCTGGTGCAGCCATGGGCCGCCGCGCTGCTGACCCTCTACCGCCAGCCGCAGAAGCCCTCGTTGGCGTGGTGCCTGGAGGAAATGTCCAAGCGCTATCCGACCATCCCGGCCCCGTCCTACGATCAGGCGCGGCGCTTCGTGAAGACCCTGTCGCCCATCGAGCGCAACCGCGGGCGGATGGGACCGCTGGCGCTGAAGGCGCTGAAATCCTATGTCGCCCGCGACACCGGCTCCCTGTGGCCCACGGGTGCTTATTCGGCGGACGGTCACACCTTCGACGCGGAGGTGCAACACCCCATCCACGGCCGGCCGTTCCGCCCGGAACTGACCGCCGTCATCGACATCAAGACCCGCAAGATCGTCGGTTGGTCGGCCGCCCTGTCGGAAAACACCTGGGGCGTGCTGGACGCGCTTCGCAATGCCTGTACCAGCCACGGCGTGCCCTGCATCTGGTACGTCGACCGCGGCAAGGGCTTCAACAACGACGCCATGGGCGCGGCGACCGACGACGAGGAAGACGATCCGGCGACGCTGGGGTTCCTTGGCCGCCTCGGCATCACCAAGCTGAACTCCATCGCCCGCAACTCCCAGGCGCGCGGCGCCATGGAGCGGGTGCAGGGCACCGTGTGGGTGCGGGCGGCCAAGGCGCTGCCGACCTACATGGGCGCGCCGATGGACATGGAGGCCCGTCAAAAAGCCTTCAAAGCGACCCGCGCCGCCGTCAAAAACGGCGTGCCGTCGCCGCTGCTGATGTCATGGGCGGCGTTCCTGGAGTGGGCACAGGGCGTGGTCGACGCCTACAACGCGCGGCCCCATTCCAGCCTGCCGAAGCTGCGCGATCCGCAGACCGGCCGCACCCGTCACCAGACTCCGGCGGAAGCCTGGGAGGCCGGCGTCGCCGCCCCCGGCGTCGAGATCGACATTCCCAGCGCCGCGGAAGCGGAAGACCTGTTCCGGCCGATGGTGAAGCGCACCCCGCGCCGTGGTCTGGTGGAGCTGTTCGGCAACCAGTACCACAACCGCGCCCTGGAGCATGTCGACGGCGACGTCCTGGTTGCCTACGACATCCACGATGCCGAATGGGTCTGGGTCCGCGATCTGGACGGCCGGCTGATCTGCAAGGCGCAGTGGGACGCCCACAAGCGCGACTACTTTCCAAAGTCGGTTCTGGATCAGGCGGCGGAACGGCGCAGCAAGGCCGCGGTCAAGCGCCTCGCCGCCCATGCCGACACCGCCCTGGCGGAGCTTGGTCCGCGCGTCATCGACCATGCGCCCGCCCCCATCCCGGCGGAACTGGCGGCTGACGCCGACGCCATGTTCGCCCGCCTCTCCGGTGAGACCGCCCCGGCCGCCCTGCCGGTGCCGGACGATGTCCGGCCGATCTTCGCCGACGACGAGAGCTGGGCACGCTGGCTGATCGAACACCCCGACGCCGCGACCGATCAGGACCGCGCCCTTCTGACCACCGAACTGCGCCGGAACGAGTTCCGCGCCCTCCTGAACCTTGCCGGCATCGACGTCGCCGCACTGACGTCGATTGCCGCCGACACGAAAGCCCAAGCCTATGCGTGACCGTTTCGTCAAGACCAGCAACGTCACCCGCTTCATGGCCGGCCTGACGGCCATCCAGCAGCGCGGCGCCGGTGAAGCCTGCCTGATGGTGGTGGACGGCGTGCCCGGCGTCTCCAAATCCACCGTCGTCCAGTGGTGGGCGGTGCAGGAGGACGCGATCCTGATCCGCGCCAAGACCAAATACACCGCCGCGTGGCTGCTGCGCGACCTGATGGAGGCGCTGGGCATCAAGGACGAGGCGCGCAAGACGGAGGACATGTACCGCCGCGTCGTCCAGGCCTTGGCGGTCCGCAAGCAACAGGCCGTCAAGTCCGGCCGTATGTTCGGCGTCGCGGTCGACGAAATCGACCATGTGCTGTCGGAGCGCCGCCGGGCCGAAGAGATCCTGGAGACCCTGCGCGACCTGTCCGACATCCTGGAGATCCCGACGATCCTGGTCGGCATGGACCGCGTCCGCCCGGCGCTGTCCAAGCATCCGCAGATCACCAGCCGGGTCGGCGCCTATGTCGAGTTCCTGCCGGCCGATCAGGCCGACGCCGCCGCCATGGTGCGCGACCTCTGCGACGTGCCGGTGGCCGACTGCCTGATCGGCTGTCTGCTGGAGCTGTCCGGCGGACTGCTGCGCGAGATCAAGGAGGGCATCGCCCGCATCGAGCGCTTCGGCACGCGCAATGGTGCCAGCCCCGACAAGCCGGTGACGCGGGCCGCGATGACCGGCCAGCTGCTGCTGAACGACCGGGCGACCGGCAAACCCCTGCATGTGCGCTGACCATGCGTGATCCCATCCGCAAGGCCATTCTGAAGGCGATAACGCCGCCGGAAGGGCAACCGCCCCAGGTGATGAGCGCCGAAGACTTGGAGGATGCCACGGGCATCCCGCGCCGCCAGATCTACGAGTCGGTGCATCTTGCAATCGACGCGGGTCTGATGGTGTGGGTCGGCAAGGGCAAATACCGGTTCGTGCCGCCGGACCAGCGTCCTCCCCGTCCGCCCGCACCCTCTCGTCCGCCCCGCGCGCCGACCGGACGGACGGCCAATGGCCTGCGCGCCCGCCTGTGGCGGGCCATGCGGATCACCCGCAAAGGGTCCGTGGCGGAGATCGTCCGTCTGGTGCTGCGCGACGACGAACGGGCCGACAGCGTGCGCTCCACCGCCGCCAGCTATCTGCGTGTGCTGGCTAAGGCGGGTTACCTGATCGACCTCCGCCGGCCGGGCGGCGTGGAGGCACGCTATTCGCTGATCCGCGACACCGGTCCCCTGCCGCCGGCTTACAAGGCCGGCACGAGGGTGGTTCGCGACCGCAACACCGGGGAGACCTTCCGCATCGACGGGGAGGATGGCGCATGAGCGGCAACAGACGTCCCCGCGTCACCTTGGACCCTGCCGACCGCGACCGCGCCATGGCGCTGCTGGAGCGCGAGATCGCCGCCACCTCGGTCGCCGCAGTGGCGCGGCGGCTCGGCACCTATGGCCGCGTCACCGTGTCGATGGTGGCGGCCGGCACCTATGCCGGCCGGCCCGACGCCCCGCTGGCCCGCGTGCTGGAGGTGTTCGACGCCGACACCGTCGACTGCCCCCACCTCGACCGCCCGCTGTCGCGGCCGGAGTGCCGCACCCATGCCGGCCGGGCGATGCCGACCGGTTCCCCCGCCGCCTTCCGTCACTGGGAGGCGTGCCAGTCCTGCCCGCACCGGGGAGATGCCTCATGAAGAATTTGAGCGACGATCTGCGATCCCTGCGCGGGGTCATCGCGCGGCAGGCTGAGCCGTTGAACGGACACATCCACTTCGGACCGGACCAGACGGAAGCCTTTCTGGAACTGCTGGATGGCGTGATCGGCCGTGCCCAGTCGATGGAGGCGCTGCTGGGGCAGGTGCCGCAGGTGCCGGAACACGTGCTGTTGCTGAACGCCACCATCCTGCGCCTGCCGATCCGTCAGGCCGCGATCCCGGAAGGGGGCGCGTGATGGCCGATTACGCCTACACCATCGCTGAAGCGTGGCGGATGCTGTGCGGCTACCGTGATGCCTTGGCCGCCGGGGGAGAGACCCCGTCGTCGGTGGGGATGGGGCGCCGGCTGGGCTTCAGCGAGAGCAAGTCCATCATCTTGCGCCGTGCCTGCGTCCAGTTGGGCTGGATGGTGATCGTCACTCCGCCCAAAGGGGCTTGGCCGGGCGAACTGGCGCTGACCGCGGCCGGCCGGGTCGTGGCGAAGCTGTGCGAACCGCCGTCCGAACCGGCAGGGATGCTGCACATCGACCGCAACCACCCGCCGCGACCGCCACAGCGCAGGCAACCCCAGCCGGCGCCGGATACCGGCGCGCCGACTGCCGGAGCGGGCAAGGAAGCCCGTCGCCGCTGCCTGTGTTGCAGTCAGCCCTTCGACTCCGCCGGGCCGCACAACCGCATCTGCCCCCGGTGTCGCGGCACGGAAGAGTTCCGCTCCACTCCTCCCACCTTCTCCTTGAGGCTGTGATGGCTGTGCCGTTCCACGCTGGCGACACCATCGCCCTGACGGTGCCGGGGCAAGGCGGATCGGTCGCCCACACCGTCTCCCGTCGCGTCCTGGTCTGGCGCCAGAAGGGCGACCGCGTCGACTGCGTCCTGTCGGATCAGGACGGCGGTCTGGCGCTCGCAAGCATCGCGCCGGCCGGCGCCGGTCGCTGGTCCTGTGTCTCCGATCCGGCCGCCGTCAGCACGCCGCCGCCACGGGTTCGCTGATGACTGCCGCCATCGCCGCCGCGCTCTACCGCGCCTTCGACCTTTCTCCCCCCGCCGTCCCGCCGATCCCGGCCGGGCCGGAACGCTTTCCGACCATCTTCCAATCCGAGGACGCTTCCATGGAAACCGCCACCCTCCCCACCGTCCCGACCATGCCGGCCCTGCCGGACGGGTCGCCGACGCTGGCCCGTCATCTGCACGCCGTGCTGTCCATCGTCCAGCGTCATGCCCCGCTGGTCGCCCCGCTGACCGGTGACGAGCTGGCGGCCATCGACGCCGCCCGCTCCGTGCTGTCCGCCCTGCCGTCCGCCGCGCCGTCCTCCATCTCCCTGGAGGGCAAGACCTACTGGCGGGACGAGGACGGCGCCCTGGTGCCGGAAACCGTCATCAAGCCCTATCGCTTCTTGGAGGACGCCTATGTCCGCACGGTGGCGACGGCGGCGCTCGCGACCAGCGGCACCCTGGAGCGTCTGAAGGCCCTGTCCTTCAGCGAGGCACAAGCCCTGATCGACACCCTCGCCAGCGTCCACGGCGTGAAGGCCGGCGGCAAGGCCGGCAACGTCAGCTTCCATTCCTACGACCGCGCCTGGAAGGTCCAGATCTCGGTACAGGAACGGCTGGCGGTCAACGCCAACATTGAGACGGCCAAATCGGCCCTGAACGAGTGGCTGAAGGAGGCGGATGCCGGCGACGAGGTGCGGGCGCTGGTCAACGCCGCCTTCGGCCTTGGCGATCAGGACGGCGTCCGCGTCGCCGAGCTGGTACGGCTGAAGCGGCTGAACATCGACCATCCGATGTGGAAGGCGGCCATGGCCGCGATTGACGACGCCCTGGAGACGGCCGGAAAGGCTCAATACCTGCGCGTCTACCGCCGCGATCCGGCCGGCAAGTACGTCCAGATCCCGCTTGATCTGGCGAGCGTGTGAGGCGGCCGATGCGTGAACGCATTCATACCGCCACACCCTTCGACGACCGCGCGGTCGAAGTGGAGCTGGTCCAGTACCCGGCCGTCTATGACGGGCCGGCCGGCAATGCCCTGGCGCGCGTGCTGTCCGACATCGCATCCCGCCGCGTTCACCAGATCGGGCGTGGCTATGACCACGCCCACGATGACGCCCACGACGCGGAGGATATGGAGGCGCACATCCGGTCGTATCTCCAGCTGGCCGCCCGTGCCAGCACAGATGCCGACTACCGCGACCGCCTGATCGACGTGGCGGCGCTGGCGGTCGCCGCCGTCGAGCGTTGGGACCGGCCTGCGCCGCCGCCTCAGGGTATCGACTGGCCGTCCATCACGCGCGGCCGGCTGGCGCCGGAGAGCGCGGCCGGCGAGCGGGCTGTCCGGCAGGAGCAGCAGGAGGTCACTCGCTGGTTGTGCCAAGCCATCGGCGAGCGGATGGGCCGAACCGGCGATGCGGCCCTGTCGGCTGTCACGGGCCGGATGCGCGTGGTCCTTTTGACCCCGGCCGCCTCCGATCTGGAGGCGGTGGAGGCCGCCATCAAAGCCCGCTGGGGCGTGTCGTTGCGCATCCTCAGTGCCGCCACCGTCGCCGACATCGCCGCCCGCATCACCGTCGCCACACAGGGAGGGTCTGCGACATGAGCCTCTGTTATCTCCTTGCACATCATGGCGCGGAGACATCGCCGCCCACCTCTCCCGTTATGCTGGCCGTCCTGGCGCAGGTTTCCGTGGTGGAGCGGGACTTCGGCCTGTCCGACACCATCTACGCGCTGGTGACGGCTTACACCTCCCTCGTCTCGACGCTTGCCGCCAACCATGCCCACTCCCTGGACGACGCGATCCAGGAGTTGAGCGATGCCCAGAAACACCTGACCGCCGTCCGCGATGCCATGGCGGCGGGGCAGCCCTTGCCTGACACGGGGACCGTCCAGGCGCCTGTCGGCGTGGATGAAGCGGTCGCCTGGGGCGTGCCTCTGACGGAGGGGCGGGCATGAGCAGCGATGATTCGTCGGAGCGTGCCAAACGCATCGACCGGGTGCGCAAGCTGCTGGCAGTGGCACGCGACCCCGGCGCCACGGAGCATGAAGCCGCCACCGCCCTGGCAATGGCCCAAAGGCTGATGGAGGAAGACGGCATCTCCGATCAGGAATGCCGGGCGCGGGATGCTTGCGAGAACAAGACGGATCGTGGCACGCGGGCCAACGATCCACCGCGATGGGAAAGCAGCCTTGCCGAACTGATCGGGCGGGCATTTGCCTGTGACCTGATCTTCCACACGGCCGGCAGATGGTCCTTCATCGGCATCGACCCGCTGCCGGAAGTGGCGGCGTATGCCTTCGACGTGCTGCACCGCCAACTGAGCCGTGCCCGCCGAACCTACATCGCCGAAAAGCTGAAGCGCGTCACCGTGCGGGCCAACAAGGTCCGCCGCGCCGACCTGTTCTGTGACGGTTGGGTTTCCGGGGTTGCGAAGAAGGTCAGCCGAATGGCGCGGCGACCGGAAGATGGTGACGCCGTCAAGGCGTATACGGCACTCACCTACCCGTCGCTGGCAGAGATGTCGCCACGCGACCGGAACGCCACCCGCAACCTGCGGGAATATGAGCATCGGGACTGGCAGTCCGGCCGCCGCGACGGGCAGTCCGCCGAACTGAACACCGGTGTGGGGGTGGGTGGAGCGGCGGTGGCGCAGATCGGCAGCGACCGCCTGGACCGTCTGGCCGAAGCCGCGAAAGGACTGATGCCATGAGCGCCGGCATCGCCCTGTCCATCGACCTGTACGATGATGGCGTGGTCCCCGTCCTTCTGGTGGCCGGCATCCCCGGCCATCCTGAAGAGGTCGCGTTTCTGGTGGATGGACCGCACGTCCGGGCACTCCGGCCGGTGCGGGGCATTCCCGCATGTCTGCCCGAGCGCGCGATGGGGCGCGGCCTGCCGTGTCTCGCTGCCGTCCTGCGCGACGCGCTCCTGTCGGCAGGTGCCCCATGACGGACGCCGTCAAGTTGGCGATTGCCGCCGCCGCCGCAGTCCGCCGGCTCCGGCGGGGAGAAGCTGTGGTGGGCACCTTCCGGAGCGAACTGGTCGGGCTGCTGCTGGGCATCGTCACGGTGGGGGCCGGACGACCGGCGACCGGCGCCACCGATCCCGGCGAACTGATCCGTCTGCTGGTCAGCCTGTGCCGTGCGGCGGGCATGTCCGGGCCGGAGATGGTGTCGCGCTTCAACGATGCCGTTGAACGGAGGGACTGATGGCGAAGCGCCAACCCGCCCCCAGCACGGACGCCATCTGCGCGGCCATTGACGCTGCCATGGCCGGAAAGGGCCGCCGTTTGGCCGAACTGGTGAAGGGCATCAGCACGGATGACCTTGCCGTCGCCTTCGGCGCGGTGGGGAGCCGCGTCGGCCCCATCGGCTTCGACGTTCTGTCCCGCGCCCTGTCCTACGCCTCCGGCATGAAGGAACAGCGCGCCATCCAGGCGGCGGAGCGCCGCCAGTGGCGCAAGGAATGGAAGACCAGATCATGACCACCGCACCCGTCAAAAACGACCCGCTCCAGCCCTTGCGCGTCAAAGTCCAGACCTTGCGCCGTCAGGTTCCGGCCATGGCCGACGAGGACACGTGGCGCGCCTTCCTGGGCCTTGCCGCCGATGGCGTCACCAGCACACGCGCCATGACGGAGCGGCAGCTGAAGGCCGTGGTGGACGGGCTGCACAAGGCCGGCGCCCCGCGCACCGCCGCCCGCACCGGCCGGGCCGGCGCCGCTCCGGCCAAGTCCCGCTATGCCGCGTCGCCCCAGCTCGGCAAGATCCGCGCGCTGTGGATCACGCTGGCCGATGCGGGTGTCGTCCGCGACCGCTCCGATGCCGCACTGGAAGCCTTCGTGCGCAACCGCACCGGACAGGAGGTCGGCCGGCTGGACGCCGCTGCTGCCGGCCGCGCCATCGAGGCGCTGAAGGCGATGGCGCGGCGCAAGGGCGTGGTTCCGGAGTCTTGACCATGACGGACGACCGCTCACTTTCCGCCCGTCTGCCCGGCCCGCTGGGAGAACTTGCCCGGTGCGGCCATGGCGGCGCGGCGCTGCACCTCGTCCGGGAATGGGGCGGGACCAAGCGCAGCGTGCCCGGCCGGCTGCGCGAGCCGTCGCCGCTGGTGGAGCTGATCGGCGCGGAGGCCGCCGCCGCGCTGATCGACATCTGCGGTCCCTGCCGCCTGGACATCCCGTCTCGGGCCTGCCTGGAAGATACCCTGAAGGCGAAGGTTCTCCTTGCCGAAGGGACTACCCGCGAAATCGCGGTGGCGACCGGAGCGACGGAACGGTACGTTCGCATGACCCGCAACGCCGGCATGCCGGCGACCTGGACCCGTCCGCGGCGAGCCAAGCCCAAGGACGAACGCCAGACCGACTTGGTCGACTGGCTGAGCGGAACCCCTTCCGCGTCGAAATAACGCCCGCACACGGGCACGGTCCAACCGTTGCAACAACCGCGACGGGTGGACCATGGTCTCCAGTCTGTCGGGCATTTCGCCCCGTCATTTCGCGCTCTATGTCGTCCGTGACACGCTGGCCCGTCTGGCCGGCCCGGACGCTCCGGGCATCGACAGCCCCAGCGCCGTGGAACTGCTGGTTGGCACCGCCGCGCAGGAAAGCGGCTTCCGAGCCCTGGACCAGATCACCGGGCCGAACGACACCCGCCTCGGTCCCGCCTATGGGCTCTTTCAGATCGAGCCTGCCACCCGCGCCGACATCCACGCCAATTTCCTGCGCCACCGCCCGGCGCTGAACGAGCGCGTCTGCCGTCTGCTGGCCGCCGATCCGTCGCCCGATCATCAACTGGCGACCAACCTTGCCTACGCCACCGCCATCGCCCGGCTGGTCTATTACCGCAGCCCCTACCGGCTGGCGGCAACCGGCGACGTGGCCGGCCACGCCTGGATCTGGAAACAGGCGTACAACACCCGGCTCGGCAAGGGCGCGCCTGAAGACTTCGTCCGGAATTGGGACCGGCTGGTGGCCGGAAGCCTGTAACGCCCTGCCGGCGGCGCCCGGACGAGGGCCGGCACACACCAAACCGGAGAAGCATCGTGAGCAACATCGAGACAAGCATCGAGACGACCGCCAAGCCGTGGTGGCAGTCCCGCACCATGATCGGTGCCGGCATCGCCATGGGGTCGGGCATCGCCAGTCTGGCCGGCTTCCACATTCCCGTGGAGCTTCAGGGGCAGATGACCGACATCGTCGTCACGGCGGGCAGCGTCGTGGGCGGCGCCGTCGCCGTCTGGGGTCGCCTGAAGGCGACCACCGCCATCACCCGCTGACCGGCGGCGGGGAGAGGGCGCGTCCATGGACATCACGACAAGCCAATTGCAGTTCGGCCTTTCATTGGTGATGGCCTTGGGCGCGCTCGCTGCCGCCGGAGTGCTCTGGCGCCTCAAAGGCGAGTTCGCGAGTAAGGGCGACATCAAATCGCTGGTGTCGCGCATCGAGCAGTTGGAGCGCGATCAGGTCGGGCTGGCGGCGCGTGTCGATCAGGTCCCGACCCATGCCGATCTGGCTGCAGTCCGTGCTGCGATTTCCGACGTAAGTGGCGACGTCAAGGCGCTGGACGCCACGATTGAAACCGGCATGCGGGGCATCCGCGACCAGCTCGCTCTGCTGATGGCCCATCACATGGAGCGCACGTGATGAACAAGAGTTTCGCCGAACGTCTGACCGAGCATCTGCGCCTCGTCATCCTGCGCTGCCTGACGGAGACACCGGCGGACGAGGCGCGGCGCTTCTGGGCACTCCACGCCCTGTGGCAGGCGCCCGGCCGCACGGCCAACCTGTCGCTGATCCAGGACGAGCTGACGGCGGCCGGCTGCCCCGTCACCCGCGATCAGATGCGCACGCTGGCCGCGTGGCTGACCGAACAGACCCTCTGCACCCCGGCCGGCACCGACACCGTGCCCGGCCTGCGGCTGACCCAACGCGGGCTGGAGGTGTCGGTCGGCACCGTCGAAACCTTCGGCGTTGCCCCGCCGCCCACCGCGGCGTGGCTGCATGCCCGCGCCCTGGCGCTCTGCCTGGAGGTGCCTCGCTCCGCGGTCGACGAAGCGATCACGTGGCTGTTCGCCGAAAAGCTGGTGTCCCCGACCGCTGACGGTCTGGTGCGCCTTCTGCCGCGCGCCGCCGACGTCGCCGCCGGCCGGGACGTGGTCGACGGCATCAAGGTTCCGTCGCCGTCCGAGATGATGGGCGCCGCCGCCCGCTCCGCCCGCGCCACGCTGGGGTGAGCCATGGCCCATCCGCCCGAAACTCGCCAACGGCTGCGCCAAGCCTACGTCTATGACCGCCTGTCGCTGGAGGCGGCGGCCGACCGTGTCGGCGTGCCGCTCGGCACCGCCCGGCGCTGGAAGACGCAGGCCGAAGGGGAAGGCGACGATTGGGAGCGCGCCCGCTCCGCCGCCAGCCTGTCGTCGGCCGGCGCCGGGGCGGTGGCCCAGATCGTGTTGCAGGACTTCTTGACCCTGCACCAGAGCGTCACCAGCGAGGTCATGGACCTGCCGAAGGAAAGCGCCCTGGCGAAGGCGGAAGCCATGAGCCGGCTTGCCGATGCCTTCACCAAGACGATGAATTCGGTCGCCAAGGCCGCCCCGGACCTGCACCGCTTCGCCGTCGCGTCGGAGTTGCTGCAAGAGCTGGCCGCCTTCGTCTCCCAGCGCTATCCCCAGCATGCCGCCGCCCTGGCGGAGGTGCTCGAACCCTTCGCGCTCGAAACGGCGCAGCGGTACGGCTGATGGCGAAGCCGGATGTCAAGGCGGCCGACTTCCTCAAGCGCATGGCGGAAGTTGGCGCGGAACTGCGCCGCACCATCGAAGCGCAGGTGGACGGCTTCGATCAGGACCCGGCCGCGTCGGCCGCCCGGCGCAAGCGCGCTCAGGACGATTACCGCTTCTTCGCCGAGACCTATTTCCCTCACCATTGCCGCGGCGTGGCGTCCAGCTTCCACGAATGGCTGTTCGAGACGCTGCCCTGGATCGTGGCGCGGCCGGAGGGCATCCGCTATGCCATCGCCGCGCCGCGCGGCAACGCCAAGACCACCCACGTCTCCCAGATCTTCGTCCTATGGTGTGTGGCGACCGGGCGGAAGTCCTACCCCGTCATCCTGTCCGACGCCACCGATCTGGCCGCCGTGGTGCTGGAGGGCATCAAGGCGGAGATCGAGGTCAACCCCCGTCTGGCCGCCGACTTTCCGGAGCTGGCCGGGCAGGGGCCGACATGGCAGGTCGGTGAGATCGTCACCCGGAACGGCGCGAAGTTGCAGGCGCGGGGATCGGGCAAGCGCCTGCGCGGCTTCCGCCACGGTGCCCAGCGTCCCGACCTGGTTGTCTGCGACGACCTGGAGAATGACGAGAATGTCCGCAACCCGGAACTGCGCGACAAGCTGGAGGGCTGGATCGACCGCACGGTGGAACCGCTGGGGCCGCCGGACGGCTCCATGGACCTGATCTATGTCGGCACCATCCTCCATCACGACGCGGTGCTGGCGCGCAAGCTGAAGAACCCGATGTGGCGGCACAAGATCTTCCGGGCGATCCTGCGCCAGCCGGACAGGTTGGACCTGTGGGAGCGCTGGGAAGAGACGCTGAGGAACGAGGGGGAGGCAGCGGCCGACGCCTTCCACGACATGCACAGGGACGAGATGGAAGCCGGCGCCGAAGTGCTGTGGCCCTCCGTCCAGCCGTTCGTCCGGCTGATGAAGATCAAGGTCCGCATCGGCGAAAGCGCCTTCAACAGCGAGTATCAGAACACCGTCAGCGACACCAATTCGCTTTTCGGACAGGTCATCTTCTGGGTTCAGCCGTCCCGCTTCTGGGTTCATTTCGGCGCGCTGGACCCCAGCCTGGGAAAGGAAAGCAAGCGCAACGATCCGAGTGCCATCCTGGTCGGCGCGCTGGACCGGGAGACCGGCATCCTGGACATCGTCCATGCCGCCGTCCGCCGCCGGGTGCCCAGCCTCATCATTGAGGACGTGATCGCGGCGCAGGAGGAGTTCAGCTGTCTGCGCTGGGGCATTGAGACCGTCCAGTTCCAGGCGTTCCTGATGGACGAGCTGGTGAAGACGTCGGGCATCAGGAAGATCCCGGTGCCGGCGATTGCCATCACCCACCAGTATCCCAAGGAACTGCGGATCGAGAGCCTGGAACCTCACGTTCGCAACGGCCTGATCCGCTTCGCCTCCAACCAGTCGGTGCTGCTGGAGCAGCTGCGCCACTATCCGAACGCCGACCACGACGACGGCCCCGACGCGCTGGAGATGCTGTGGCGCGTCGCCTTCCTGCATTCCGCCAGCGGCATTCCACGCACGGCCGGCCCCCGGATGATCGCCGGCCGGGCCGGCGGCCTGTCCGATTTCTACGGAGGTTGATTCCATGGCCCGCAAGCGCCGCCAGACTTTGCCCGCTCCGTCTGCCAGCCGGTCGCCGGTCCCGGCCGATCTGAGGGTGGAGGTCGCCTCCGCCCGCAACGACATCACCATGCCGCTGTTCGCCGGTGTCCTGCGTCCGCAGGACGACGTGCTGTTGGCGCGGGGCGGCGGCAAGGGCCTGCGGCTCTATGACGAGATCGAGCGCGACGCCCACGCCTATGCGGTTCTGCAAAAGCGCAAGCTCGCCATCGTCGCCCGCGACTGGGAGGTGCGGCCGGGGGCGCCCGGCCGGGCCGGCGCCAAGGCGGCGGAGCTGGTGCAGACGGCGCTGGACGCCTTCCCCTTCGACAAGGCGTGCCTGGACTTGGCCGGCGCCATCCTGAAGGGCTTCGCGGTCGGCGAGGTGATGTGGCGCCATGAGGCCGGCTTCGTGCTGCCGGCGGAGCTGCGCCCGCGCGATCAGCGCCGTTTCGTCTTCGACGAGGACGGGCAACTGCGGCTGTTGACCTGGGAGGCCATGGTCAACGGGGTGGAGCTGCCGGACCGGAAGTTCGTCGTCCACCAGTTCGGGTCGCCGGTCGGCGATCCCTACGGTCTGGGGCTGGGGCACAAGCTGTTCTGGCCGGTGTGGTTCAAGCGTCAGGGCATCGGCCTGTGGCTGGTGTTCGCGGAGAAGTTCGGCACCCCCACCGTGAAGGGCCTGTTCCCGCCTGGAACGTCGGAGGTCGATCAGGACAAGCTGCTGGGTATCCTCTCCGGCCTGTCCGGCCAGACCGCCTTCATCGCCCCCAGCGGGACAGAGGTCTCGTTGCTGGAGGCCGCCCGCTCCGGCGCCGTCACCTACGACGATCTGGTGCGGTACATGGACGAGCAGATCAGCGAGGCCGTGCTGGGGGAGACGCTGACCACCAACATCGGCAGCGTCGGCAGCAAGGCCGCCGCCGGTGTCCACAACGAGGTGCGGGCGGAGCTGACCGACGCTGATTGCGATCTGCTGTCCGGGACGCTGAATGCTTCGCTGATCCGCTGGATCGTCGACATCAACATGCCGGGCTCGCCCTATCCGACCGTCTGGCGCCCGCGCCCGACGCAGGAGGCCGACATCGAGGAGTTGGCCCGGAAGCGGGCGGAGCGCCTGACGGTGCAGATCAGCGCGGCGACGGCGGCGCGGAACGCGGGGTATCAGCCGGAGGACCCGGCCGCACCGCTGGCCGATCAGATCGACGGCCGGTGGGTGTTGGCGCCCCAGCCGCCGGTGCCGTCTCCATCCTTCGCCGCGCCGGCCGCTCCGCGCGACGGGGTGGACGATCTGGCGGACCAGCTGGACGTTGCCGCCGCTCCGGTCATGGACGCGATGGTGGACGGCATCCGCGCGCTGATCGACGAGGTGGAGGCAGCCGGCGGCGGCCTGGACGAGGTGGCGCGCCGGTTGGCCGCGCTGCATCCGACCCTTCCGGCCGCACCGCTCGCCGAGTTGATGGCGCAGGCCATGATGGTGGCGGAGCTGACCGGAAGGGCGGAGATCATGGAGGGGGTGCCGTGATCTATTTTAGTGACGGCATAGCGATATGCATGCAGCGGCAAAGCGGCTTTCTGCACCTTGCCAGTGGAAATCGCGGCGCCTTCTCCGCAGGGAACGCTTGTCCATGGAGCTTGACTGCCGCTGCGCAAGTGCGGCCATCGTCGACCACCGACACTCTTAAAGGCCAGCCGCGCCTTTCTGCATCGGCTATGTGCGCATCTTGGCGTCGGTCGAAAACAGCGCGGTGCAGCGTCCGCAGTATCGCGGCATCTGGATCCGGCCGCCCCTTGTCCGACAACGCAGACCAGAAGCGCGTCCCCAGAACGAGCCGCACGTTCAGACCGGCTGCGATCTTGACCGCCTTGTCGACAGGTTCGCCTGCCCCTCTTACCATGCGTGCGATGGCTTCAAAGGACTGCCCTTGCTCTTCCAGTGGCTCCGCGATTTCCACGATCCAATCAATGGCAGCAGGGTCAAGCAATCCAAGGCGCTGGTTAGCCTTTTCAAAATACGGCTTTAATGACTTGTCCATTGCTGGGAAGCATCCTTTTGGTTGGTCTCATCAAAGAATAAATCAACCCTTTTCATCGGTGATTGGCAATGCCGGAGGCGTCCGTGTCTGACGGTCCCTTGCCCTTCGACGAAGCAATCACCTTCTTCCGCCGCAAGGTCAAGCTGCCCAGCCGGGCCTGGACCGACCTGAAGGAAGGCGCACACGCCCGCGCCTTCGCCGTCGCCGGTGCCACGTCTGCCGCGCTGCTGGAGGACTTCCGCAAGGCGGTCGACCGCGCGATTGCCGATGGGACGACGCTGACCGACTTCCGCAAGGACTTCGACCGCATCGTCGCCACCCATGGCTGGAGCTACAACGGCACCCGCGGCTGGCGGTCGGCGGTGATCTACAACACCAACCTGCGCACCGCCCGCGCCGCCGGGAAATGGGCGCAGATCGACCGGGTCAAGGCCGACCGGCCCTATGTCCGCTATTCCGCCATCCTGGACAGCCGTACCCGGCCGCTGCACCGGGAGTGGCATGGCACCATCCTGCCGGCCGACGACCCGTGGTGGGACACCCACAACCCGCCCAACGGCTGGAACTGCCGCTGCACCGTCCAGTCCGTGTCGGCCGCCGATCTGGAGCGCTATGGCTGGAGCGTGTCCGAACAGGCGCCCGCCACCGCCTTGGAGAACCGGCTGGTGACACTGGCGGACGGCTCCAAGGAGGTGTGGCCGACGCCGGAGGGCATCGACACCGGCTTCGGCTACAACGTCGGCCGGGCTTGGTTGCGCGGGGCGGTGCCGCCCGAATTGCAGGAGCCTCTGCCGGACTATGAACCGGACGTCCAGTCCCGCCCGGCCGATCTGCCGCCGCTGCCCGACCCGGCGCCGGTGCCGGCCGACCGTTTGTTGCCCGACGACCTGGAGCCGGAGGAATACGTCAACCGCTTCCTGGACGAGTTCGGCGCGACGCCCGATTGGCCCGCTCCCTTCCGCGACGTCACTGGCACGTTGCTGGCGGTCGGCCGTACACTCTTCGAAACGGGCGCGGGCAAGCTGAAGGTCACCAAGTGGGGGCGTGAGCGCTATCTGCTGCTGGCGGCCGATGCGTTGCGCGATCCCGACGAGGTCTGGGCGACATGGGCGAAGGTCGAAGGGGAGCCGGTGCTGCGCCGCCGCTACATCAAGCGGGTGGAGCTGCCCGATGGCGCCGGTCTCTACACCGTGTTCGAATGGTCGCGGAAGGGCTGGATCGGCGTCACCAGCTTTGCGCCGGAACGCGCCGGCTACCTGGATCGTCAACGCACCGGTGCGCTGCTGTTCCGCCGCGGAGAGGGGTAGAGGGCGCGGGTCGCCGCCGGCCCGCGCCGGTGACGGTCCTTCTGATCCTGGCGGGCAGGCCGGTACCGTCACCCCTTCATTATAAGCCCTTCCGGCGGCGGGTTCCAGATTTGCCCGCAGATTGCCCGCTGATGCGCGTGAGCCGTCGTCCGCCCCGATGGGTGCGGCTTGCCCCCGCACCCCCCGTTAAACCCCCGTCAAAAAGGCCGTATGGGGCTATCCGGAAGAGGGGGTTTGCATGCGGAAGGGAAACCGGGGCATGATGCCGGCCAATCCCATCGAGCCGCCCGCTACACGGAAGTCGTTCCGCGCCGACTGATGGCGGTAATCCCGTCATGGTGCCCTCCGCATCCCGGAGGCCCAACCCGTGACGACGACGCCCGCCGCTCTTCCCCGTTTCGAGATCTTCGCCCCCGGCCGCCACACGGCCATGAACGGCGAAACGCTGTCGTTCGCCGCCGGTGATCTGGCGCAGACCGCGACCGCCTACGATCCCGCTCTGGTGCAGGCGCCGCTGTGCGTCGGCCATCCCAAGCACGACCTGCCGGCCTATGGTTGGGTCAAGTCGCTGTCTGTGGAAAATGGCCGGCTGGTCGCCGAGACCGAACAGGTCGACGCCGCCTTCGCCGCCGCCATCGAGGCCGGCCGCTTCAAGGCCCGCTCCGCCGCCTTCTTCCATCCGGACGCGCCGAACAACCCGGTGCCCGGCACGTGGTATCTGCGCCACGTCGCCTTCCTTGGCGCCGCCGTGCCGGCGGTGGCCGGGCTGAAGCCCATCGCCTTCAGCGCCGACGATGACGGCGTGGTGGCCTTCGGCGCCGTCGAACCCGGCCGACTGGCATGGTCGCTCCGCGGCATTGCGACCGTCTTCCGCGGTTTCCGCGAGTACCTGATCGAACGTGACGGCGCGGAGAAGGCCGACGCCGTCATTCCGGCTTGGCGCGTCGACGATCTGATCGGCGATGCCGCCCGGCTGGAAGAGGACAGCCCGGCCTTCGCCACTCCCGTTCCCGCCCCCGAAGAGGACCCGATGACCAAGACCCCCGACGCGGCCGAACTGGCGCGGCGCGAGGCCGACCTTGCCCAGCGCGAGGCGGCCTTCGCCGCCGATCTGGCCCGGCGACAGGCCGCCGACAACGCCGCCTTCGTTGACGAGCTGGTGAAGGACGCGCGCCTGCCGGCCGGCCTGAAGGACGAGACGCTGGCCTTCATGGCGGCTCTGCCGGTCGCCGGTGACACGGTCGCCTTCGCCGCCGCCGATGGCACCGCCGTCAAAAAGACGCCGTCGCAGGCGTTCCGCGATCTTCTCGGCAAGCTGCCCCAGACGGTCGATTTCGGCGAGCGTGCCCCGGCCGACCGGAAGGACGTCCCCGCCGCCGCCTTCGCGGCGCCGTCCGGCTACAGCGTCGATCCGGATCGTCTCGCCATCCACCTGAAGGCGCTGGACCACCAGAGCAAGAACCCCGGCACCGATTACACCACCGCGGTTCGCGCGGTCGGCGGCGTCTGAGAAGGAGCGCAGGATGTCACAGGCCCTATCCCTCATGTCCCTGTCCTGGCGTGCTTCGGCGTCCGTCGCCGCTTGCCGGTGTGTCGGCTTCGACGGCGCGCAGATCGGCGTCCAGGGCGCCAAGGTCGCTGGCGTCTCCGACTACAGTGCGGCCGAAGGCGAGATGTTCGCCGCCACCTGTGTCGGCACCGCCATGGTGGAGGCGGGCGCCGCCTTCGATGTCGGCGACAGCCTGATCGCCGATGCGCAGGGCCGGGCGATCCCCGCCACCGGCCCGCTGTCCGTCAAGGCCGGCGCCACCGCCGTCACCTCCACGGCTGCCAACGGCGCCGTGCTGGAGGGGGCCGATCTGCCCGAGTTCGTGTTCGCCGATGCGCTGGAGGCCGCGACCGGCCCCGGTCAGCGCGTCGAAGTCCTCTTCCGCCGGTAAGGAGCCTCCATGCCCGACATCAACACCCGGTCGGCCCGCGTCGTCGACCCGATCCTCACCACCCACGCGCAGGGCTACCGCCAGCAGCAGTTGGTGGGCGAACTGCTGTTCCCCCGCGTGCCGGTGGCCGTCAGCGGCGGCAAGACCATCCAGTTCGGCAAGGAGGCGTTCATGCTCTACAACGCCGCCCGCGCGCCGGGCGGCGCCACCAAGCGCGTCCAGTTCGGCTATGAGGGCCTGCCCTACGCGCTGGAGCAGGAGCGCCTGGAAGGCAAGGTGCCGCGCGAATGGATGCGCGATGCGTCGGCGGTGCCGGGCATCGACCTCGGTCAGCGGGCCATCAACGGGGTGATGAAGATCCTGATGCTGGCGCTGGAGCACCAGCAGTCGCAGCTCGCCCGCAACGCGGCCCGCTATGACGTCAACCACAAGCTGGCGCTGTCGGCCGGAGACAAGTGGTCGGCCGACACCGGCAAGCCCGTCACCGACATCAAGGACGGCAAGGAGGCGGTGCGCGCCTCCACCGGCGTCAGGCCGAACGTCTGCCTTCTGTCGCCCTCCGCCTGGAGCGCGGCGTCGGAAAACCCGCAGGTGCTGGAGCGGCGCAAGTATGTCGAGAAGGGGCCGGTCACCCTGGACGAGTTCGCCCGGATGATCGAAGTGGAGCGCGTCGTGGTCGGAGAGGCCGTCTATCACGACGGTGAGCAGTTCCAGGACGTGTGGGGCAACGACTGCGTGCTGGCTTACGCACCGCAGGTGCCCAGCGGCATGGAGGAGCCGAGCTACGGCTACACCTACACGATGGACGGCAACCCGCTCGTCGAACAGCCCTACTACGAGAACAACCCGGCATCGTGGTTCTACCCGACCACCTTCGAGCGCGCTCCGGTCCTGACCGGCGAGGCGGCCGGCTTCCTGATCCAGAACTGCAAGTAAGGGGGCGGCCATGGCGCGCGTGCTCATCCATCCCGTCCTGTCGCCCGTCAAGGTCGCCGGCCGGAAGCTCATGCCGGGCGACCTGATCGCCGCCGGCCACGTCCTGTCCGACGATGACGTGGACGAGCTGGTGACGCGCGCCGTGATCGGGCCGGCGGAAGACCGGGACTTCGGCGATGGCGACACGCCCCCGCTGTTCCTGTCCGCCGACACCCCCAACGAGACCGCCGCCGGCCCGACTGGGCATCAGGCCGGTGCGGACGGGAGCGGCGGCGTTGCGGCCGCCGCCGCTCCCACCCCCATTCCCCCCACCGCCGATAAGCCGGCGGCCAAGCCGGCCGGCCGGGCCGGTCGCGGCAGGAGCGCGTCATGAGCTATGCCGGCCTGTCCGACCTGATCGCCGCCTTCGGCACCGACGACCTGATCGCGCTGACCGACCGGGCCGACCCGCCGGCCGACGCTATCGACGAGGTGGCGGTGGCCGCCGCTCTTGCCGGCGCGCAGTCGCTGATCGACGGCTATCTGGCGTCCCGCTACGCAACGCCGCTGGCGACGGTGCCCGACATCGTCCGGCGCTGGGCCTGCGACATCGCCCGCCATCGCCTGTACCTGAACCGGGGCGGCCCGACCGAACCGGTGCAGAAGGCGTATGACGACACCCTGCGCCAGATGCGCGACGCGGCCGACGGACGCCTGACGCTGGCCGTCGCCGGTGTCGCGGCGGCGGGCGCACCCGGTGGTGGCGTCAAAGGCGTGATCCCGCCCCGCATTTTTGACGCCCGCGCGTTGGAGGGCTTCCGATGACCAATGGCTTCAGCGTTTCCGTCTCGCTGTCCGACGACCGCATCCAGGCGGCGTTGGGCAGGCTGGCGGCGGCGGCCGGCGACATGACGGCGGCCTTCGACGACATCGGTTCCGGTCTGGTGACCTTCACCATGCGGCGGTTCGAAACCGAAACCGATCCGACTGGCCGGCCCTGGCGGCCCCTGTCGATTGAGACGATCATCGGTCGCATCGGCAGCCGGGCCAAGACCTTCACGATGAAGGGCGACCTGCGCAAGCCGGCGGCCCGCTATGTCGCGGCGCTGAAGATCCTTCAGCATCGCGGCCATCTGAAGGGCGGCATTCACCACCGCGCCACGCGCGACGGGGTGGAGGTCGGCTCCGACCGCATCTATGCCCGCATCCATCAGTTCGGCGGCATGGCCGGCAGGGGCAGGAAAGTCACCATCCCGCCGCGCCCCTTCCTCGGCATCGACCGGGACGACGAGGCGATGCTGCTGGGCATCCTGCGCGCCCACATCGGCCGCGCCCTTGGCGACGGGGTGGCGTGATGCTGGCCGCTGTCGTCACCCGTCTGAAGGACTGCCGCGAACTGCGCGCGGTGGAGGGCATCATCGGCCTGTCGGCCGTCAAGGGTGTCCCGCCCGCCACGCCCTGCGCCTTCGTCTTCCCCCAGGCGGAGAGCGCGGCGCCGTCCGCCACCTATCTCGCGACCGATCAGTCCGTGTCGCAGACCTTCGGCGTGCTGCTGATCCTGCGGTCTGCCGGCGACCTCAAAGGGGTGAAGGCGGCCGACGTCATCGGCGACTGGCGCAATACCGTCAACGGGCTTCTGGCCGGCTGGCAGCCGCCGGAGGCGGAGACGCCCATCGAATATGCCGGCGGCGCGCTGGTCGACATCGTCGACGACAGCGTGTGGTGGCTGCTGCGCTACCGGAACGCCTTCCGCATCTGGAGCTGACCCATGGACCCCACCGACACCGGCCGGGGCGGCCGATACCACCTGGACGCCACCGGCGCCGTCGTCCGCGCCGGCACCGTGCCCGTCGCCGACGCGCCGGCACCGCCGGCTCCCCAGCCCAAGCGCCCGCCCAACCGGCGCCGCCCGTCCGCCTCCGTTTCCACCACCGACACTCAGGAGTGACCCATGTCCGGCCCGTTGTTCTGGCGCAAGACCACCGTTCTGGCTGAGGTGGAGACCACCTATGGCACCGATGCCGCCCCGACCGGCGCCCATGCCATCCGGATCAAGGACGCCAGCTGCGTGCCGCTGGACGGACAGGTGATCGACCGCGGCTATGTCCGCGGCTTCATGGGCGCCAGCGAGAAGACCCACGTCGGTGTCCACCGCTCGTCCAAGTTCGCCTGCGAACTGTCCGGATCGGGCACCGCCGGCATCGTCCCCGGCTACAGCCCGTTGCTGCGTTGCGTCGGTCTGGGGGAGGCGATCCGCCCGGCCGCGTCGACGGTGCAGGCGTCGCCGGGCACGCCGGCCGCCGGCAATGTCGGGACGCTGACCTACACCATGGGCACCGCCTATGCCGGCACGGTCGACCGCGTCGTCACCATCACCTGCACCACCGCCGGTGCCAGCGGCGCCGCCAAGGTGACCGTCGCCGCCCCGGCGGTGGACGGCGTCGCCGCCTACAATGTCACCGACGTCACGGTGACGGACGCGACGCCGCTGGCTCTGCCGGGCGGAGCCGCCATCGTGCCGACCGTGGGTACGGCTCTGGCGGTCGGCGACAGCTGGACAATCGCGCTGGGGGCGGCGCTGACCCGCTACACCCCCGTTTCGGACGATTTCGAGGCGGGCAGCATCTACTTCTTCAAGGACGGCATCCTCTATCGCCAGCGGGGCACGCGCGGCAACGCCACCCTGTCCTTCACGGAGAAGGACGTGCCGAAGATCAGTTTCGACACCAAGGGGCTGTGGGAACGCCCGCTGGACCAGTCGCCGCCGACCCCGGCGCCGGCCGGCTTCACCAAGGGTCTCGTGCTGTCGAAGGACAACACCCCGGTCGCTTCGCTGTTCGGCGTCGACATCGTGCTGACGTCCCTGGAGGTCAATCTGGGGAACAGCTTCGAGTACAAGGACCGGCCCAATCAGGCCGAAGTGATCCTGGCGCGGCCGGGCACGACGGCCAGCATCAAGTTCCGCTATCCGAAGCTGGCCGACTGGGACGTGGAGATGGCCGCTCACGACGACCTGACCGGCGCCCTGCGCATCGTCCATGGCACCGCCGCCGGCAACGTCGTCGACCTGTCCGCCCTGCGCGTCCAGATCACCGAGCCGAAACAGGAACGGGACGGCGAGGAAGTGGCGTGCTCCGCCACCCTGACCTTGCTGCCGTCCGACGCCGGCAACGACGATTTCACCCTCACCGCCCGCTGATTTCCCCCGAACCGTAAGGAACGCCGCCCATGTTCGTCTTCAACGAGGAAAACACCTTCTGGAACAAGGCCCGCATCTACGACCCGACCGAAGGCTTCCGCAAGGTCGCCAAGGAGGTGGAGGTGGAGTTCAAGGTCATGCCGCCGGAGTTCGTGACGGAGGTCACCGCCCGCGCCCTGTCGGCCCGCTCCGCCGGAGAGATTTGCGACGACACCCGCCTCGTCCTGGAACAGGTGGTGGTCGGCTGGAAGGGCATCAAAACGGGGGACAAGAACGGCCCGGATTTCGAGTTCACCGACGAGAACCTGTTGAAGCTGATCGCCATCCCCTATGTGCGCTCCGCCTTCATCGACGCCTATTTCGAAGGCGTCAACGGCAAGGCCCGCAAGGGAAACTGAAAGGCGCCGTCCGGCTGTGGGCATCGGGCGGCGCCGGGCGGGGTGAGGACAACCGGGACGACGCGGAAGGCTTCTTCGGCGTCGTCGGTGACGAGGACCCGGCCGACGACGCGCCCTATGTCGTCTGGCCGGAGAACCGCCCGGCGCTGGACCTCTTCCTGGCGCTGGGCACCCAGTGGCGCCGCGCCGGCCTGGACGGTCAGGCCACCGGCCTGGACTACGGCGCCATCGCCCCGACCGCCGCCCTGATGGGCATCACCACCACCCCCGAGCTGTTCGGCGACATCCGCGACATGGAACGGGTCGCGCTTGAAGTCTGGCAGGAACGCCTGGAGAGGGAACGGCCGCAATGACCGACATGACCCTGGTTCTCCGGCTCCGGGCGGATGGTACGGCCGAACTGGTCAATTCCATCCGGCGGGTGAGCGACAATCTGGATGAGATGGGCGATGCCCAGCGCCGGCTTGCCCAACTCGTCACCCAGACTGCCACGCCGGTGGAGCGGTTGCAGGCCCGGTTGGCGGAGCTGGCGACGCTGGCGCCGTTCGCCAGCACGGCCGAACAAGCCCGCGCGCTTGCCCGCGCCACGGCCGAACTGGATCGCGCCATCGCCTCTCATTCGGACGAGGCGCGCACGGCGGCAGCGGCGCAGGAGCGGCTGGCCGATCTGGTCGAGAAGACCCGGACGCCGGTGGAACGCCTTCAGGCGACGCTGGCGGAGCTGGAGCGTCTCCGCCCCTTCGCCACGTCGGCCGAAGAGGCCAATGCGCTGTTCCACGCCATCACGGCGGCCGAAGCCGCCCTGGAGGGCCACAGCGAAGCCGCCCGGCAGGCCGCATCCGCGCAGGCCCGGCTGGCGGCGCTGATCGACGAAACCCGCACTCCGGTGGAACGCCTTCAGGGACGGCTGACCGAACTGGCCGCCCTCCGCCCCTTCGCCACCACCGAGGCGGAGGCCGACGCGCTGACCCGCGCGATCACGTCCACCGAGACTGCCCTTGAGGGCCACAGCGAAGCCGCCCGCGACGCGGCGGCGGCGCAGTCCCGGCTGGCTGCCCTCATGGTGGAAACGGCGACGCCGGCGGAGCGGCTGCGCGCCCGCCTGGAGGAGTTGCGTGCCCTGCGCCCCTTCGCGCAGTCGATCCCGGAAGCACAGGCACTCACCCGCGCCATCGAGGCGACCGAAACCGAGATCGCGCAGTCCACCGATGCGGCCCGCGCCGCGGTGGCGGCGCAGGGGCAACTGGCGCAGATCATCGCCCGGACGAGGACCGAAGGCGAAAGGCTGGAAGCCGAGTTGCTGCGGCTGGAAGCGCTGCGCCCCTTCGCCCGCACCGGCGAAGAGACGATGGCGCTGGAGCGTGCGTTGGCTCGCGTGCGTGCCGAGATGGTCGCCACCAACAGCGGCGCCGCGACGATGGGCCGGATGTCCGGTCTGGCCGCGCACGAGATGGCGAACCTGTCCTATCAGGCGCAGGACTTCGTCGTTCAGGTCGCGTCGGGACAAGGGCTGTTCTATCCGATCATCCAGCAGGGACCGCAGGCGGTGATGGCCGTGGGCGGCCTGTCGCGCGCCATGTCGCTGCTGATGACGCCGGTGACGGCGGTGACGCTGGGGTTCGGTGCCCTGGCTGTCGGTGCCGCGGTGGCGCTGAACCGCGCGGCGCAGATCTCGGCGGAAGTGCGGGAGATGGACATCCGTCTCCGCGCCCTCAATCCCAACCTCAACGCCACCGGCGCCGCCCTGCGGTCGATGGCGCAGGACATTGCCAACGACCGCGGCGTTAGCCGTGAGAATGCCACGTCGGCCGTCCACACCGTTTCCCTTAATTCCCGCATCAACGATGCCGCCCTGGTACGGTCGCTTGCCGCTCTTGCGCAGGACGTCCAGGCCGTTAAAGGTGGGGCCGTGGAGGAGTGGGCGGCGAAGTTGGCCGACGCCTTTGCTGGCGGTGCCGCTGGTGTGCGGAAGCTGGACGAGGAATTGGGTTTCCTCTTTGTCGAAGAGGCGAAGAGTGTCGCCCTGATGGGGCGTCATGGGGATCAAGCCGGAGTGCTTGCCACTGCCATGAGCGCGCTTCAGCGGCAATTCGGCGACGCGGCAAAGCAAATGCGATCCGATACCAAGGATGCATTTCACGAACTGGAACGGGAGTGGGACAACCTCATTGAGAAGCTGGGTTCCAGCGATCTGGCGCAAGCGTTGATGCGCGGTCTGGGGCAGGCGCTCAAGGGCATGAGCTGGTGGGTTGCCGGCATGCCGCAGGAAATCCAGAAGGCGCGCGATCTGGCGGAGACCAGCGCGTTGTTGGATCGGACGCGCGACGAGTTGGCTGGCATGGTGGAGCGCGGGCATGGCGACATGCCGGTGGCGAACAGTCTCCGTCAGCAGCTCCAGGCGCTCCAGCAGCGGTACTACGACCTCCAGCGGCAAACCGGGCCGGCAGGCGGAAGGGCTACCGTCCCGCCGCTGACCCGGTCGGCCAACGACATTTCGCCGGAGATCGGTCAGAGCGCGGCGAACCAGAAGTGGCTGAACGACGAGCGTCAGGCCTATGAGGATCTGTCCGTCGCAATGAAGGGCACCGCGGCACAGCGTGCCCTCAATCGCGCGGAATTGGAGGCAAACCGCGAGGCGGATCGGCGGAACCTGGACTCCACCGCTCGGCTGAAGCTGGTTGAAACGCGCCGCAAGGAAGCCTTGCTGGAGATGACTGCGGCTGAAAATGACCGCAGTTCCGCCGTTGAACGGGAAACCTCTCTCAACACCCAGTACACGCAGGAACTCCTGCGCTTCACCTCGTCGGCCGCCGATGCGGTGGAGTACACCATCCGCCACAAGGCGGCCATGGAAGCGCAGGCCGCCGCCGCCAGCAATGCCGCGGTCAGCGTCGAGGCGATGACCAGCCAGCTGGTTTTGCAGGCCGCCGCGCAGGCCGCCGCCGATGGGGCCAAGTCCGTTTCCGACCTCCAGACTCGTGTGGAGTGGGAAGAGAAGGTTGCCGACGCCGCCCGCGATGGGGTGGCGGCGCAGGCGGAGGCGGAACGTCAGGCGGAGGTTGCCGCTCAGACCTCTGCGCTGCTGGGTGCCGCACAGGCGGCCGAAGCCGAAGGGGCGGCGGAGCTGGGCCAGCTGCTGCGCGAGCTGGCCGCCGATTACGATCACCTGTCGAAGCGGTCGGACGAAGCCCGCAAGGCGCGGCAGGGTGAAGAGGCGTTGCGCACCGCCCGTGCCGAATTGGACATGGTGCGCACCGAACTCGGGCTGATGGCGCAGGCTGAACCCTATCGGGATCGCGCGCTCCGGTCGCTCCAGATCCAGCAGCAAGCCGCGCAGATGGCGAAGTCCGCCACGACCGAACAGATCGCGGAGTGGGTGCGCCTTCAGGAACAGATCGCCGACACGCAGGCCCTCGTCAATTTCCAGAAAGAAGTCCAGGCGACGGCGAAGGAGATCAGCGGCGACATTTCGGAAGCGCTGTACGACCGACTGATGGACCCCGGCAAGGCCACCAGCGTGGTGGATGTCTTCAAGTCCATCTTCAAGCGGATCGCCGTGGCGGCGCTGGAAGCCAATATCGTCCTGCCCATCGTTACGCAGGTGGTTGGGGCGATGCCGTCGCTGTTCGGCATCCAGGCGCCCGCCGGTGCGGCGGGGGCCGCCACCAACGGCCTGACCGGCAGCCTGACCAACACCGCCCTGTCAAAGGCCGGCGGTTGGGCCATGGACAAGCTGGGCCTGTCCGGCGGCATCAGTTCGGCCATTGACACGTTCGGCGCTACTTACCTTGGCATCGGTACGGCATCTCAGATGCCCACCACGGTGCTGACCGGGGCGAACGGGATGTTGACCGGCGGCGGGGCCACTTCGGTAATCCCCGGCGAGGTGGCGGCGGGGACTGGTCTTTCCGGCCTTTTGGGAGCGGGCGCCGCTGGTCTTGGTGGCGGCATGCTGGGTGGCGCACTCGGCACGGCAACCAACAGCAAGGCGGTTGGCGGCCTGTCCGGCGCGGCCCTTGGAGCCGGGGCGTCGTACCTTGGCGGTTCGCTCTTGGGCATCGGCGCGATGACCGGCGGCATTGGTCTGGCCATCGCGGCGGCTGTCGGCCTCATCACGGGACTGCTCAGCACGCAGAAGGCCACTGTCGGTAAGACGGCGTCGGCAGACGTGACGATCAATGCGGGCGGCAAATCGGCGACTTTCGGCAACATCCTCACCGACAATGAAGGAGACCCGGAAACCGGCAAGGCGCTCGGCACCGCCCTGTCCGGCATCTTCTCGATTGCCGCCACGGGTGGCGGAAAGCTGACCAAGGACTTCGGCATCGGCCAGACCGCGGCCAAGGGCCTCTATGTCGGCGGCTCGGTGCCCTACAAGGAGTTCGGCAAGGGCGATAACGCCATAGGCGATCTGCTGCGCTACACGCTGCTTGAACAGGGTGGCCTGAAGGACGGTGGGGTCAACACCATCGCCGCGCTGAAGGCGACCAAGGCGAAGGACTGGGAAGAGGCCGCCAAGGACATCGGTCTCGGTGCCAGCATCGACGCCGGCACCACTGCCCTGGCTGCGCTGGACAAGTCGCTGAACAGCTTCACCAAGTCCGCCAAGGAGACCACGGCGGAGGCAATGAAGCCGATGCTGGAGGAGTTCGAGCGGGCGAAGAAGCTGGGCATCGAT
>CBFGPE010000004.1:0-92493 GCA_965650625.1 uncultured Azospirillum sp. | reverse complement strand
GGCCCTTTCCGCAGCCGGGTTCGCCATGGAATCCGCCTCAGATCATCCCCAGCCGCCGCCATGCCGGCAGGACGGCGCGCTGCGCCAGATCGATGCTCACGGTCAGCTCGAAGCGGCGCTGCGCCTCAGCCTGGAGCCCCGCCGGATCGCCCATAAAGGCGCCGACCTGCAGAGAGCCCAGACAATGCTCGACCAGCCGCGCGGGGTCCTCCGGCCCACCGGTCTGAAGCCCATGATAGAGCATCGCCTCGGCGGGCCCCATCGTCAGACCGGCACCGCCCACCGACGCCGCCAGATGGGCCTTGGTCCCCCCCTCCGCCACCGCCGCCGCAGCCTGTAGGCGGTTGAAGCGCAGGACCGAGGGCAGCAGTTCCGCATCCGGCTGCATGGTCACCGGGATCGCCGCCCCGATCCCCGTCAGGTAGAGGGCGAGTTCGCGCGGCGACGGCACCCGCCCGCCCGCTGCCCCGGCGGCCCGCACCGCCGGCAGCCCGAGCAGTTCGCCGATGCGGCGCGGCGCCTCGACCAGCGCGGCGAAGATCGGAGCATAGACGACCTCCTCCAGCACCACAGGGGTGCCAGGGCCCTGAATGGTGGCTGGCAGGGCGATGGCGCCGGTCAGGCCCAGGCCCAGGCCGCGCAGCCGGGCGTCCAGCCGCTGCGCGGACAATGGCCGGGCGCCGCGGACGAACACGTCGCAGCGATGCCCCTCCTGCCTGCAATAATCGGCGAAGGTCTCGCGCAGCACCGGGTCGGTGATCCCGTCCAGCAGGGCGCATTGCGCCGGAGACAGTACCAGCGACGGCTCGTTCTGGAAGATGTGGGCGGCCCCGGCGTAGGTCAGCTTCGCCGCCACCATGTCGCGCGCCACGTCGATGTGCAGCAGGGGCTGCCAGTGGGCGTTCAGATATTCGTGGGCCAGATAGGTCAGGTGGGCCCGCTGGCCGAGCCCGGCCGGGTTGCGCACGCGAGCCAGCAGCTCTGGCCCGCCCAGCGCGACGGCCCCCGCCACCTGCAGGGCCTCGGCGAACTCCAGCCCCTGCCGCACCCCTTCGACGCTGCTGCCGGAGACCGTGCGGGCGTATTCCTGCAGCAGCCGTTGCATCGGCAGGAGCTGCGCCCAACCGGCCAGCGAGTTGTAGCTGACATAGGCGACGCCGCCCGGCTTGAGGAACCTGTCGAGGAAGCGGACGACCGCCCGCCGCGTTTCCGGCCCCACCCAGCTATAGACGCCGTGCAGCGTGACGTAGTCGAAGGCCGGCAGGTCGGGCACAGCGCCGTCGGCCATCTCCTCGAAGCTGCGCTCGTGGAAGGTGAGGTTCCCCAGCCCGGCCTCCGCGGCCATGGCGCGGGCGCGGGCGATGTGGGCGGGGTTGAAGTCCACCGCATGGACGGTCGCGTGCGGATTGGCGGCGGCCACCACCCCGGCGGTGATCCCCTGGCCGCAGCCCAGCTCGCACCAGGAGAAATCCGGTCCTACGGAGGGCGGTTCCAGCCCGTTCAGCAGGCAGACGAGGTCGAGATGGGCCGGCGCCTGCTCGCGGAACAGCCCCGCCCCGTATTCGACGTCGGCGACGTACCCGGCGCTCCAGCCTGTCATCCCGCTCCCCCCTCACGATCGGTTCCTGCCGGCAGCCCTGCCGCGGACCGGGTCCGGGCGCACCAGCGCCGCCACAGAGCGCGGTAGACTCGTTCCAGGCGACGGGCCATCCGCGGCGCGTCGCACAGCGAGGAGGCCAGCACCCGTCCGCGCAGGACCTCCCGCAGCGCCGCCAGCCGAAGCGCGTCGGCCACAGCGGATGCCGCGATGGCGACGTACTCGTTGGGCGAGCCGGCGATGAAGTCCGGCAGCCCGGCGGCGGTCAGGATCGAGGCGCTCCACCGGGCGACGAGGCGCGGCTGCGGCAGCGTCACCACCGGCACGCCCATGAACAGCGCCTCGAACGTCGTGGTGGAGCCGCTGAACGGGAACGGGTCGAGCGCCAGATCCACCCCGTCGTAGAGCGCCAGATGCTCGCCCACGCTGCTCAGATTGCCGGGCAGGAACTCGACGCGGGCGGGATCGACCCCGCCTGCGGCAAGCTGGTCGAGGATGCGCTGCCGGCAGGCCGGGGCGTCATAGTGCTTCTGGTATTTCAGCCGCAGCCGGGCGTCCGGCACCGCGAGCAGCACGCGGGCCCACAGATCCAGCGCGTCGTCCGACAGCTTGGCCGGGTTGTTGAAGCAGCCGAAGGTCGGGTAGCCGTTGCGCAGCAGGGGCGGCGGCACCAGCAACGGCGGATCCTCCGGCGGCGCCACGATAACGTAGGAAGGCAGGCGGACCAGCCGTTCGGCGAAGCGCTCCTCCAGCGGGCGGGCACCGATCACCCGGTCGACGATCAGGGCGTCGACCACCGGCATGGCGCTGGTGGCGACGTCGTGATAGCTGATCTGCACCGGCGCCGGGCGGTGGGCGCAGACGCCCAGCCGGTTGTTGTCGAAATGCCCGGCCAGCACCACCAACACGTCGATGCCGTCGGTGCGGATGCCCTGGGCAAGCGCCTCGTCACCGAGGCCGGCGACCATCCGCCAGCCGTCGCTCAGCGCCTGGAAGCGCTCCGCGGTGGGATCGACGAGCGGGGAGTCGGAATAGACGAACAGCTCGAACCGCTCGCGGTCGTGCGCCCGCAGCACCGGCTCCAGGTTGCGCGACACCGGTTGGGCCGAATGCAGGTCGGTGCTGAGATAGCCGATGCGCAGGCGTCGTCCGGGGTCGGGCCGGTTGGGATGCGCCGGAGCCCGCGCATAGAGCGGACGCAGGAAACGTTCCTCGAAGGCGAACGGCGCCTCCAGGTACGGCGCCGCTTCCGGCAGGGGCAGGTAGAGCCCGCTGGTGGCAAGGCCGCAGACCACGTCGGCGCGGTGCGGCGCCAGCCGGTTGGCGCGGGAGAACCAGAGCGCCGCCTCGCGCGGGCGGCTCAAGGGCAGCAGAGAACAACCCAGATTGTGCAGCGCATCGACGAAGACCGGATCGGCGGCAAGCGCGATCCGCAGGCGGTCGACCGCCAGATCATGCCGCTTCGCCTCCATGGAATCCAGCCAGGCCAGGGTAAAGGCGGCGGTGCTGGTGGGGTCGAGCCGTGCGGCGCGGGCGAGCACGGCACGCGCCTCCGCGGCCTGACCGATGTGGCCGTGCATCACCCCCGCATGCACGAGCGGGGTGGCGGCGCCGGGTTCGAGCAGGGTCTGGACGCGCGCCAGCGGGATCCCCTCGCCGCAGCGGCCCTGCCAGAACAGCCCCTCGACGAGCTGCTGCAGCGCCTCCACCACGTCGCCACGCAGCCGCAGCGTCCGGCGCAGCAGGAGTTCCTGGAGGTCCGGCCGGCCGATCGCACGGAAGGCGGCGGCGGCGGCGAGGTTATAGGCCGGGCTTTCCGGCGACAGGGCCAGGACGCGCAGGAAACGGGCGGCGGCAAGGTCGGGGCGACCGGTCTGCATGGCCAGGACGCCGGCGAGGTGCCAGACCTCGGCCTGCGCCGGCCGGCTCTGCAGGATCAGCCGGTATTGCTCCTCCGCCTCGTCGAAACGGCCGGACTGGTGGACCCCGAAGGCGGCGAGCAGGGCCGCCTGCGCATTCATCGTACCGGAGGAGACCGCCCCGGAGGGGGCGGGCATTGCGGATGCGGACATTGCGGATGGCGGGAAGCAGGGGCGGGGGCGCCACCATAACGGGAACGGCGCTCCGGCGCCACGCCGATCGCAGCCGCCCGCTTCCCGGCTTCTCAATCCGCCAGGGCGGAGCCCCTTTTTAATCTTCCAGGCGCGGAGGCCCTTCCCGATCTTCCGAAGGCGACGCCATGACCAGCCGGGCGAGATGGGGCGACGCCTCCCCGATCGCGGACCACGGGCCGGCCGCGGCGAGCCGGCCGGCCTCCAGGACGAGGACATGGTCGGCGAAGCTGACGGTGGAGGCCCGGTGGGCGATCAGCACGATGGCGATGCGGGACTTCAGATCCTGCAGCACCTTCAGGATGCGCCGCTCGGACTCATGGTCCAGCGCGCTGGTCGCCTCGTCCAGGATCAGCAGCTCAGGACCGGGCAGCAGGGCGCGCGCCAGGGCCAGCCGCTGGCGCTGACCGCCCGACAGCAGGGCGCCGCGGTCGCCCACCATGGTGTCCAGCCCGCCGGGAAGCGCCCGCACGAAATCGGCGGCGTCGGCCTGCTCCAGCGCCGCCCACAGGCGCGCCTCGGCCTGTGCGTCCGCACCTCCTGCACTTCCGCGGCCGGCCAGGGCGAGGTTGGCGCGGATGGTGTCGCGGAACAGAAAGCAGTCCTGCGGCACGTAGCCGACCCGCCGCCGCCAGCCCCGCCGCTCCGGCCCGGCCAGGGGACGGCCGTCGAGCAGCAGGCGCCCCTCGTCCGGTTCCAGCAGGCCGAGCAGCAGGTCGGCAAGCGTTGACTTGCCGGCGCCGGAGCGCCCGACCAGCGCGGTCACCGCGCGGGCCGGCACCGTCGCGTCGATGCCGGACAATGCCCACGGCCCGTCGGGGGTGTAGCGCACCCCGACCCCCTCCAGCCGGATGCCCTGGGCCAAAGCCGTCTGGATGGGGGGGCCCGGAACGGGAGCCGGATCGGAATTTGCGGAAAGGTCGAGGGGAATGGCGGCCTGGCAGCGGGCGAGCAGGGCGAGCAGGGCGGCATGGGCAGGCAGGGCGTGCAGCACGGTGTGCCAGGCGCTCTGGATACGCAGAGCCGCGGCGAGCAGCCGGGCGAAGGTCGCCATCAGCACCAAGGTCCCGGCCAGATCCATGTCCAGTACGCGCACCGCCCCCCAGACGGCGAGCGCCGCCGCCGCCGCCGCCAGAGACTGCATCGCCGCCCGCGCCAGTCCGGACCGCCGCTGGAACTCGATCATGCCGGCGCGGACCTCGCCCATGCGCCGCTCGAACAGCCGGGTGCGCTCCGCCTCCAACCCGATGGCGCGGATCACCCGCATGCCGGCCAGATTCTCCGACAGGTCGCGGTGCAGGGCCTGCATCCCCGCCACCGCCTGCCGGCCGAGCCGATGGGCATGGCGGTTGAGCGGCCGCAGCAGCACCAGACAGAGACCACCCAGCACAAGCGACAGCACGGTCATCGCCGGCGACAGGCGCAGCGCCACCGCCAGCAGGACCGGGATCTCCACCGCCCAGCCGGCGATCCGCAGCAGGAAATCCAGCCCGGTCGCCGCCCGCTGCGCCTCGCCGGTCACAGCGTTGGCGACTTCCGCTCCGGGCAGCCGGCTGAAGGCCCGCCACTCCATGGCGGTGAACGCCCGATGCAGCCGGCGGCGCAGATGGTCGACATAGCCCAGGCGCAGGCGCGCCACCACGTCGCCCCGCACGGCGACCACCAGGGCCGCCGCCGCCACCAGGACCACATAGAGGACCAGCGCGCCTTCCAGTCCGGTCCCCAGTCCAAGGAAGGCCAGCCAGGACCGGCCGCTCTCCCCCGGCCGGTTACCTCCCACGCCGCCGACCCCGACACCGACCATCGAGAGCAGCGGCACCAGCAGCAGCAGGCCGATACCCTCCGCCGCGGCGGCCAGCACCGCCAGCACCGCCATCCCGGCCAGCCGCCAGCCGGCGAAGGCGGCGACGTCGCGCAGGAAGGCGGCGAATTCCCCCGCCGGGGATACCGCATCCCCGGACGGGCGAAGGTGCCGGAGCAGGCCGAAAAGGATCGCTCGCATGGCGGTTCCCGTCATGGGATGGCAGGCTGGTTCGCGGGCGCGACCATACCCGAACCGTCACGGGCTTGGAAACGAAGACCGGCAAAGGCGAAAAACATTCCGGTGATACATCCGAGTCGCATGGAACCAGAACCAAGGTCGGGACCGCGAACGTACTTCCAGTAGATTATCTCAAGGTCCGCAACACGCTTACGTATGCCATATCGCGTATTGCTACTGCATTGAAATCAAACAGACATCCCGTTGCATGTGGAGGGCGCCTTTGTCACAATTTGATGCGATAAGGCCAAATCAACCCGTGATATAGGCAGGAGTATGTATCCGAAGTTGCCGGTCGCCATTGATTTGCATGCTTCTGGTACGCTCCAAGGCTGCGAGGAGGAACGCTATGAGTGATTGGTTCTTGGGCGAAATCCGGGTGTTCCCGATGAATTGGGCGCCGGACGGATGGCATCTGTGCGACGGCACCACCATGCAAATCCAGGGGAACCAGGCGCTGTTCTCCCTGCTCGGCACGACGTACGGCGGCAACGGGACGACGACGTTCAATCTGCCCGACCTGCGCGGGCGCGCGATGGCTCACCTGAACCTGAACGATCCCTCGGGCGACTACATGCGCGGCAAGGCGCTGGGGGTGGAGACGGTGGCGCTGACCGGCACCCAGATCCCGCCGCACCAGCACACGGTCAACGGGCTCGCCGCCGCCGGTGTCGCACCGAATCCGTCCGGCAACTTCTTCGCCTCGACAGGCACCAATGCGAAGGTGACGACGGCGCCGAGCATCTACGGCGCGCCCGGAACGGCCCCCATCACGCTCAACCCGGCGACGATCTCCACCACGCCTGCCGCCGCGGGGCACAACAACATGCAACCCTTCCTAGTGCTGAATTTCTGCATCGCGATCGTCGGCCTTTATCCGGCGCGGAACTGACGACGGCCCATTGATTCGGAGAAGGGAGCATCCATGACCGATTATTTCGTTGGCGAGATCCGGCTGTTCGCGGGCAGCTACCCACCAGCCGACTGGCACATCTGCGACGGCTCGCTGCTTGCCATCAACACCTATCAGGCGCTGTACGCGCTGATCGGCACCACCTACGGCGGCGACGGCGTCCAGACCTTCGGCATCCCCGACCTGCGCGGCCGCATCCCGATCGGGCAGGGCCAAGGAACCGGCCTAACCAACCGCGTCATGGGGCAGTCCGGCGGCAGCGAGACCGTGTCGCTGCAGGCCGCGCACACCGGGGCGCACAACCACCTCCTGCGGACCGCCGGCCTCCCGGCCACCACGCCGAACCCCGGCAGCACGGTGATGTTCGCCAACACCACCAGCCCCACGGCCATGTACCTGAAGAGCGGCCTGGGCAGCGCCGGCGGATCGGCGGTCAACCCGGTGGCCTCCACCATCTCGACCGAGGGGGCGGGCGTCGGGCATGCCAACGTCATGCCCACCGCGGTCCTGACCTATATCATCGCCCTGAACGGCACTTTCCCCACCCGGGCGTAAGAGGGAGGCAAAACCATGGCTGACGCTTACATCGGCGAAATTCGCGCATTCGCCTTCGGGTACGTTCCGCAGGGCTGGTACATCTGCAACGGGCAGGAAATCTCCGCGCCCCTGAATGCGGCGCTCTACGCCATCATCGGCAACACCTGGGGCGGCACCCCCAACCAGACCTTCAAGCTGCCCAACCTGCAGGGCTTCACCGTCATGTGCCAGGGCCAGGGGCCGGGCCTGTCGCCGCGGCACTGGGGGGCCACGACGGTCGGCAGCAAGACGGTGGTTCTCAGCGGCCAGCAGCTACCGCCGCACAACCACACGATGACGGTGGAGAATCCGGTAGCGACCGGCATTCAGACCAACACGCAGACCACGCCCGTGGCCAACCAGTCCTGGCTGGCGCGTGTCGTCCAGCCGACTTCCGCCACCACCTACAACAACGTGGCGGCGTACATCGCGAACACCGGACAGTCGCCCGACACGATGATGCATGGGGCTTCCATCACCGTCGGCGGCGGCAACACCGCGGGCGGCGTCGATGCGCATGAGAACCGGCAGCCGTATCTGACGATGCTGTTCTGCATCAACAATGACGGGGTCTTCCCGGTGCGGAATTGATCGCGTGCCGGCGATGCAGACCGCATACCGAAGCCTTGCCCTGCATGGCGCAGGGCAGGGCTTCGCCCTGCGTGGCGAGACCGCGGACGACCGGCCGTTCCTGGAGCGGCTGTTCGTCTCGATCCGCATCGGCGAACTCGATCCGACCGGATGGCCGGAGGAAGCCAAGCGGGCGTTCCTGGCCCAGCAGTTCGCCTTCCAGGCGCACCACTACGCCGCCGCCTACGCCGATGCCGATTTCGGCATCCTGGTGCAGGGCGACGTCCCCATCGGGCGGCTCTACCTGCTCCGTACTGCCGGCGACGTGCGCGTCGTCGACGTGTCGCTGGTTCCGGAATGGCGGGGCCGCGGCCTGGGAACGGCGCTGATCCGGGCGGTGCAGGCCGAAGCCGCCAACGAGGGCAAGACGGTCAGCCTCGCCGTGGATATGACGAACCCGGCGCAGATCCTCTACCGCCGTCTGGGCTTCGTCGAAGTTGGAATGCAGGGACCAGCCTGGAGCATGGTGTGGCACCCGGATCCCAAGCAGGCCAAATTGACGGCGGGACCACAATATCCCGCATGAGTCGTGGCTGCTGCCACCGATGCTTGTCACTCTGACGGTATCCTGCTAGGTTTCATAGGGGTCGCAGACTACCTGCGGCCCGCTCTCTGCCGACCAGACCGAAAGCTTCATCATGCCTGCGCATGACCTCCCCCATCCGGCGAACGCTGAACCCGCTCAGCCCAAGAAAGTGTGGGTCACGCCGGAAATCCAGAGCCAGAGCATTCAGACCTTGACCTTGCAGAAAGGTGCCGGCACTCCGGAAGGGAGCAATCCCACCGCCTATACTACGGCGTCATGAACTAGGGTTTATCAGCTCTCCCAGATCGGTGATCGGAGCTTCCTCCCTCCAGAAGCGAAGGATGGATGTACACTATGGCAGGATGCCGTTCTGGCGTTGGGAGTGGTGATTGTTCCAATACCTGATCTGTGGGCAGTCGGTCGCTTCGGAGTTCGCTTTAGCAGGGTATCAGGAGATCGAACGGTCCCGGTCTGAACCGGATGTGGTGATCCGGCGCGGTGCCGTACCGACGACGATGGAAGGTGCAAGCTACGTCGGACCGAACTGGCAGGTTGCTGGTTCCTCGTTTCTCTTTCATGTACCCGGCGTGGTCCGTTGCCTGGTCATCGCCGGGCGCGAGATCATTGCGGCTCTGGAAGCGCCGGGGCGTGAGGCGGATGCCGCACCTTTCCTTCTGGGTACTGGGCTCGGCGCCGCGCTGCATCAGCGCGGGAGCCTGGTACTGCATGCGGCGGCCGTCTCCCTCGATGGTTGCGGCGTGGCGCTGTGCGGCCCGACCGGAGCGGGGAAATCAACCTTTGCCGCAGCGTTGTGCCGGGCGGGAGGCGGGTTCATCAGCGATGACGTCTCGGCCATCCGGTTCGGTCCGGACGGCCGCCCCTCCGTGCTGTCCGACGGGCGTTGGCACCGATTGTGGGCCGAAGCCGTGGAACGACTGTCGCTTGCCGACCGTCAGGGAGAGGCGGTCAGGAAAGGCATCCGGAAATACCATGTCGATCCCTGTGGCGCGGGTGCGCAGCCCAGCTTTCCGCTGAAGACCGTCATTCTGCTCCGGCAAGTGCGGCCACCGCAGGTCCCGGCCTTCCTGCCCCTCAAGCTGGTGGAGGCAGCACCCCTGCTGCGCCGGGAGGTGTATCGCTCGTCCTTGGCGTCCCATATGGGACGTGACACCCAGCTTTTCGGCCAGATCGCCGCCCTGCTCGGCCATGTCCGTGTCTTCCGACTTTCCCAGGCCATTGATTTCGGCCGTCTCGATGAAACCGTCCAAATGGTTCTTGCGCACCTCCGGGAGAGTGCCTGATGGCGCCGGAGGGCAGGATCGTTTGGCTGGCGTCCTATCCGAAATCGGGCAACACGTGGCTGCGTTTGCTTTTCGCCAACCTGCTATCCATGGGGGAGGAGCCGGTCGATATCAACCGGATCAACCTCTGCAACCGTTATCCGGTCAATCGGGCCGACGCCGACGACATCACTTTGATCGACACGGATCTGCTGACGAAGGACGAGGCGGACCGGCTGCGCCCTCGGATCATCGAGGGCATCGTGGCGGAGACAACGGAGCCGGTGTACCTCAAGGTACACGATGCGTACCGGGTAAACCCCGACGGTGAGCCGGTTTTGGGCCGTGGCGTGGCGCGCGCGGCGCTATACATAGTACGTGACCCGCGCGATGTAGCCGTGTCTTTTTCCTTCCACGCGCATGTCGGCATCGACCACGCCATCGGATGGCTGAACTCCAACCACCACACTTTGGCCGCGAACCTCAACCATCTGGAAAGCCAGCTTCCCCAGGTGACGCTGGACTGGAGTGGTCATGTGGCCAGTTGGACCGAGCAGTACGATGTGCCGGTACACGTACTACGGTACGAGGATCTGCGGGCAGATCCTGTCGGCAGCTTCGGCGCGGCCATCGCTTTTTTGGGGCTGGCAGCGTCACGGGCACAGGTGGAACGCGCCGCTCGCTTTGCGGACTTCACCACGCTGCAGCGGCAGGAGCAGCAGAAAGGGTTTTCCGAGCGGTCACTGAAATCGATCGCGCCGTTCTTCCGCTCCGGCCGCGCGGGGGCGTGGGCCGAGACGCTCACGCCGGTCCAACAGGAAGCCATCGCAGCCGCTCATCGCCCGATGATGAAGCGATACGGCTATTTGTGATCCGCTATCGTTTGACAGGTGGGCGCACATTGTCATCTGAATAGTTGCCCGAGACAGCAGGGAATTGCTTGGAAAGGGAATGTCCATGAATGACGCGGCACCGTCCCGGAATGAAGCCTTCCAGCGTGCCGACGGTCTGCTGACCGCCGCCGTCAACGACGAGCTGTTGATGATGAGCGTCGAGAGCGGCACCTACTTCAACCTGAACCCCGTCGGCACCCGGATCTGGGAATTGCTCGAAACCCCCACGACGCTGGAGCGGCTGGTCGCGCAACTGGTCGCCGAGTACGAGGTCGCCCCCGCCACGGCACGGGACGAGGCTGAGCGCTTCCTGGGGACCTTGCATGAGCGCGGGCTGCTGAAGCCGGGCGATGGAACGGCTGCGTAAATTCCTGAACCTTCCCGCAGGGGACCGGTGGCTGACGCTGGAGGCGGCGGCGTGGCTGGTGCTGGCACTCGCGGTGCTGGGCCTGCTGCCGTTCCGATGGATCGCCGCCCGGTTCGGCGTCCTGTCCGGCGGCCCTCCATCCAGCGGCATCGACGCCGCCTTTCCCCTTGACGAACGACGGCAGACCGCCATCCGCAGGGTCGGAATGGCGGTCGGTCGTGCCGCCCGCCATCTGCCGTGCCAGGCGCACTGTCTGCCACAGGCAATCGTTGCCAAGCTGATGCTCCATCGGCGCTGCATCGCCTCGACGCTCCATTTCGGCATGCGCCTGGCCACGGATGGCACCGGCCACCGGGACGGCCAGAGGGCCGGCCAGAGGATGGAAGCGCACGCGTGGCTGACCGTCGGCGACATGGGCGTGGTCGGCGTCCCGGTCAGCCGCGGCTTCACCGAAATCGCCCGCTTCACCCACGAGACGGCACCCAGTACAGCAGCCAATACAGCGGCGGCCGGTCAGTCAGTCCATACCGTGATGATGCTGCACGTAGATGGCGAAGCAGAGAACCCGCCAAAGTACCGAGATGCTCCGCCTGACCTCTTGCGCCTCCCGGAGTGACAAGGTCTTCGGCGTCTCGTCGGCGGACGGCAGGGCACGCAGCCGCTCCTCGATGACGTCGAGGTCGAAGAGGGCGGCAATGCGCGGATGCCGGCGCAACGGGGGCAACTGCGCCAACAGGGCGTCGCGCTGCCCGAGCACGAGGTCCGGCTGTTCCGGAATCGCGGCGAGCTTGTCCGGGCGCCAGCGGATTTCGGACGGCAGCACGCCGGCCATGGCGTCGCGGAAGAGGCGCCTCCTCCACCCGTCGCGCAGGAACAGGGCGCTGGGCAACGACAGCACGAACGCGACCAGCCGCCGGTCCAGCATCGGGAAGGCGACGGCGAGACCATACCGGGCCCCCATCGTCGCCAGCTTCTCGACGTTGGCCGCGACGCCCGGCTCCGTCAGCCCCGCCAAGCGGTTCGCCACGGCGTCGGGCCTGAAGACGAAGCTCGACGATGAAACCCCGGCAACCGCGCCGGGGCGGAGCAGCGCGGCGACCCTCTCGTAGCCGGTCCGTTGCGGCGGTCGGCCCAGCAGGCGCCTGATCAGCCGTTGCGCCCGATCGGGAATCAGGTAGGGCAGGATGTCGCCGCGCACCACCGACATCGGCGACCGCCCCAGTTTCTCCAGAGCCCGAACCTCCCGGGCCAGGGTCCGCCAGCGTCCGGCCAGGAACGCTTCGGCCAAGGCTCCGCCGCCATGGAAGGTCGCCCCCTCGTCGCCGCCCCAGCCTGTTAGCAAGGTGCCGGCGCCGCGCGCCGCGGCGTCGGCACAGACCTGTACCTCGGGCGTGGCGGGGTCGCAGGAGTAGGGCTGATCCGGATCCAGGCGCGGCAGGACGAAGGCCGCCGGGTCGGTGATGTGGACGGGAGTCCAGTCGATGTCCGGCTCCTGGCGGAGGACGGCATCGATATACGGCCGCTCGTCGTTGTCCGAATAGCCGTCGCCTCGTCGCGGCAGGAACGAATAGGCGCACAGCGGACGCCCCTGGCCGCGCAGCATCCGCGCCGCCAGGACGGTAACGGTCGAGGAGTCGAGGCCGCCGCTGAGATGCGTCGCCACCGGCCCCGCCGCGGGCAGGCGGCAGCGCACCGCTTCCGCCAGCAGCGCCGCCATCTCTTCGGCCGCCTCTTCCGGCCGGCAGGCTCGGCGCCCCGCCGTGGCCTCGTCGGGTTGCCAGTGGAGACTCCGTTCGAGCCCTCCGGCCGAAACCCGCAGCAGGCCGCCCGGCGCCAGACGCTCCATCCCACGGAAGAACGAGCGCTCCGGCCCGAGGGGCGTAAGCAACAGCGTGCCGAGCAGGTACTCCTCGTCGAGTTCCCGCGCAGCGAAGCCGCCGGCATGCAGCCCGCGCGGCAGCGAGGCGAAGGCGAAGGCCTCACCCGGACGGTGCAGGAAGAAGAAGGGGCGCACCCCCATGGCGTCGCGGGCGCACAGCAGGCTGCGCGAGCGCGGATCCCACGCCGCAAAGGCGAAGTCGCCGAGCACGCGGCCCACGCCCCCCTGTCCCCAGCGCTCCAGCGCGGATAGCAGCAGTCCGTCGTCCCGTCCCGTGCCGGCGGAGCCGTCTGCGTTGCCCAGCGCTCCGCCCAACGCCCCGGCCAGCCGGTCCGGTTCATCGAGGCGGATATCGGCCGCCAGCAGCAGGCCGCTCTCTCCAGCCGGCATCCCCCCGGCCGCCGGCCAGGAACGGGGACTGGCGAAGTCGAGCATCGCCAGGGCCACCGGGCCGTCGATACGGCGGGCGACGGACGGTGACAGGCCTGGCCCCACCATGGCGGCCGCCATGGCGTCGAGCCGTTCGCCCTCGGCCGGACACCCGTCGAGACGCAGGAAGCCGCAGATCAGCCGCATGAGGCGCGGTCTCCCCTGTGGTTGAAAGCCGACACCAAGTCTTCCGTCAATCGAGCGGCCCCGCGAAGTCGGCGTCGAAATAGTGCAGCAGCACCCAGCTGTCCTGGCCGGATGGCAGAAGGGGGCGCCCGTGCACCAGCTCGCAGCCGCGGAACAGGGCGTCGGCAAGGGGGTTGGGGATCATGCGGCGCGCCGCTTCCGGTACCAGCAATTGATGGCGAAGCGGTGGTCGGCGAAGTCGCCGGAGGGGCAGGAGACCGGCCGGACCTCGTGCGGCGCCCAGGACGGGAATAGCAGCAGCATGTCCCGCTCCATCTCGATGTCCTCATGCCGGCCGCCGTGCTCCGGTGGCAGGATCGAATGCATGCGCAGTTCGCCGCCGCTGAAACGCCTGGGCAGCGCGTGGAAGTAGAGAACGCCGGTGAGGACGCGGTCGCTGGCGAGCTCGGGATCCCCCGTCGCGGTGTCGATGTGCCGCGCGTAGAAGGCGCCGTCGCCGTGGGCGACCAGCTCGATCTCCATCGAGTCGAGATCGAAGGGCGACAGGCGGAATTCCCCGACCGACCAGTCGGCCATTGCCCGAAACCGGGCCTTGAGCTCGTCTTTCAGCGGTCCGAGCTTGCGCAGCACCAGGGAGATGCGGATTTCCCGATCCTCGCGCCCCGTTTTGCCGCCAACCCGCGTCGGAGCGAAGTCCTCCCGGCTGGCCAGGGCATGGGCCAGCAGCCGCTCGATCAGCTCGTCGCCCAGGAAGTTGCGGACGATGCGGTAGGGTGCCGGCGCTTGGAAGGCGTTCATCGGTGCGGTGCGCTCATCGGTGCGTTGGTATCCATCGGCCGATCCCGGTCGAAACGCGCCGCGGCAGCCGGAACCGGAGATCCTCATCCGGGAAATCTTAGCCGATTTCTTCAATCGCCGGCAATGTACCCTTGCACGTTCCGCAGGTTGACGGAGCGGGGACAATCTCTATCAATGTGACTTGTATTCCCCGGCCTTCCGCTGGATGGTAGCGTGGCGCCCACCGGGCCGCCTCTACCGAATCGCCCCCACCGAACCGCCCACCGACCAGGACATCAAGCATGCGGTCCCTGCTTTCCGGCCTGACCCCGTTCGACATCCGCCTCGATCCCTTTCCTCATCTGGTCGTGCCGGACGTGCTGGACGGGGATACCTACCGCGCCTTGAACGAGGGCTATCCGCCCTTCCCGGTCATCGGCTGGGCCGGCTCGAAGCCGCCGGGCAGCAACCGGCGCTACCAGCTCTCGGCTTGGCAGATCATGAACCACACCGAGCTGCCGCCGGTGTGGAAGGATTTCGTCGCCTACCACACCTCGCCCGCCTTCTTCGCCGAGGTGGTGGCGCTGTTCCGCGACCATTGGCCGGCAGCGATGAAGGAGGCGCTGGACGGCGACCTGCTGGGCCATCCGATGGGGCTGCTGATGCGCGATGGCTTCGACCGCGCGCGCATCCTTCAGGAGGCCAGGATGGAGATCAACACGCCAGTCACCGCCGGCCCCTCCACCTCGCGGGGACCGCACCTCGACATGCCGAACCGGCTGTTCACCTGCCTGTACTACCTGCGCCACCCCGACGACGACGCGGTGGGCGGTGATCTGGAGCTGTTCCGCTGGAAGAACGGCCCGGTCGCCGACATCGCGAACTATGCCCTGCCCGCCGAGTCGGTGGAGGTGGCCGCCGTCGTCCCCTACCGCGCCAACCAGATGGTGATCTTCCCGCAGGGGATCGACGCGATCCACGGGGTCGGTATCCGCCACCCCACCCCGCACACCCGCCGCTACGTCTTCGTCAGCGCCGAGATCGAGCGGGAATGGCTGGTGCCACCCGCGGCGAAGACCGTGGCCGCGGCCTGAACCGGGAGCGAACGACATGAGGATTCTTGTCTACGGCATGCAGTCCAGCGGGGCGACCGCCTTCACGTTGTTCCTGGCGCAGCGCCCCGACTGCCTGGCGCTGGTCGATATTCCCAATAATTTCGCTGCCCCGCGCCTAGACACCTCGGTGGACACGGTGGCCAAGGTGGTGGTGACCACCGCCTACCCGCTGCCCGTCCATATGGAACGGTTCCGGCCCCACCGGATCGTCCTGCTGCTGCGCGACCCCCGCGACAACTACATCAGCCTGCGGACCAAGAACTACCGGAACTATTCGGGGCTGATCGACGAGAAGTTCCTCATCCTCGACCAGATCTTCGCCGAGCGGGAGCGCTTCGACGCCGTGATCCGGTACGAGGATTTCGTCGTGCGCGATCCGGCGGTGCTGGAGACAATGCGGGGGCTGGGCTGGCCGGTGGAGGAGGACTTCTACAACTACCGCCGCCGCCACAACGAGATGCTGGAGGCGCTGTGGCGGCTGACCCCCGGCCTGATGGAGCATTTCGAGTTCGTGTTCGGCAATGTCCGGGGCACCGAGGTGTCCGAACGCTTTCGCGACAAGCCCCGCGACGCGGAGGTGGAGGCCCGGCTGGAAAAGCTGTGCCCCCGCCTGCTCGCCCATTACCGGGCACGCGACTGACCCGTCGCTTCAGGACACCCGCTTGCGGAATGCCACGCCTTCGAGAACGGGTTGTGGCGCCAGCAGCCTTTCATCCCTGCCATAGATCGGGGTCGTGGAATTTTTTGGCGCCTCCAGCAGCAGGTCGAAACTGTCGGCCAGCCTTGTATCCGTGAAGCGGTGGTTGGCATGGCGCAAGAACAGCAGGCCACCGGGCTTCAGGCAGATCGCCAACTCTGTCAGCGCCTGTTCGAAGGCGTCGAAACGGAGCAGATGGCTGCATAGCGGGGGAAAGTCGCCCAACTCCCCATGCCGGAAAACAGCCATCGCGAAAACCGCATCATAGCTGCCCGCCTCTTCCCCGGCGGCAGAGGCGGCGACGGTAAAGGACAACCGGTCGTCTGCCAGACGCGACAGACTGGCCCGACAGCGCGCGATGTTGCGGGGGTTGATGTCGATTCCCCGGATGACGGCTTGGGAGAAATAGCGGCGGAGGCTGAACACCTCCTCCCCTGTCGAGCAGCCGAAGGAAAGCAGGCGTGTGGAAGGATCATCCCCCAGAGTGGCCAGGGCGAACCGGAACAGGGTGGGATAGCGGTCCATCTGCGTCGTCGCGAACGGCTGGAACAGGCCGGGCACCGCTCGCCGCCACAGGTTGGCGTAGCGCGCGTCCGTCCCCTTGGCGAAGCGGTAAAGGGGGATCAGATGGGCGGCTCCCGGCATCGCACGCACCGCCCGCTTCCATGCCCCCTTGCTCCACATTCGCGCTTCCTTCACAGGCGATCCGCAGGCCGATGCGGACAATTCACAATCGGTTCCTTCCTTGACGGGTCTCGATAAGACCGCGCCCGTGACACCGGCCGTCCGCCCGGTGGTTGCGCGATTGATGCGATGCATCGGATCGCGCAGGCGTGGGGCTGATCGGCCGGGAGGCGTGAGACTTCGGGATCACCCCACACCGGCCGCCAGCATCCCATCATTCGCCATGGCGAGCCCGGCCGCGGACGGGCGGACATAGCCGATCGGGTTGGGGCGGGATTCGTTGCGGCCATACTGGATGAAGTGGATCAGCGCCTTCTGCTGGTCGCTGCCGAAGGCGGCACTGAGGTCGGGGTTGGCCATCAGGTAGGCGAGCGCGTTGAACCGGGTCGGCCGCCCCTCCGTCTGGCCGGTGGACTGGTAATAGGTGGTGGCCGCCGCGGTGTCGGTGCCGAAGCGCGCTGCCAGATCCGGATTGGCAGCCAGATAGCTCAGGGCATCGAAACCGGCATCGTCGCGCCGCGGTGTGTTGCCGTAGAGCACGACATAGAGCTTCACCTGCTGCTCGTTGCCCGAGAAGACGCTGAGCAGGTCCGGGTTGGCCAGCAGATAGTCGTGGGTGCTGAAGCTGGTGCTGCGGTTCTCCAGACGGCCGAAGCGGATGTAATGCTCCTCCGCCCGTGTGGAATCGTTGCCGAAGGCGGCCGCCAGATCGCGGTTCGCCGCTAGGTAGGAGAGAGCGTCGAAGCTGCTGCTGCGCCCTTCGGACCGGCCGTAGGATAGGTAGTGCCGGGCCGCCTTGGCGGTGTCGATGCCGAAGTTTGCGGCCAGATCGGGGTTTGCGGCGAGATAGCCCAGGCTGTCGAAGGTGATGCTGCGCCCTTCCTGCCGGCCCATGGTCAGGTAGTGGCGGGTCGCCGCTGTCGGATCCAGACCAAAGGCGGCGGACAGATCCTGGTTCGACACCAGATAGCCGAAGGCGTCGAAGCGGATGCTGCGCCCCTCCCGCTGCCCGAGGGTCAGGTAATGGCGGGTGGCGGCGACGGTGTCGGTGCCGAAGGCGGCGGACAGGTCGGGATTGGCCGCCAGATAGGCCAGCGGATCGAAGCTGCCGGTCGAGCGCCCCTCCCGCCGGCCGAAGGTCAGATAATGCCGGCTCGCCGCCGCAGGATCGTAGCCGAAGGCGGCCACCAGATCCGGATTGGCCGCCAGATAGGAGAGCGGATCGAAGGCTGCGACCGCCCTGCCCTCCGCCCGGCCGAAGCGCAGGTAATGCTCGCGGGCCGCCGTGGTGTCGCTGCCGAAGGCGGCGGCGAGATCGGGATTGGAGGCGAGATAGGCCAGCGGGTCGAAGCCGGCCATCGTCTCGGCCAGCGGGGTCACCCGCAAGGTCACGGTCTGGCCGCTGACCGCGCCCTGACTGTCGGTGACGGTGTAGGCGAAGGAGCCCGGCGACGACGGGGTCCCGGATGGGGCCTGATAGGTGAGGCCGCCCAGATCGGCGGTGCCGAGCGTCATCCCGGCGGTGACGGCGGTGCCGTTGGCCAGCCGCAGCGTGCCGGCGGTCGGCAGCCGGGTCAGCGTCACCGCCATGCTGTCGCCTTCGTCCGGGTCGCTCGGCCGGTCGATGCCGAGAGCGATGGCCGGCCCGGCTTCCAGGGCGGTCAGGGTCTTGTCGCCCTGGACGGACGGCGGCCGGTTGGCCGGGCGGGAGGAGACGATAAAGCCGACCCAGCGGCTCCAGGCCACGCCGTTGTAGGCGCGCACCGACAGTTCGTCGAGGCTGGTCAGGGATGAGGCGGCGAAGGTGACGCCGGCGAAGGCGGCGGCACTCAGCGAGACCACGGCGCCGGTGGCCTGGGCCACCCCGCCGACCATGATGGAGCCGGCGCCGCTGGTGTTGTCGACCAGCTCATATTGGGTGACGAGGCCGCCGGCCGGATCGGTCGCCGTCACCAGACTGGCGATGGTGATCGAGGAGCCGATGGAAACCCGGCCGGCCTTGGCGGTGACCGCCGGGGGCGTCAGGCTGATCCGGGTGTCGGCGAACAGGGCGAATTCGACGTCGGTCAGCGTGTCGGTGCCCTCGCCGCCGCCGGAGATGGTGGCGCCGTCGGACGTGACGGTAACGGTGTAGGAGGAGCGGCTGCCGTTGTAGACCGCGGTGTCGATGCCGCCGTTGCCCTGCAGCGTGTCGTCGCCCGCGTCGCCGGTCAGCGTGTCGTCACCGGCGCCGCCGATCAGCAGGTTGTTGGCGGAATTGCCGATCAGGATGTCGTTGCCGGCACCGCCAATGGCGTTCTCGATGGTGACGCCGGCGGCGATCGCCACATTGCCCACCGCCAGCCCGCCCGATCCGTTGGGACCGATGGAGCTGAAGGCACCGGGCGTCAGGTCGATGGTGACGGCGGACGCCTGCCCGCTGGCGTCGATGCTATCGGTGCCGCCGGCATCCCAGATGGCTTGGCTGACAGCCACGGTGTTGCTGGCGAAGGCATAGCGGTCGTCGCCGATGCGGGTGTCGGTGTTGGCGCCGTACAGGTACTGGGCCGCCGCGATGTCGTACAGCGCCGGCCCCGTCGCCAGCCCGTTCAGGCCCAGGCTGGGGTGCCGGTTGTAGGACATGAGCGTGTAGCGGTAATTGTCCTCGGTCGAGGACAGGTAGGGCGGCTCGCCCCCGCCGCCGGTGGCGTTGTAGTTGCCGGGATGCTTCAGCCCGATGGCGTGCCCGATCTCGTGCAGGATGGTCAGATAGCCGTAGCTTCCCGGCGTCGGGCTGGTGTTGGTCGAGGCGTTGTTGGCGAGATAGATGTCGCCGCCGCCGTCATAGAGCGAGCCTGTCGGATAATAGGCGTAGGCGGCGCTGGAGCTTTGCCGGTTGGTGCCGATGCGGATCGACCCGCCCTGCCCGCTGTTGGCGCTGTCGGAGGTCTCGACGAAGAAGATGTTGGCGACCGAACTCCAGGCGGCGAAGGCCTGCCGCACCGCGTCGCGCTGGGCGCTGGACAGCGTCGCGAAGCCGCTCCCGTCCGCGGTGGTGGCATAGGACGGCGCCTGCTCCATGAAGCTGTAGGTGACCGTCGCCCCGCTGCCGACCGCGCCGCTGCCCCAGCGCGGCGTCCCCATCGCCAGCAAGGCCTGGACGGTGGACGAGGCGGCGCCCTGCGGCAGCGCGCCTTGCGGGTCCGGACTTGCGGCGATGGGGGCGGCACTCCAGGCGGCACTGCACAGCAGGCAAGAACAGGCGGGCACGGCACCGGCCGGAGCGTCTGACAGGTCTGGGAGAATGGTGGTCATGGCCGCAAGGAGGAATCCGCGCCGCGGGCTGCGGCTCCGCCACTCTACAACCTTTCATCCCCCAATCGAAAGGGGAGGGGAACTCGGACCTTTTTTCTCACCGGCCAATGGACCGCGGGCGACGGACTGCGGTTCCTTCCGCTCATTCCTTCTGCGCGATCAGTTCCTCGAACACCGTCTCGATCCGGTCGACGGAGCGGGCGACGGTGAAGTCGCGGGCGCGGTCGCGGCCAGACAGGGCCATGCGCTGCCAGGCGGCGCGGTCTTTGACCAGACGGCGCAGGCGGTCGGCGAGCGCCTCGTGGTCTTCCGCCTTGAACAACAGGCCGTCGACGCCGTCGCGCAGCACCTCGCCGCTGCCACCGGTGCCGCTGCCGATCACGGTCAGGCCGGCGGCCATCGCCTCCACCTGCGAGATGCCGAAGGGCTCCTGGAAAACGCTGGGGAAGACCAGGACATTGCAGCGGGCGAACAGGTCGGACAGGCCGCGGCGGTCGAGGAAGCCGGTGAAGCGCACCTTGCCGGCCATGCCGTTGCGCTCCACGAAGTCGCGGCAGCGGGCCGCGAGGTCGGTGTCCGGCGCCTCCCCGGCGAAGGTGCAGTCGAAGTCGATGCCCTCGCGGTGCAGGATCCCCAGCGCGTTGACCAGCGTCTGCGGCCCCTTGTAGTTGACGAACAGGCTGGCGAAGGCGATGCGCAGCCGGTCGGTCGCCGGCATCACCGCGCGGTGGAAATAATCGACGCGGGCGCCGGGATGGATCACCGTGGCGGACAGGCCATAGCCGCCGGCCGCCAGCCGCTCCGCCACCCAGCCGCTGGCCGGCCCGGCGCGGTAGAGCGGGGAGCGGGGTGCCGCCTCCGGCGCGTAGCCGGGATGCTGGTTGCCCAGGCAATGCAGCACCGGCACGCCCATCTGCCGGGTCAGCGGGTCGAGGAACTCGGTCGCCAGCATGTCGAGGTTGCCGACCAGACAGGCGTCGGCACCGAAGTCGCGGGCGGCCTCCAGCACCCGGCGGATGTTGGCGCGGATCAGGGTGGCGCAATGGGTCCGGTCGTCGTGGGTGAAGGCGCGCCCGTCCTTCCAATAGCCGTAGAGGGTCAGCGAACGCTCGACATGCGCCTCGATGTCCTCGGTCCCGGCCATGCCCGGCCGGGCGAGTTCGGGCACGTCGGCGGTCAGCACCTTCACCGTATGGCCGCGGCGGATCAGCTCGGCCGAGAACTCCCACAGCTTGCGGCCATAGCCGCCGAACTCCTGCGGCGGGAACAGGTTGGTGACCACCAGGATGCGGCGGGGCCGCCCGGTCGAGGGAACCGTCGCCTGCCGGAACAGCACGCGGTAGCGCTCCAGAGCCGGATGGTCGGCCGCGTCGGAAAGCGCATCGGCGCCCAGGTCGGGAGCCGGATCCGGCAGATCGGCAAGCCGGGCGGCCCGCCGGGCCTCGGCAAGATAGACGGCGGCCTCCGCCCGCCGCCCGCCCGCCGCGCACAGGCGGGCCAGCCCGACGAGCGCGTCCGGCTGCTGGCGGTCCAGCGCGGCGCAGCGCAGCAGGAAGCGCTCCGTCAGGGCGCCGTTGCCCAGGCGGTTGGCGAGCTGGGCCACCCCCATCATCTGGTCGGCGGTCCACAGCAGCGGCTCCAGCGCCGCGAGGCGCGCGCGCTTGAGGTCGGGCGTCAGCCCCGCCGCAAGGACCGGATCGGACAGCGAGCGGGCGGCATAGCGCAGGGCGTCGGCGCACTGGAACAGGATGCCGCCGGGCTCGGTCGGCACGAAGCCCCAGTCGGCCAGATGGGCGGCCGCCGCGGCATGGTCGCGCGACGACAGGGTTGGACAGAGGACGGAGGCGCCGGGCAGCCGGACCATCCGCCGGTCGGTCTCCGCCCGGTCGGGCCAGGGCAGCAGCATCACCGCCTCATTCCGCACCCGGTCGGCGGACGGCTGCAGCGGCAGGGCCACCGGTTCTGGCATCCCGTCCGCAGCCGCGAAGGTCACGCGGGGCAGGTCGCGGACCATGGCGCGCAGGTCGGCGGCGAAGCCGTCTTCATCCGTGCCCCCACCGGTGCCCTGCCCCGCGCCGGTATGCACGGTCAGCCGCGACGCCGTCAGCTGCAGCAGCTGCAGCGCCTCGTAGGCGGCGAGGCGACGCTGGAACCCTATGCCCCGCGCCGGCAGCGCCCTCAGGCCACGCCGTTCGGAGCGCAGCTCCAGCGCCGGGTCGACGCGGTCGTCGAACACGGCTGCGAAGAACTGGGCGCGCTTGACCTGCGGACTGTGGAACTCCAGCAGATGCGCCTGTCCGGCCCGACGGATCGCCATCGCCTCGTCCGGGTGGTCGAGATAATGGCGCGCCAGCTCCACCAGCTCGTCCGGCGAGCGGTATGTCACGAGATGGCGGCCGGGGGTGAAGCAGCGCTCCAGCCCGGCGTCCGGCGACAGCGCATCGGTCAGCAGGAAGCCGCCGGCCCCCAGCGCCTCGAAGACGCGCAGGTTGAGGTCGCCGTTCAGCGAGCAGTTCAGCGTGACGCGCGAGGCGGCATAGACGTCGGCCGCCCTCTCCGGCTCGGCCCGCATGCCCACCAGCGGCAGCCCCGCCGCGCTCAGCCGGTCCAGCACATGGCGCCGCCAGGGGTGGAAGGCGCCGATCTGCCCGACGAAGGTGAGGTCGAACCTGAACTCAGCCGGAGGCTCCGCCAGGATGTCGCGCCGGCGCAGCGCATAATCGACCGCCGGGATCCAATAGACCCGCTCGAACCCCGCCTCCAGGAAGACGTGGGCATGCTGGCGGGTGTGGTCGAGCATCACCGCGTCGAAGCTCTCCATCGCGCCATAGGCCAGCAGCGTGCGCAGCGGACCGGCGAGATGATGGCTGTCGCCGACCAGCAGAACCTTGGTTCCGGGCAGCCGGTCCAGCCCGCGCGGAAGGTTGCGCCGGGTGGCGTCGGCCTTCACCACGATCAGCTCCGGCCGCTGGTGCGCCGGCAGCCGGGCGACGACCGCCGCCAAGTCGTACTCGCCGTGCGGCGTGTTCAGCGAGGAGAAGCCGTCGCCCGTCTCCACCGTCGGGCAGTCGGGACCGCAGAACACCTCCCGGTCGGAGAACAGCGGCCGGCGGTAATAGTCGGGCGGGGCCAGGCAGCAGAAGAGGGTGACGGGATCGGGCAGGCCCGCAGCCGGCATGATGGGATCGGTCACAGCGCGTCCAGCTCCCGCAGAAGGTCGATCAGGCGGCGGGTGGCGGCCTGCCAGCTGAAATGCTCCAGCAGATGGGCCTGCGCCGAGCGGCGGGTGCCGTCGGGGTCGTCGATGACCGCGCGCAGCAGCCGGGCCGCCTCGCCCTCGTCGGGGCTCCACCAGTCCTGGCCGGCATAGGCGGTGATGCCGGGCGTGACGGGGCTGGGGATCATGTGCGCCACCCGGCCGTCGAGATAGGCGTGGTAGGCGCTGTGGTCGGGCGCCAGCAGGGTCAGCCCCATGGCGCCGGCCTGCGCCATCGGCAGGTCCCAGCCCTCGCCGTGCGACATACTCCAGTAATGGGTGGAGGCGGCATGCAGCCCCATCATGTCCGCGTCGGACAGCTTGCCCTCCACCAGGAAGACCGGGGCCGCCTGGGCGAGCGTCCGGCCGGTCTGCGCCGACACCCGCGCCAGCAGATCGCGCATGCCGCCGGAAACCCCGCCGCCCTTGCCGACCTTCAGCAGCAGGGCCGCCGAATCCTCCGCCCGCGTCGTGCCCAGCCAGACCCGCAGCAGCCCGTCCAGGTTCTTGCGGTCGTTGAAGTCGGAGACGTTGAGGACGCGCACCCGGTAATCGGACAGCCGGCGGCCCGCGCTGTCGACGATGGCCGAGGGGGGAATGCTGCCGGCCTCCACCGCGTCGACGCCGGCGGGGCTGACATGGACGCGGTCCGGCGGGTGGCCGGCGCGCAGCCACGCCTCGCGCGAGGACCCGGTGGCGACGACGACATGGTCATGGCGCCGGTTCTGCGCCGCCCACAGGGGCGGAATGTCGAGGGCCTCGAACATGGTGTAATTGATGGTCTTCAGCCCCGGAACGGCTTCCACCGCCGGCGGGGTGGTGACGGTCAGCACCGCCTTCGCCCGCACCGGCCGGTCGAGCGTGAACAGCAGCGGATCGATCTGGTCGTCAGGAAGATTGTCGGTGTCGGCATAGTTGAGGTCGACCAGCCGGACCCGGATTCCCGCCTCCACCAGCCCCCTGACGAAACGGCGGACGGCGAAGGCATAGCCGCTGCTGTCGCGGAACACCCCGCGCACCACCAGCCCCGGCGGCAGGGTCGGGTCCTCCGCATCCTCGCGCAGGGCGCGGGCGATGGCATGACGCTGCAGCGCACGGCGCGGCCGGTCGGCTGCGGTCCCGCCGCCGCCGAGCAGGACGGCGGAACGGCGGAGGAGCCGGCCCGCCTCGGCCAGCCGCCCGCAGGCGAGCGCCTCATAGGCCAGACGCGGCAGGGAGATGTCGGATGTCGGATCCAGCTCCAGATTGCGCCGGAGATGCGCCGCGGCCTCGTCGAGTTTCCCGAGCTGCTGCAGGGTAAGGGCGCGGTTGAGGAGCGCCCCCGAATGCATCGGCTCCAGCAGCAGCGCGCGCGCCATCAACAGCGCTCCGTCGGCCGTCCTGCCGTCGCGGCGGACCAGCAGGCCGAGCAGATGCAGGGCATCCGGCTGGGCGGGTTCCAGCGCCAGGACGGAACGGTAGAGCGCCGCCGCGCGGCCGGCTTCCGCGCCATGATGCAGGCCGACGGCCTTCTTCAGGATGTCTTGGATCGAGGTCATGTCGGAACTGGCATCCTGGAGCGGGACGGGTGCTGGCGAAACGGCCGGGAAGATCGGTGAAATCTTGAGGCTTTGCAACGAGGCAACTTGACCCCTCGCGGACAAGGGTGCAAGTCAGGCCGACCCATGCGGGGTAGCCCTTTAGCAAGAGCCTTCGGAACCGTCATGTCCATCCGGATCGAAACCATCGCCGGGCAGCGGCTGTCCCTGCCCGATGCCGTGCGGCAGGCGCTCGACTACTGCAATTCCGGATGGCTCGACATCAGCAGCGCCATCTGCGACCGCATCCTGGAGGCTGCCCCGGAGGACGCCGGTGCGCTGCTGGTCAAGGGCATAGCCGCCTACAAGGCCCGGAACCCGGCGGCCGCAGTGCCGATCCTGAGCCTCGCGCTGCGCCGGAACCCGGCCTCCCCCGACACCATCCATCACCTGGGCATCGCCCTGCTGCTGTCCGGGGAGCTGGACCGGGCGGAACTGGCCTTCCGCAGCGCCATGGGCGCGCGGTCCGACTATGCCGAGGCGATGACCGGGCTTGCCGAGGTGCTCAGGGCCAAGGGGGACGCGGACGGCGCCTATGCGCTGCTGGAACGGGCCGTGGAGCTGAAGAACAACTATTCGCCGGCCTACATCGCCTATTCGCTGATGCGCTTCGACCGCTCGCTGGCGCCGGACGCCCGATGGAACCGGCGGCGGGAGCCAAGGCGCGACCGCCCCTGGCTCAGCATGGCCTCGCTCGGCAATTACGGCCGCTTCGCCCAGACCGTGAACGAGTATGTCGCCGTCCGCCTCTATGCCGACACCTACGGCATGGAGTTCCTGACCCCCGACTGGGTCGGCCACGCCTTCTTCGACCTCGACGACCCGCGGCTCGATCCGGCGGTCCTGCCGGAATTCCAGGGCTGGCTGCGCAGCCGCAGGGAGTTCGCCGACGGCTTCGCGCAACGGGTGGCCAATCCGCTCCGCGACCGCGACCTGTTCCTGGGCGGCTCGCCCGTCGACGCGATGGTGAAGGAGCGGCGGGCTGACATCCTGTCCTGGCTGACCCCGCGCCCCTGCTGGGACCGCTTTCTGGAACCGCCGGTGGAGATGCTGCGCCGCCGTGGCCGTACCCTGGTCGCCGTGCATATCCGCCAGACCGATTGGTGGAACCAGGACTACACGCCGCTGTCGCTCTATCTCGACTGGCTGGACGGGCTGTGGCCGACGCTGGAGGACCCGGTCCTGTTCGTCGCCACCGACGAGCCGAAGGTGGTGCCGGAATTCGCCCGCTTCTCCCCGGTGACGAAGGACGACTTCCCGATCCAGTGGGAGGGGCTGGACTATCTGCAGGACTTCCACGTCCTGACCCGCTCCGACATCCTGGCGATCAGCACCGGGTCTTTCGCCGCCACCGCCGCGGCGCTGAACCCGTCCCCGCGCATGCTGCTGCGGCCCGCCCCCGGCAACGCCGCCCTGGAAACGTTCGATCCCTGGCGGTAAGGGGGCGGCGGTAAGGGGGCGGCGGCAGGGGAAACGGCGATCGGGAGCGCCTCAGTCCTCGACCGCCTCCCGCGGCTTGCCGCCATCGCCCCCGGCGGCGCGCGCCGGGCTTCGCATCGGATTCTTCGGATCGAGCAGGCCAAGCCGCTGCAGGATCTGGGCGAAGCCTTCGGTCAGCATGGTGATGCGGTCGCTGATCTCCGCGATCTCGCGGGCGGAGATGACCGGGGCGTTGGCGGAGACGCGGCCATGGGCGCGGTAGTTCAGGCGGATGGCGACGTCGTCGGTCTCCCCCTGGATCCAGGAGCCGTGCAGAATCTTGTTGCGCTCCCGCCCCAGTTCCAGCGCCTCGTCGCAGCGGGCGATCAGCGCCTTGGCCTCGTCGGCAGGCAGGCGCAGGGTGGCGATGGTCTTCAGCGCGTCGAAGCGGGCCTTGACCTGCATGTTGGAGGCGATGGGAAGGAAATCGGTATGGTCGGTGCCGAGAAGGCGCGAGATGCACAGCGAGACCATGTCCTCGAGTTGGGCCCAGGACACGGCGATCATGCCGATCGCGCAATACATCTTCACGCTGAGGGGGCCCAGTCGGACCGTTCGCGTTGTCATGGGCCAGTTCCGCCATCCACTCTCCCGCTTTCGGGAGCATCGGTGGAAAATAGGCTTTCCGCCCGGTGCGGCAAAGCGGTCATTGCGTGGCGCCCGGTTGACAGGCAACGGTGATCCGTAGGATGCACTGCGCACCGGAAGGGAGACCGTCCAGGCCGCCTCCGGCTCGAGCCCCCCTCATGCCCGCCCCATATCGTCCGCCTCAGCACAAAGGTGTTCCGCCCATGGCCTCTCAGGACTCCGCCGCCGCCCTGCACGGCTGCTTCACCGCCGCCATCGATGTCCTGCAGCGCACCATGGACAGCCTGGATCCCGCCCGGGTCGAGGCGGCGATCGCCGCCGTCACCGCGGCGCTCGGCGCCAACAAGGCGCTGCTGGTTTGCGGCAACGGCGGCTCGGCGTCGGACGCCATGCACATCACCGGCGAGCTGGTCGGCCGCTTCCTGAAGGAGCGCCGCGGCCTGAAGGCGATCTGCCTCAGCTCCAACCCGGCGGTGCTGACCGCCTGGAGCAACGACTATTCCTACGACACCGTCTTCTCCCGCCAGACCGAGGCCTATGGCGAGCAGGGCGGCGTCATCCTGGGCATCTCGACCAGCGGCAATTCGCGCAACGTCATCGCCGCCTTCGAGGTGGCCAAGAGCCTGGGCATGACCACCATCGCGCTGACCGGCGAGGGCGGCGGCAAGATGGCGGCCCTGAGCGACATCCTGCTCGACGTGCCGTCGCGCTCCACCCCGCTGATCCAGCAGGTCCATATCTGCCTGTACCATTATCTGTGCGAACAGGTCGAAGCCCGACTGGTCTGATGTCCCTGCCCACCGTTCCCTCCGCCGCCCAGCCGTCTTCCGCTCCTCCATCCTCAAGAGAAGCCCTGAAGCGCCGGGCGCTCGACGCCTTCGTCGGCGGACGGCTGGAGGAGGCCGCGTCGCTCTACCGCGAGCTGCTGGCCGGGGACGGCATGGCGGCCGACCTGTGGAACAACCTGGGCTTCGTCCTGGGCGAACTCGGCCGGCCTGCCGAGGGGGTGGCGGCGCTGCGCCGCGCCCTGGCTCTCAGGCCGGATTACGCCAGGCCCTGGGTCGGGCTGGGCGGCGACGCCTACGGCAACGACCGGCTGGACGAGACGGTGCGGCTGTGGAGCCGGGCGATCCAGGCCGACCCGAACCAGGAAGCCAACCTGTGGTTCAACCTGGGCGTGGTCCGGCAGATGCGCGGCGAGGCGGCGGCGGCGGCCCTGTGTTTCGGCCGGGCCGAAAGGCTGGCTCCCGGCGATCCGCGCATCGCCAGCCAGCGGCTGCTCTGCCTGAACTACCTCGAGCTTCCCGGCGACCGGCTGCTGGCCGAGCACCGCCGCTTCGATGAGCGCTTCGGCCGGCCGGCCGCGGCACCGGCGGCCCACGTCAACCGACCCGACCCGGAGAGGCGGCTGCGCATCGGCTACCTGTCGGTCGAGTTCCGCGAGCATCTGGGCGCCTATTTCCTCACGCCGCTGTTCGAGGCCGCCGACCGCAGCCGCTTCGAGATCGTCTGCTATTCGATCCTGCCGGACACCCATGCCGACGCCTACACCGCCCGCTTCAAGGCGCAGGCCGACGGCTGGCGCACGGTGGGCCATCTGGACGATGCCGCCCTCGCCGGGCTGATCCGGGCCGACGGCATCGACATCCTGGTCGACCTCGCCGGCCATTCCGGGCTGAACCGGCTGCCGATGCTGGCCCACCGGCCGGCGCCGGTGCAGGTGACGTGGCTGGGCTATCCCAACGGCACCGGCATGGAGACGGTCGGCTACCGCATCGTCGATCCGGTCAGCGATCCGGTCGGCTCCACCGACGGCCATGCGGTGGAGACGCTGGTGCGGCTGCCGCCGCCCTTCCTGTGCTTCCGTCCGCCGTCCGATGCGCCGGCGGTGGTGCCGCTGCCGGCCGGAGCGACCGGACACGTCACCTTCGGCTCCTTCAACAAGCTGTCCAAGATCACCGACCAGACGGTCCAGCTGTGGGCGGAGGTGCTGCGGCGGGTGCCGAAATCCCGCCTGCTGCTGAAGGACCGGCCGCTGTCCGATCCCGGCACCGCCGCCGGGCTGCGGGGGCGTTTCGCCGCCGCCGGCATCGACCCGGACCGGCTCGACCTCGTCGGCTTCATCAAGGACGCGGCGGGCCATCTCGCCGCCTACAACCGGATCGACATCGCGCTGGATCCGCACCCCTACAACGGCACCATCACCACCTGCGACACGCTGTGGATGGGGGCGCCGCTGGTCACGCTGGCGGGGGGACGGCATGCCGCCCGCGTCGGCTCCAGCCTGATGGCCTCCATCGGCCTGCCGGAGCTGGTCGCCGCCACCCCCGACCGCTATGCCGCCATCGCCGCCGAACTGGCCGGCGACCTCGGCCGGCTGATGCGGCTGCGGATGGGCATGCGCGAGCGGGTCCGGACCTCGGCGCTGTGCGACGAGGCGCGCTTCATGCGCAATCTGGAGAGCGCCTACCGGCTGATGTGGCGCCGCTGGTGCGAGGAGCAATGCGGCGGGCCCGCCGCCTGAATCGGCACTATCCCGGCAGCCGGTGCCCCAGCCGTTCGAAAAGCCGGTGGAGCGCCGGATCGCGCAGGCCGGCGCGATGCAGGGTGATCGCCCCGTTCATGGCATCGTCGCCCCGCCCGGCAAGGCAGCAGAGCAGGGCTTCGTCGAACAGCGGCTGTGGCGCCAGGGCATTGGGGCCGGTCACCAGCCGCCGCTTGAGGGCGACATCCTCCATCGCGGAGGCGTAGCCGTCGCCGCACGCCGCGATCAGGGCATCCACGGCCTCCCCGCAATGGCGCCGGCACCAGGACAGATATTCCTCGTAGCCCGCCCGCAGGATCCACAGCCAGGACAGCCGCATCGCATCCGCGCTGTTGACCCAGTCCAGCGACGGCTTCAGCGTGCGCACGCCGAAGCGCCGGACATCCAGGCAGACGAAGTTCCCCGCCACCGCCCGTTCGGTCAGCTCCGCCAGGGCCGGGCCGCCGGCGAGCGCGTTCGGCATCGGCACCTCGTGCCGGCGGCGCAGGGCGGAGACCACCAGCTGCTGTTCCGGCACCAGCACCCGTTCCTCCCGCTCCTCCCGCGGCATGGCGAGCAGCGCCTCGCGCGATGGATGGCGCTCGGCCTCCCACAGCAGCCGCATGTCCTCCGTCCGGCCGAAGGAGCAGAAATCCTGCACGAACATGGCGAAGGAGCGCTGCGGACAACGGGCGTTGGTGGTGACGATGCGCTCGTCGAACACCCGCATCGGCGCCGGGATCCCCCGGAACAGCGCCGGATAGGCCAGGAAGCCCGCATGCTCCAGCACCATGTCGGTGCGCAGCTTCAGCGCATAGGGGCGGTCGGCCAGCCGCAGGCCGGCCAGCGTGGAGTTCGCCTGCCTGTTGAAGTTGGAGGAGGCGGTCGCCGTCCGATGCTCGATGTCCGGATGCAGGAGGCCGCGCAGGTCGACCGCCCCCGGATCGGCGTTCAGCAGAACGGTGTCGGCGTCCACGGCATGGGCCGGAAACTCCGGGCCCTGCTTCCACACCGACAGGACGATCTGCGCGCCCGGCAGATGTGCGCGCACGCTGGCCAGGGCCTGCGGTGTCTGGTCCGGGCTCCAGGGCCCCTGGACCACCACCGAGACGTCGCGGGGAGCGATCATGCGTCGGTGTCCTTCCCGGCCGGCTCGGCGAAGCTCTTGCTGACCGGGCGGACGTTGTCGACCGGAACCGGCAGCACCCGCAGCCCCTCGGCGATCACGCCGTTCATCGCTGGGCAGAGGAACAGCGCCCCCTTGTGGGCGAGGGCGTCGGCATGCTCCAGCGAATAGGCGGCGGCGCGCAGGAACAGGGCAGCGTCGCGGAACAGATAGGTGCCGGCCGAAGCGTGGGAGGAGATCACCCGCTTCTCCACCGTGCGAACCACCGAGCCGTCGGCAGCGATCTCGGCATAGCTGTAGCAGGGCTCGTCCGACTGGAAGCAGGGCAGGACGCCGCCCACCGCCGGATCGGCGAACAGGCCGGCCATTGCCGGGCCATCATAGAGGATGTCGACCAGATCGACGCAGACCGGTGCCGCCGGGCGGGCCAGCAGGGCCGTTCCGGCCAGGGCGGACAGCAGGGCGCCGCCGGTCAGGTCGGACAGGCGCACGTTGCGCGAGCCGGGAAACCAGTCGGTCAGGAAGCCCTGGACGGTCTGCGCCTCCGGCACATCGCGCAGGACGAACACCAGATCGGCGGGGCCGAGCGTTCCGTCGCGCCACCAGGGGCGGCCGGTGATCGCCCGGCGGACCAGCGGCTCGCCCTCCACTTCGACCAGTGGGCGGATGCCGAAGCGGGGATGGATGAAGTCCGGTCCGGCCAGCGGGATGATGGCGTTCACGGGGTGCCAACCCCATCAGCCGAGGTGTCCCGGGCCAGATAGCGCTCCAGATCCTCCGGCGTGCCGAGGCCATGCATCGCACCGGCGGGGATCTCGAAGACGCCGATCCGCGCCCCGGCGGCGATGGCGTAGTTGTAGACCGGGCAGGTGTAGAACTCACCGTTGGTCCGGTCGTTGCGGGCGATCATGTCGACGGCGGCGTCGATGAAGATCCGGCCGGTGCGGAAATGATAGATGCCCACCGTCGCCAGATCGGAGATCGCCACCTTCTCCCGCACCTCGCGGACCAGCCCGTCCTCGCCCGGCCGGGCGAACGACCATTTCGGGTCGCGGTCCCTGTCGCGGAACACCAGGATGGAGCCGTCCAGCCCGCGGCGCACGGCGTCGTCGATGTAGGAACGGCAGTCGAAATCGACGATCTGGTCGCAATTGGCGATCAGCAGCGGCTCGTCGCCGTCGATCAGCCCGCGGGCGAGCAGGACGGTGCAGGCGGTGCCCTCCGTCTCCAGGTCGACCGGGCACAGCACCACGTCCGGCCGCGCCTCCAGTTGGGCGGCCAGCTCCGGTTCCGCCTCGAAATGCTCGCGCCGGCCCATCAGGATGTAGCGGGCGCCGGGGATCGCCAGATTGTCGAGCACCCGCTCGATCATCGTGCGGCCGGCGACATCGATGAAGGGCTTGGGCTTGGCGTAGCCGACGCGGGCGAAGCGGCTGCCGCGCCCGGCCATCGGGATCAGCACGTTGAGCCGCTTCGGCCCGGTGCCGGTCCCGGCGTTGCCGGCGAGGCGGCGGCCCTGCAGCAGGCGCTCGTACTGCGGGATCAGCGTCGGCGCATAGAAGCTGTGGTAGCGGTCGGCGGAGACCGGGCAATGGCCGACCCGGCGGCCGGTCAGCACCAGCTCGTTCAGGGTGGGGGCGATGTAGAAGGCGCCGTCGATCTGCACGTCGTGCCGGATCGACTCCATCGCCGCCTCGACGAACAGCCGGCCGGCGGCGAAGTAGTAGAAACCGGCGATGGCATGGCGGCTGATGACGCGCTTTTCCGCCGCCTCCACCACCAGCCCGTCATCGCCGGTGCGGATGTAGGAATAGCGGGGATGGACGGAATCGAAGGTGATCACCGCCGCGTCCAGCCGCTGCCGCCGGAAACGCTGGACCACCGCGGCAATGTCGGCCTCGATCACCTGATCGCCGTTGGTGACGATCAGTTCCTCGTCGCTCTCGATATGCTCGATCGCCATCAGGCAGGAGCAGACCGCCCCCCTGGTCAGGGCGCGGAGCGGAATGACCACCGCCTCGGGACCGGCGATCTGGCGCAGGACGTCGTTCAGGTTGAAGCGGCGGCAGTCCTCTTCCTTGACGATGAAGATGAAGCGGGCGTCCGGGAAGCAGCCGCGCAGCGGCTCCACCACCTGTTCGATCATCGGCCGGCCGTCGATCTCGACCAGCGGCTTGGGGAAGTGGAACTCGTCGGCGGAGAAATAGCGGTCGGCGGCCGCCAGCGGGATCAGGATGTTCACGGCGTCTCTCCCTGGGCGCGGGCGATGTGCCGGCGGATGCGGTCATAGGTGACGTCGTAGACGTCCCCGACCTCCATCACATGGGCGCCGCTGGCCCTGGCGGCGCGGATGCCATGCTCGTTGTCCTCGACGATCAGGCATTCCTGCGGCGCCAGGCCCATCCGCTGCATCGCCGTCAGGTAAATCTCCGGGTGCGGCTTGGCCTGGGCCACATCCTCGTTGGACAGGTAGAACTCGAAATAGGGCAGCAGGGCCGCCTGTCCGAGCATCACCGCCACCGTGTTGCGGATGGAGTTGGAGCAGGCCGCCTGCCGGTAGCCTTCCGCCTGGAGGCGCGACAGCGCGTACTGGTGGGGAAAGAAGGGGCGGCAGCGCGAATAGGCCAGCTCGATGGTGCGGCGCTGCTTCATCTCGTTGATGAAGCCGTGCAGCCGGACCGGCAGCTGCCGGCTGGCGCTCAGCATCTCCAGCTTGCGGCGGGTCGGCAGGCCGTCATAGAGCGCCAGATGCTCGTCGCGCTTGATCTCCATGCCGAACAGGGCGAGCGCCTCGTTCAGCGCTTCGTAATGCCAGTCCTTGGCATCGATCAGTACGCCGTCCATGTCGTAGAGGACGGCCTTGATCCGGGCCGGCGTTCCGGCAGGCGTTTCAGCAGGCATTGAAGAACTCGCGCGCCTTGTCGGGGAAATCGGTGCAAAGGGCAAGCATGCCGGGTTCGGCCCGGGAGGCGACGGCCTTCCAGCTTTCCCACGTGGCGGCATGGGGGCGTCCGTGCAGTTCGGGCGAGACGAGGGCGACGCGCTTGCCCGCGGCCAAATGCCGCTCGATCACGGCGGCGTCGATCCAGTCGCTCTCGAAGGCGTCGAGCCAGACGCCGGCCGCCTGCTCGTAGAAGGACGGCTCCCGCTCATACTCGCTCTGCCGGGTGTAGGCGACGGCGCCGCGGCGCAGATAGAGGATGCCGTCGGGCACCGCCATGTCGAACACGAACCAGTCGTCCACACCATGGCGCGCCAGGGCGTCGAGCAGCGGCCCCTGCAGGCCGTCGGCCTTGATGTTGAGCGCCAGCGTTCCGGCCCGACCACCTGCCTGGGGGGCATGGCGCCCGTACAGCTCCAGCAGTTCGTCGAAGGACATCAGGCCGTCGCCGACTGGAGGATCATGGCTGACGACCAGCGCGCCGTTCCGGTCGCGGATGTCGGTCTCAATGCCGAAGCCCTCGCGGAACGCCCGCTCGAGCGCCTCCCGGCTGTTCTTTTCGGCCGGTTCCGTCCAGAACCCGCGGTGCGCCAGTATCGCGATCATGTCTTCCGAGGTCGCCAATCTGCCGTCCGCATCGACGGCGCCCATGTTTGGCATAAACCGGCGGACGGCGACAAGCGGACAGCGTCGCCGTTCGGCGACTGGCGGACAGCATCGCGCGCCCGCACAGGACAAGCGAAACGGGCGCCCGGCTTGACAAGCCCGCCCCCCGGCTTCTACCGATAGCCGCCATACCGCCCACCACCCTGCCCCACCCACAACACCGGACCGCCGCGATGAGCGAAGCGCCGCCCCCTTCCGCCGCTCCCGACACCGCCTCCGCGGTGCACAGCGGGTCGGCCGACCGCTTCGGCTATGAGTGGGGCCGTTATGCCGAGCTGAAGGACATCTATGAGGAGCAATTCCGCCGCTGGACGCCCTTCATGGCGCCGGAGGACTGGCGCGGCCTGAGCTTCGTCGATGTCGGCTGCGGCATGGGGCGCAACAGCCATTGGCCGATGAGCTACGGCGCGGCCGGCGGGCTGGCCATCGACATCGACGAGCGCAGCCTGACCTCGGCCCGCGCCACGCTGGCGCCGCACCCGGCCATGGAGGTGCGCCGCCAGAGCGCCTACGAGCTGAACGAGGTGGAGCGTTTCGATCTCGCCTTCTCCATCGGCGTCATCCACCATCTGGCCCATCCGGAAACGGCGCTCGCCAACATGGTGCGCGCGGTGAAGCCGGGCGGGCGGGTGATGATCTGGGTCTATGGCCGCGAGAACAACGGCTGGATCGTCCGCTTCGCCGACCCGCTGCGCAAGGCGCTGTTCAGCCGCCTGCCGATCGGACTGGTGCATGCGCTGTCCCTGCCGCCGACCGCGCTTCTGTGGCTGGCCCTGCGGCTGGGGCTGGACCGGCTGGAATATTTCCGCCTGATCCGCCGCTTCGACTTCGCGCATCTGCGCTCCATCGTCTTCGACCAGATGCTGCCGAAGATCGCCAATTACTGGCGCCGCGACGAGGTGGAGGCGCTGATGACGGGCGCCGGGCTGGAGGGCGTACAGCTCGCCTGGGTCAACGAGATCTCCTGGGCGGCCATCGGACGGAAGCCTGAGCGGTAGGGCTGGGCGGTAAGGCCCCGGAACCGGAAAGGGCAGCCCTTTATTGCCGCCGACCGGGCTCTTGGGGTAAGAAGCCGCGGTTCCGTGCGGCAGGTCCATCCGCGCGGGCGGGGCTTTGTTGGGGCCGAAGCGTTGGGGGTTGCCATTTCCGAGTTCTCGCCGGCCTTCATTCAGGCCTTCAACCACGGCGCCGCCCTGTTCCAGAGCGGGCGCTTCGTCGAAGCGGCCGATACCTTCCGCCGGCTGGCCGAAGAGCATCCCGGCGTCGCCAACCTGCACGGCAACCTCGGTCTCTGCCTGCGTGCCGCCGGCCGCCCGGACGAGGCGATGGAGCCGCTGCGCCAGGCGCTGCGCCTGCGCCCCGCCTATCCGGACGTGCTGAACGCACTGGGCGGCATCCTGATGGACCAGCGCAACTTCGACCATGCGCTGATCGCCTTCCGGGAACTGGCCCGCCTGAAGCCGGATCATCCGGGGGCGCTGCTGACGCTCGGCAACCTGTTCATGTTCACCGGCGACGGGGAAAAGGCCCGCGCCGTCTACCGGCTGGCGCTTGCCGTCGAACCGGACGTGGCCGTCAACTGCAACAACCTGGGCGCGGTCAACCTCAGTCTCGGTCTTCCGCCGGAGGCGGCGCGGCACTACCGCCGTGCGCTCGCCATCGATGTCGGAAAGCCGGAATACCGCAAGAATCTCGGCACCTGCCTGCTGATGGCCGGCGACTATCCCAACGGCACCGTCGCCTACGAAGGCCGGCTGGAGCAGGGGGTCTGGCGCAAGCGCAACATGCCGGGCGTGCTGTGGCAGGGCCAGCCGCTGGCCGGCAAGACGCTGCTGGTGCATTTCGAACAGGGGCTGGGCGACTCCTTCCAGTACATCCGCTATGCCGGCGTGCTGAAGCGAATGGGCGCGCGGGTGCTCTACGAATGCCAGCCGGCGCTGAAGCGGGTGCTGTCGACCGCCCCCGACCTGGACGGGCTGTTCGCCTTCGGCGAGCCGCTGCCGGCCTATGATTATTACGTCTCGCTGATGAGCCTGATGCACCGGCTGGGCACCACGCCGGACAACGTCCCCGGCGGCGTGCCCTATCTGCGCGCCGAGCCGGAGCTGGCGGCCCGCTGGGCGGAGCGGCTGGAGCGGCTGGAGGGCGGCAGGCGCCCGGCCTTGCGCGTCGGCATCAACTGGCACGGCAACGAGACCGGCAAGTCGATCCCGCTGGAGTGTTTCGAGGCGATGGGCCGGCTGCCCGGCGTCCGGCTCTACAGCCTGCAGAAGGTGTCGGGCCTCGACCATCTGCAGCGGCTGCGCGACCGGGTGGCGGTGACGGAGCTGGGGGTGGATTTCGATGCCGGCCCGGACGCCTTCCTCGACACCGCCGCGGTGATGGCCAACCTCGATCTGGTCATCACCTGCGACACCTCGGTCTGCCATCTCGCCGGCGCCATGGGGCGGCCGACCTGGGTGGTGCTGAAATGGTTCGCCGACTGGCGCTGGATGCGTGACCGGCTCGACAGCCCCTGGTATCCGACCATGCGCCTGTTCCGTCAGGCGACGTCCAACGATTGGGCCGAGGTGATGGCCAGGGTGACGGCGGCAGTGACGGCGGAGGTGGCGGCACTCTCCGCCCCGGAGGGCGGACGATGACCGCTGCAACGCCTTCCGCACCGCCTTCCGGGCCTCCCCCGGCGACCATGACCATCACCGATGCGGCGCGACTGGCGCTCGATCATTTCCGGGCCGGCCGGGCCACGGAATCCGAACGGCTGTGCCGGGCGATCCTGGATGCCGTTCCCAACCAGGGCGAGGTCCTCCAGCTGCTGGGCGTGGCGGTGATGATGCAGAGCCGGCCGCAGGAGGCGGAAGCCATCCTGCGGCAGGCGATCTCCGTCCGGCCCGACCTGGCCGACAGCCACGGCAATCTCGGAACCGTGCTGCAGTCGCTGGGCCGCATGGGCGAGGCCCTGGCCGCCCACGACCGCTGCGTCCTGCTGGGCCCCGCCGCACCGGAAGGCTATGTCAACCGCGGTTCGGCCCGGCTGACGCTGGGCGACCGCGACGGAGCGGCGATCGACTTCGCCCGCGCGCTGCGGCTGCGTCCCATCGATGCGCTCGCCGCCGCCAACCTCGGCGTGGCCCTGCGCGAAGGCCATCGCGTGGCGGAGGCGAAGCGCGCGCTGCGTCGGGCACTGGTCGCCGATCCCGGCCATGGCGAGGCGATGCTGGGCTACGCCCATGTCCTGCGCGAGCTGGGGCGCTTCGCCGAGGCGCACACGGCCTACGACCGGGCGGTGACGCTGACCCCGGCCAAGACCGAGGCGCTGTGCTACCACCTGTATCTCAAGCAGACGCTGTGCGCCTGGGGCGATTACGACCGCCTCTGCCGGATGGTGACGGACACCATCGACCGCGACGCCGGCGTGGTCATCCCGCTGGCCGCCCTGTCGATCGACACCACGCCGGCCCAGCAGGACCGCGCCGCCCGGATGTTCTTCGACCGGCTGATCAAGCGCGCCTCGTCGCCGCCGATGCCGGCGCGGCCGGAGCCGCGCCGCGACGGCCGGCTGCGCGTCGCCTATGTCTCGGCCGATTTCCACGAGCACGCCACCGCCTATCTGGCGGCCGAACTGTTCGAACTGCATGACCGCGAGCGGTTCGAGGTGCTGGCCTATTCCTACGGGCCCGACGACGGCAGCGCGATGCGCAAACGGCTGGTCCAGGCCTTCGACCATTTCCGCGACATCCGCAGCGTGCCGCTCGATGCCGTCGCCCGTCGCATGGCCGACGACGGCGTCGACATCATGGTCGACCTGAAGGGCTACACGAAGCAGACCCGGCTCGACCTGCTGTCGCGCCGGCTGGCGCCGGTCGAGGTCAGTTACCTGGGCTATCCCGGCACCATCGGCTGCCCGCACATGGACTATGTGATCGGCGACCGCTTCGTCACCCCGCCGGACCACCAGCCCTTCTATGCCGAGCGGCTGGCGATCCTGCCCGACGCCTATCAGATCAACGACCGCCACCGCCCCTTGCCCGACACGGTGCCGTCCCGGGCCGACTGCGGCCTGCCGGAGGACGGCGTCGTCTTCGCCGCCTTCAACACCGCCTACAAGATCAGCCCGGCGATGTTCGGCCTGTGGATGCGCATCCTGAAGCGCGTGCCCGGATCGGTGCTGTGGCTGTTCGAGGCCAACCCGTTGGCGGCCGCCAACCTGACGGCGTCGGCCAAGGCCCAGGGCATCGATCCGGCCCGGCTGGTCTTCGCGCCGCCCCGCCCGCTGCCGGACCACATCGCCCGCTACCGCGTCGCCGATCTGGCGCTCGATACCCTGCCCTACACCGGCCACACCACCACCAGCGACGCGCTATGGGCGGGCTGCCCGGTGGTGACGTGCCTCGGCGGCACCTTCGCCTCGCGGGTGGCGGCCAGCCTGCTGAACGCCGCCGGCCTGCCCGACACCGTCACCCGCTCGCTGGCCGAGTATGAGGAGATGGCGGTGGCGCTCGCCGGTGATTCCGGACGGCGTGCTGCCCTGCGCAAGCGGCTGGAGGACGGGCGGATGACGGTGCCGCTGTTCGACAGCCGCCGCTTCACCCGCAACCTGGAACGCGCCTATCAGGTCATGTGGTCGCTGCACAGCGCCAGCCGGCCGCCGCAGGGCTTCATCCTGCCGGCGGGCTGAGGAGAGGCTGGCTGAAGGCAAAAGGGTGCCTCAGCCCCCGTTCTCGCCCAGAATGGCGCGCACCCGCTCCAGCAGGTTGCTGCCGGTGAACAGGTGGCCGGCAACGCCGGCGACCCTTGCGGCGGCCATGTCGGTGTCGTGGTCGCCGATGACGAAGCTGCCGGTGGTCTCCACCGGCCAATGGGCCATCAGGTCGCGCAGCATGCCCGCCTCCGGCTTGCGCCAGTCGGATGCGCGGCGGTAGCGCTCGACCGCCCCCTCCGGGTGGTAGGGGCAATAGCGGACGTCGTCGAGATGGGCGCCGTTGCGGCGCAGTTCCTCCCGCATCCAGCCATGGAGGGCGTGGATCGCCTCCTCGTCGTAATGGCCGTGGGCGACGCCCGCCTGGTTGGTGATGAGGAAGACGTAATAGCCGCGGTCGTTCAGCAGCTTGACGGCGTCCACCGCCCCGTCGACCCACTCGAAATGGCCCCGGTGGTGGACATAGCCGTGATCGAGGTTCAGCACCCCGTCGCGGTCGAGGAAGGCGGCGGGCCGGCGGTGCCATCCGGCGGCCAGCCCGTCGGCCCGCGCCAGATCCTGGGGAATGCCGATGTCGATGAAGGCGCCGTCATAGCAGCGCCCGGCCAGTTCGCCCCGTTCGGCCAGCCTGGGCAGCACGTCGCGCTCCAGCGAACAGGAGCCGGCGGGAATATGGTCGAGGATGCGGCGGTCCATCCAATAGATGCCGCCGTTGATGAGCCCCTCGCCCCCCTGCTCCGGCCGTTCGGCGAAGGCGCGGATCCGCTCGCCCTCCAGGCGGACGGCGCCGTAGCGCGCCGCATCCTCCACCCGGCGCAGTGCCACCCGTGCCAGCATCCCGTCGCCGAGCGGCGCCGTCAGATCCAGATAGTTGATGTCGAAGAAGGAATCGCCGTTCAGCAGCAGGAAGCGCTCGTCCAGCGCATCGCCGGCCTGGACCAGGGCGCCGCCGGTGCCGGCCGGCTCCCCCTCGATCAGGCAGGAGAGCGCGACGCCGAAGCGGCTCGACCGGCCGTCCTCCGTGGCCGCCGCGGCGCAATAGTCGCGCAGCACCTCGCCCCGGTAGCCGCCCAGCAGCAGCACCCGCTCGAAGCCGAAACGGGCGAGATTGCCGATCAGGTGATCGAGGAACGGCTTGCCCGCCACCTCCAGCAGGGGCTTCGGCGTCAGGCGCGTGCGGTCCCCAAGCCGGGTGCCGAGACCGCCGACCAGGATGACGCATTGGCGGGGAAGCGGCGGAGCGGAAACGGCAGCCGCCGCATCGGAGGGGACGCCGGGCGGCGTGCCGATGGTGCCGTGGATGGGCATGCTCATGGGGCGATACGCGTTCTGTGCCGGAAGCGGGAGCGATCCACCTATCACGGCGCCTTTCCGCCCGTCCACACAGTCCTTGCGCCCTCAAGGGTTGCCGGACTACCAATGCCGCGGCGCGTTCCGTTGGCTTCGCCAGCCCGTTGGCTTCGCCGGCTTCCGACCGGCCCAGCGCCGTCCGCCTATCCCGCCGCTCGCCGCGTGCCCCGTGCCGCTGACGGCGGTTGCTCCGTCTTGTCGGTAGAGGTCACATCATGTCCCAGTCCCTGAACATCCTCGTCACCGGCGGTGCCGGCTATCTCGGCTCGATCATGGTTCCGGCGCTGCTCGACGCCGGCCATTCGGTGACCGTGCTCGACAGCTTCATGTTCCGTCAGGCGTCGCTGAGCCATGTCTGCGTCAACCCGAAGTTCGATCTGGTCCGCGGCGACGCCCGTGACGAAGCCACCCTGCGCAGCCTGACGAAGACCGCCGACGTCGTCATCCCGCTGGCGGCGCTGGTGGGCGCCCCGCTGTGCGACGCCGACAAGATCGGAGCCGAGACCATCAACCGCGACGCGGTGGTCACCCTCACCAGGATTCTGTCGCCGTCGCAGCGCCTGGTGATGCCGGTCACCAACTCCGGCTACGGGGTCGGGGAACAGGGCAAGTTCTGCACCGAAGACAGCCCGCTGAATCCGATCTCGCTCTATGGCCGGACCAAGGTCGAGGCCGAGAAGGCGGTGCTGGACCGCGGCAACTCGATCAGCTTCCGTCTGGCCACCGTGTTCGGCATGGCGCCGCGCATGCGCATCGACCTGCTGGTCAACGACTTCGTCTACCGTGCCGTCAACGACCGCGCCGTGGTGCTGTTCGAGCCGCACTTCAAGCGCAACTACATCCATGTCCGCGACGTGGCCCGCGCCTTCCTGCACGGGTTGGACAATTTCGAGACGATGCAGGGCCGCCCCTACAATGTGGGCCTGTCCGACGCCAACCTGTCGAAGTGGGAACTGTGCGAGCGCATCCACAAGCACCTGCCGAAGTTCGTCTTCCTGGAGGCGCCGATCGGCGAGGATCCGGACAAGCGCGACTACATCGTCTCCAACGAGCGGATCGAGGCGACCGGCTACAAGCCCGCCTTCTCGCTCGACGACGGCATCCAGGAGTTGATCAAGGGTTACCGCATGATCCGCAACGCGGTCTACGGCAACGTCGTCTGAGCGCCATAGCACGGTCATTCGGGATGGCATAAAGGGGGGGCGGCCGGGCTGGAAGAGCGGGTCCGGCCGTCCCCACATACTCACATATTCCCATATTATAACTCTGTAACAAGCCTTTCCCGCCTGGGATATCGTCCAATGACGATATCAATGGATTATTTGCCGGACAAATTGCGGCCCTGCAGGAACCCTTGATTCATTACGGAATGGCGGGGTAAAAGCATGTGGCCTTTGGCGTATGCTATTCGATGTGGCGTGGGATCCGGCGGTGTGCCTTCGACCTTCGGAAAGAGGTCTTTGTGCGCAGCCTCATCATCGCGACTGGATCGTGGCCTTTCTTCACCTCTTCGCGGGATCCGTATCAATGACATCCCAGTATACCCCGGAGACCATCGCTAGGCTGTACCGCTCCCTCTACTTCATCCGCCATTACGAAGAGCGGGTGGCTGCGATCTACCCTTCGGACAGGATCAAGAGCCCGGTGCACCTCTCCATCGGCCAGGAGTTCATCTCGGTCGGTGTCTGCGACGTTCTGCGACAGGACGACGCCGTGTCGGGCACCTATCGCGGACATGCCGCCTATCTGGCGAAGGGCGGCGATCCGGCCGCGATGATGGCCGAGATGTTCGGCAAGGCGACCGGCAGCGCCGCCGGGCGCGGCGGCTCCATGCATCTGATCGACACCAAGGCCAATGTGCTCGGCGCCTCCGCCGTGGTCGGCACGACGATCCCGATCGCCGCCGGCTACGCCCTCGCCCTGAAGCGGCAGAAGACCGACCGGGTCGTCGTCGCCTTCTTCGGCGACGGCGCGTCGGAGGAGGGCTGCTTCTACGAGACGCTGAACTTCGCGGCGCTGCACAAGCTGCCGATCCTGTTCGTCTGCGAGAACAACTTCTACGCCATCCACGAGCCGCAGACGAAGCGCTGGGCGACCGACCGCTTCTGCGAGCGGGTCGCCACCTTCGGCATCGACGCGCGCAAGATCACGTCGGGCGACCTGTTCGAGGTCCGCGACACCGCGGCCGAACTGGTGGCCAAGCTGCGCCGCGGCGAAGGGCCGGCGCTGATCGAATGCCACGCCTACCGCTGGCGCGAGCATGTCGGCCCGAACGAGGATTACGACCAGGGCTACCGTCCGCGGACGGAAATGGAGCCGTGGGAGGCCCGCGACGAGGTGCCGCGCATCGCCGCCCTGCTGCCGGAGGCGGAGCGCGCCGCCATCGAGGCGGAAGCCCAGGCCGCCGTCGACGCCGCCGTCGCCTTCGCCGAGCAAAGCCCCTTCCCCGCCGCCGAGGAGCTGTACCGTCATGTCTTCGCCTAACGCCGCGACGCGCCAGCTCCGCTATGTCGACGCCCTGGCCGAGGCCGTATCCCAGGAAATGGCGCGCGACGAGAGCGTCTTCGTCTTCGGTCTCGACGTCGACGACCACAAGGCGATCCAGGGATCGACCCGCGGCCTGCTGGAGCGCTTCGGGCCGGAGCGCATCTTCACCACGCCTCTGTCGGAAGATGCGATGACCGGCGTCGCCATCGGCGCCGCCATGGCCGGGATGCGGCCGATCCATGTCCACATCCGCATGGATTTCCTGCTGCTGTGCATGAACCAGCTCGTCAACATGGCGGCCAAGGCCCATTACATGTATGGCGGCGCCGTGAAGGTGCCGCTGGTCGCCCGGTCGATGATCGGCAAGTCCTGGGGCCAGGGCGCGCAGCATTCGCAGGGCCTGCATTCGATGTTCATGCATGTGCCGGGGCTGAAGGTGGTGGCGCCGTCCAACGCCTATGACGCCAAGGGCTGCATGATCGCGGCCATCCGCGACGACAACCCGGTCATCTTCATGGAGCACCGCCTGCTCTATCCGACCGAGGCGCCGGTGCCGGAAGCCCCCTACACGGTCGAGTTCGGCCGGGCCCGCCGCATGCTGGAGGGCGGGGACATCACCGTCGTCGGCGTGTCGAACATGGCGATCGAATGCCTGCGCGCCGCCGAGCTGCTGCGCGAGGTCGACGTCAGCGTCGACCTGATCGACCCGATCACGCTGGTTCCGCTGGACATCGACACCATCGTGGAGTCCGTGGCCCGCACCCGCCGGCTGCTGGTGGTCGACAACAGCTGGATCAACTGCGGCGCCAGTGCCGAGATCGCATCCCAGGTGTCGGAGCGTCTGGGCGGCTCCGGGCCGCTGCAGATCCGCCGCATGGGCTTCGCTCCCACCACCTGCCCGACCACGCCGGCGCTGGAGCAGCATTTCTACCCCAACCCGTCGACCATCGCCGAGGCGGCCTATGCCATGGCCCGGCCGAACGGCTCGCCCTGGCGCCCGGATCCCGAGCACGCCCGGCTGGCCTATCAGGCGCAGTTCAAGGGTCCGTTCTAAGGGGGCCATTCCGGGGGACTGCACCAGGCGTCTCCCGGAGCGGGTGGTTGCGCGGACCGGCTTCCCCCGCTTTTGTCACTCACGTCTGCGGCGTGCGGGGACGGTTTCCGTCCCGCCGTCCGAACCATCCGGGGATGATCCATGTTCTATGAGCTTGCCGCGCCGACTTGGGGCGAGGAAGAGGTTGAGGCGATCCAGCGCGTGGTGAAGAGCGGGCGCTTCACCATGGGCGAGAACGTCGCCGCCTTCGAAGCGGCCTTCGCCAATTATTTCGGCGCCAAATACGCCGTGATGGTCAATTCGGGTTCTTCGGCCAATCTGGTCGCGGTCGCCGCCCTGTTCTACAAGAAGGAGCGTCCGCTCCAGCGCGGCGACGAGGTGATCGTCCCGGCGATCTCCTGGGCCACCACCTATCACCCGCTGCAGCAGTACGGCCTGAAGCTGAAGTTCATCGACGTCGAACTCGACACGCTGAACATGGACGTTTCCAAGCTGGAGCAGGCGCTGACGCCGCGCACCCGCGCGATCATGGCGGTGTCGATCCTGGGCAACCCGGCCGCGCTCGACGTCATGCGCCGCTTCGCCGACGAGCATGGGCTGTATTTCATCGAGGACAACTGCGAATCGATGGATGCCGAGCTGGGCGGCAAGAAGACCGGCACCTTCGGCGACCTGAACACCTTCAGCTTCTTCTTCTCGCACCACATCTCGACCATGGAAGGCGGGATGGTGCTGACCGACGATCTGGAGCTCTACCATCTGGTCAAGGCGATGCGCGCCCATGGCTGGACCCGCGACCTGCCGCACGACACCCCGCTGTACCAGCGCGGCGGCAACGACCATTTCGAGGCCTACCGCTTCATCCTGCCCGGCTACAACGTCCGTCCTCTCGAGATGGAAGGCGCCGTCGGCCTGGAGCAGCTGAAGAAGCTGCCTGCCTTCACCGAGGCGCGCCGCAAGAATCTGGCCCTGTTCCAGTCGCTGTTCGCCGGGGATGAGCGCTTCATCATCCAGCGCGAGAACGGCAAGAGCTCCTGCTTCAGCTTCACCATCATCCTGAACCCGAAGCGCCCGCAGGACCGCAAGGCGGTGTTCGCCGCCCTGACCGAGGCCGACATCGGCTTCCGCATCATCACCGGCGGCTGCTTCCTGCGCCACGACGTGATCAAGCATTACGATTACGAGGTGGTCGGTGGCGTCGAGAACGCCAATCTGGCGCATGACCAGGGCTTCTTCGTCGGCAACCACCCCTTCCCGCTCGACGAGCAGATCACCCGCCTGCACAAGGTCCTCGACGCGGCCTGCCGCTGAAAGCCTTGATTTGAAACGAGAACGGCGCCCGCTTCCCCAGGGAGCGGGCGCCGTTCTCGTTTGCGCGTGGCGGATCGGGCGCCAAGTCACCCCAGCGTGCGCTTCACGATCAGCGACAGCTTTTCCAGCATCGCCGGATCGCGGTGGGAGGGGGCGGTCATGATGGCGTTGTCCAGCGCGGTGTGGCAGCCCTGGGCGCATGTGCCCTCGCGCCCCGCCACCTTCGGCGCCAGGGCCGAGACCAGCGCGCGCGCCTTGCCGGCATTGGCGACCACCACCTTGATCACCGCCTCGACCGACACATGGTCGTGCCCCTCGTGCCAGCAGTCGTAATCGGTGACCATGGCGACGGTCGCGTAGCACATCTCCGCCTCGCGGGCGAGCTTGGCCTCCGGCATGTTGGTCATGCCGATGACGTCGCAGCCCCAGCTGCGGTAGAGGTTGGATTCGGCGACGGTGGAGAATTGCGGTCCCTCCATCACCATGTAGGTGCCGCGCCGCTGGTGCGGGATGTCCAGCTCGACCAGCGCCTGCTCGATCAGGTCGCCCAGCCGGCCGCAGACCGGATGGCCCAGCCCGACATGGGCGACCAGCCCGCTGCCGAAGAAGGTCTTGTCGCGGGCGAAGGTGCGGTCGATGAACTGGTCGATCACCACGAAGGTGCCCGGCGGCAGATGTTCCTTCAGCGAGCCGACCGCGGAGACCGACAGGATCTCGGTCACGCCCAACTGCTTCAGCGCGTGGATGTTGGCGCGGAAATTCAGCTCCGACGGCGGGATGCGGTGGCCGCGGCCATGGCGCGGCAGGAAGACAAGCTTCTGACCCGCCAGTTCGCCGGTCAGCAGTTCGTCCGACGGGTCGCCGAAGGGCGTGGTCACCTTGACCCAGCGGGTGTTCTCCAGCCCGTCGATGTCGTACAGGCCGCTGCCGCCGATCACGCCCAGAACAGTCTCGCCAACCGTTTCGCCAACTGCACCGCCAACTGCACCGTTGCTCATGTCCCGCTCTCTCCGCTGAAGCTGGTGGGACTATTCCGAGCACACCGGGAGAAAGCAACAGCGGACCTCGGGCGGAGTGCAGAAAACCGCCGGCCGCAGCCCCGCATTCGGCGACCGCGGGGCTGCGGCCTCGCGCCACAAGTGCATTGATGCCGGGTCGTCCACCACCTAATCTCGGCCGCTCGGTTTTGGATGGAGTGTCATGTCATGCGGATCGACGGGATGGCCTATCGCACCATCTGGCCGGAGGGCGACGGCGTCGTCGCCATCATCGACCAGACCCGGCTGCCGCACGACTTCGCCGTCGTCCGCCTGACCAGCCTGGAGGAGGCCGCCCACGCCATCCACGCCATGCTGGTGCGCGGCGCCCCGCTGATCGGTGCCGCGGCGGCCTATGGCGTGGCCCTGGCCCTGCGCGCCGACGCCGGCGACCGCGGGCTGGAGCGGGCCTGCGCCACCCTGCTGGCCACCCGCCCGACCGCGGTCAACCTGCGCTGGGCGCTGGAGCGCATGCGCCGCCTGCTGGCGCCGCTGCCGGAGGCGCAACGCCTCGCGGCCGCCGAGGCGGAGGCCGCGGCCATCGCCGACGAGGATGTCGAGATCAACCGTTCCATCGGCCTGCACGGCGCAGCCCTGATCCGCGCCGCGGCGGCGCGCAAGGCGCCGGGGGAGCCGGTCAACGTGCTGACCCACTGCAACGCCGGCTGGCTCGCCACCGTCGACTGGGGCACGGCGCTCGCCCCCGTCTACGCCGCCTTCGAGCAGGGCATCCCGCTGCATGTCTGGGTGGACGAGACCCGCCCGCGCAACCAGGGCGCCAGCCTGACCGCCTGGGAGCTGAAGCACCACGGCGTCCCCCACACCGTCATCGCCGACAATGTCGGCGGCCATCTGATGCAGCACGGCAAGGTCGATCTGTGCATCGTCGGTACCGACCGCACCACCGCGACCGGCGACGTCTGCAACAAGATCGGCACCTATCTGAAGGCCTTGGCCGCGCACGACAACGGCGTTCCCTTCTATGTCGGACTGCCGTCGCCGACCATCGACTGGACCATCGCCGACGGCGTGCGCGAGATCCCCATCGAGGAGCGCGACGGCCGCGAGGTGAGCGAGCTGACCGGCCGCACCGCCGACGGCCGGATCGAGACGGTGCGCGTCACCCCCGACGGCAGCCCGGTCGCCAATTACGGCTTCGACGTCACCCCGGCCCGGCTGGTGACCGGCCTGATCACCGAACGCGGCGTCTGCCCCGCCACGCGCGACGGGCTGCTTGGACTGTTTCCGGAGCAAGCCGGGCCTTGAGCCACGCAAACCCGGTGTCCCTTCTGCCGGAGGACGGTTACCCTTGCCTTGTCCAGCGGATGCCATTGTGACGCTGAGGCCCGCCGCTCCATCGTCTTCCAGGCAGGAAAATTCCCATTGGTATGTGACACCGGGATTGCTATACCTTTCAGCATAGCCATTTGCTCCGATTCTGAGGAAGAAATGAAGAATTTGATCTTCTGTAATTTGTTTTACTCAGGATCCTCAGCAATAGTGCCGATTTTGGAGGATTACCTCAGAACGATACAAGTAAATGTTCTGAATTACGGCCCAGAATCAACCAGACGACTCGTCGACGATCCGCCGCCAAGCCCTTATTTTCATTGGACACACAATAATTCCGACTTCTTCATCCCATTTCTTGAGCGTGAAGAAGTATCAATTGTTTTCTTGCAAAGAGACCCTCGTGATGTAGCTATTTCGTATCTCGAGGATCACATTTTCCGCGGGATTGTCGATCGAGCAAAGCTGCGGGAGACACTACACGGATTGGCTTACGGTAATTTCGCCAACACGATCCGAGAGGCATGCAAGTGGGTAGACCTGGCCCGGGAAAGGCCGATAAAGGTCATAAAGTTCGACGAGCTTAAGCAGGACACTGTTGGAGTAACGCTTGATGTGCTTGAGTTCTATGGATTTACCCGCAATCCGGAACTAGAGCAGAGGATCCGCTCTCTTTACGACACGAAATACTCCTTCGAGGCCATGTCCAACCGCCCGCGCGGTTCGGACGGCGAGATGGTGAGAAATCGTTATATCGTCCGCAAAGGGGTTTCAGGCGAATGGCGCCGCCTGTTCTCGCCTGAAGCCCTGGAGTCGTGGGACAAGGAGCTGGGCGCCGAAATTGCCCTGCTCGGTTACGAGCCCTGCTTGCCTCGCACTGTGGACGGCGCCTGAACGCTCCGTCCACGTTCCCCTTTCGCGCAGGATTTGCATAAGAGCACTGCCAAGCTTAAAACAAGAGAGCTTGGCAGTATTCATCAATTCCGTTCGAAATCAGGAGAAGCAGCGGGAAGTTGATCGTAGTCAAGGCCGATACCGATAACGGAAATCCGGCCGCTACAGACCTCCAGCACCGTCACGGTACAATATCCCGGGTCGCACAAAGACACCCGATCATCGTTCTGCGCAGCCCCGACGATGGCGTTGATCGTCAGATAATGAGTAGATAAAATAGAATTTTGTTTCGTGTTCGCAACGAAATCAATCAAGTTCTGACGCCAGTTCTCAATTTCATCGCCGAGATTTCCGTATCGGCTGGCCATGATGGCGGTAAGCCATGGACGGCGTGCCGCAAGATTGTCTTCTCCCAAATGAGGCGGCGTTGGAATTTCAGTAATCTCAGGGGAAATTGCGATTGGCCGGCACCATGCCCTGGCCAAAGGTTCCGCTGTACTTCTGGCTCTTCGAAACGGAGAGGCGATGATCGGCATAGGAGGCAGCCGGCGGGCAACCGCAGCAGCCGCAATTGCTGCCTGCCGATGCCCAAGCTCCGACAGATCGGCATCGAGCGCTTCGTCAAAGCCCGCTGCGGATTTGCCATGGCGAATCATAAATATTCGAGCCACCAGTCAATTTCCTTCAAATGCGAAGATCGATGATAATTAACTTGAGATGGGCGCAAAGCGCCACTGAAATCTTCGGCATGAGTACCGCCTGAATTGACTAAACTATCAACAGGCTATTTATTGTGGTTCTCCAAGATTTCTTCCTTCTATAGAAATCCTTGGCGGCGTTGCATGGGGCGTGATCACTTCGTCGGGAATCGTTTTGAAGCGATCACACCCCAAGTTTCATCCTGCGATCAGGGTCCGCCGGGCAAGGCGGTGCGCTCGGCTCGCGTCCGGTAGGCCGACCCCAGGGTTTGGCGGGCGGCCTCGTACACCGGGGCCGCCCGGGCGATCTTCGCCTCCAGGTGGGCCATGCCGGCCTCCGGCCCGAATTCATCCAGAACATGGGCGGCCCACGCATCCGGATCCACGACGATGTCGGCCAGCACGGCGCGCTGATGGTCGCTCAGCATTCCAGCCTCCCCGCGAAGGACGTGTAGATCGCACTCGCCGTCGTGCCGAACACCGACACAGTCTTGCTGCCGTTCGAAACCTTGACCCGCATCACGGCCGTGTCCCCGGCATCCATGTCCACGAGGCGGGAGCCGGCCATGATCACCGCGTTCCCGGTCGCGTCCCGCATGGCCGCCGCATTGATCTGACCAACGAAATGCAGGCGGTTGCTCGTCTCCAGGATCAGTTCGGCGCGCGTGTGCGTCGCGCCGACGATCAGGCAGACCGTGCAGTCGAACCGGTAGCAGCCGGTCACCGGTGCGGTGAAGATCCCGGTTGCCGGGTTGTGGGCGCCGGTCTGGTCGAAGATCTCGCCATCGCACGGGATGGTGTAGAGCGTTCCATCCCCCGTTGCGTTCAATTGCTGAGACGACAGGAAGGCCAGGAAGGCGGGTTGTCCGGTGTTTCGTACGGCGCCGCCGAAGGTCGCTCCGCTCAGCCGGGCATAGCGGGCGTCGGCATCGCCCAGGGTGGGGACCGCGCCAGCCGATCCGGTGCCGAGCGGGCGCTTGGCGAACAGGGCGGAACCGGTCTGCTCGACCAACCCAACGGCGGCGTCCAGCCCGGCAAGGGCGCCCAGGGCGGGGGCGGCCGGCTGGTAGTAGCTGCCGTGCTGTCCGTCGAGCAGGTCGGCGTCGCACCCCGATCCGGCGCCGTCGTTCCCAGCGTGCCAGACAGGATGGCCGTCGACCTGCAAGGCCCCCGACAGACCGACGATTCCGGGGGCAGGGTGGTGGAAGCCGGTGGCGGTGTCGCCGGCGAAGACCAACCCCGGCGCCGCCTCGGTGCCGGCCGGCAGAGTCACCGTACCGGTGAAGACCGGCCGCTCGGCCGGTGCGCCGACGGGCGCGAAGCTGTAACGGGAGGTCATAGGCTGCCCCCCCGATAGAACGTCACGCCGACCTCGCATGCCTGTGCGGAGCTGATGCCAATGGTGGCGATCCCCTTGATGAAGCGCGGACCCGGATTAAGTTCCGGTGCCCCGCCGCCGAGGTCGTCCGCCGTCGGCACGGCCGCCGGACCGTCATACTGAACCCAGACGTTGGCCGTGGCGTTGACCAGCATCATCGTGGCGCCGGCCGGCACCGGCAGCGTCTTGCCCTGGCCGGGGGCCATCACCAGGGTATGGCGGCTGTCCGACACGCCGATCACGTCCAGACACCGCCCCATGTCGTCGGTGGCGAGGAGCAATCCCTTCATGGTGGTCCGCTTCCTTTCCTATATGGCGCAATATAGGAAATTTATCAAAGACAGAACCGCGGATTCAATGAAAATATTCCTTTTTTGCCGCGCGCTCGGTTGTCGGCGGAAACGGTCACTCCGGCATCGCTCCCACCATCCCCCGGCAAAGTTCGTGGATGCGGTCGATGTGGCGGGAACGGAGCAGGGTGTCGATGGGGGCGGAGTCCAGTCCTTCGAGAAGGAAGGCGTAGAAGCGCAGGAACAGACGCCGCGGCAGCGACAGCGTGAAGTCCGGTCCTCCGGCTGCCCGGGCGGTGAACCAGCCGGCCGCCACCGCGGCTTGGGCAGAGAGGTGCGCCGCCGGCTTGTCTGCCACCGCCGGCATAGCGGCCAGCACCGCGGCCAGATCGGCCGGAGCACCCGCCTCCAGCCAGCCGAAGGGATCGCGTGGAATGGCCTTGGCCTGCCAGGCCGCCTCGGCGGCCGGCAGGTCAGCCAGCAGCGCTTCGAACCGGGCGAGCGGCCGGGCGAAGCGGGCGAGGGCCGCGTCGTCATGGGTGGTCCGCCATTCGCCGACCTCACCCTTGGCGGCGGTCAGGCGCTCCGTCCCCTGCTCGGCGCTGGTGCGCAGCATGGCTTGGCGTGCCGCATGGAAGCCGGAGCGTTCCAGCGCGCGGACGATCTCGTCATCCGGCCGCGCCTGCCCCAGGTGGGCGAGCACGCGGCGCACCGTTCCGACCGGATCGGCACGCATGCCCTCGAAGGTCACGGTCAGCAGCGGCACCGTCTCGCCGACGGTCAGCCAGAACAGGACGAACAGCAGGTAGGTCTCGGGCGGCGGCAAAAAGAACAGGTTCGGAAAATGGTCGGGCCAGACGTCCGGGCGGTCGAGATAGGCATGATAACCGAGGGTCCGAGCGTAGTCGCGCCGGTACAGCGAATGGATGGCGTCGCGCGGGTCGCGCAGGTAGAGGATGACGGCCTCGCCCGGCTCGCGGGCCAGATCGAGACGATGCTCCCACACCACCTCCAGGCCGTCGCGGAAGCGCAGCGGCTCGTCCTGGTGCAGGATGGGCAGATGCCATTTGAGCAGGGCCCGCGCCGGTTCATCCAGCGTCCAGCCGTCGCCGCACTCCCGCCAGGGGCCGCCGCCCCCGCCCTTGGCCGTGCCCCAATGCGTGGTGCGGATGCCCAGTTCCAGCAGCACGTTGACCAGCCAGGCCACTCCGCAGGCAAAGGGCGGGGAGGTCAGGATGGCCAGGGACGGCGCGGCGGCGCCGGTGCAGGCAGCGCCTTCTCCTACACCGGCTGCGGGAAAGGGCAGACCGGCCATACCCCCGCCCGGAACCCGGCCCGCTCGCGTCCGTAAAGCCCCCAGCCCAGGCCGAATGACCATGCGTGGCGGTCGGGATCGTTGGCACAGGGCGTTCCGGTCCAGTAATCGACGTTCCGCACATCCTCGAAACCGGCCTGATGCATCAGGCCCAGCAGATCGGAACAGCCATAGTTGGTGAGCGAGCGCAGTTCCTCCCGCTCCGGCAGGCGCCAGCCGTCCAGCCCGCCATAGCCGGCATAGCATCGCGGCACCATCTCCATGGCGGCGTCCCAGGGCATGCCCAGGTTCAGCGGCGATGCCCAGGCCAGCCCCAGGAAGCGGTCGACCACCACCCGGCCGGCCGCCCCGCCGTCGCGCAGCTCGAAGCGGTCCGCCGGCCGGGGCGTGCCCAGGCGCAGGTCGCCATCCTGGCCGCGCCCGCTGCCGTCCGGCAGGAGCTGCGGCACCAGATCGGCGCTGTAGCACAGGGTCTGCCCGGTCTGCAGGAAGCGGCGCGGGCCGCTGTTCAGGCCGCGCACCGGCAGCACGTGATGGGCGCACCACGCCTTGCAGCTGGTGTGGACGTTGCCGCTGTTGGTGAAGTGGACGTGCCACGCCTGTTCGGGATGGCCGTGGCAGGTGGTCGAGCTCCAGAAGTTGCAGTGGGTTTCGATGTTGCGGAAGCCGTTCTCCATCAGCCACAGATGGCTGTGCGGCACCGCCTCGTTCACCAGGCTGGCCAGTTCGTTGACGTTGGGCAGGCGCCAGTCCGTGTAACCGGCGAAGGCCGCGGCGTTCAGCGCGTCGATATAGTCGAACACCGCGTAGCCGACCGGCCGGCCGGAGAGGTCAAGGTCGGGCAGCGGCCCATAGCAGCCGGTGCGCAGCGTCGGCAGGTCGGCGGGGGTTGCGCCGAAGGGACCCGACCACGGCTTCGGCCCGCCCGGCACGCCCGGCAGATCGGGCGTGCCGCCATCGGCTCGCCACATCAGGCCGGTCTCGGCATCGGTGAGGGTGCCGTCTCCATGGTCGATGAAACGCCGACTCATAACCGTCTTGTTCCTTGATCGAGGCAGGGTCTTCTGGGGCGGGGCGGCGAACCGTGCCCGCGCAAGCGGCCTCAGACCGGCAGCGCGACGCGCCCGGCCGCCACCTCCGCGGCATAATGGTCGAGATCGCTTTCGGAATCGACCTCGCCCCAGCCGGGAGCGCTGGGGACCGCCCGGATGACCACGCCGGCGGCGATCAGCCGCGACAGCAGGCCGGTCATGTCCAGCTTGTCGCGCGCCGCCGGTTCCAGCCCGTCGAGATAGCCGGTGACCTGTGCCCAGCCGGCGGGAGTGAATTTCAGCAGGCCCATGTACTGCCCCTGGACCTCGTCGAGGCTCTGGACCTTGCGGCCGATGTCGATGACCCGGCCGGTCGCGTCGAGCAGGAAGCTCTCGGCATCGACCAGCGGATCGGCGAAGCGGGCCTGCCACAGGGCCAGCCAGTCCGGATCGTAGCTGATGACGATGTCGCCTTCGGCCGCCATCAGCCGGCGCACCGTCTCCGCCGGGTAGAAGATGTCGGCGTAGCTGACGAGGCACGGTTCGGCGCTCAGCCACGGGGCTGCCTGGACCAGCGACATGACCATGTTGGTTTCGGCCCAGCGGGGATTATCGAACAGGGTCAGCCCGCGTCCTTCGAACGCCTCGCCGCGATAGCCGCGCACCACGGCCAGCGGGCCGGCGCCGGCACCGGTCAGGGCAGTGCGCTGACAGTCCAGCAGGCTGCGCCCGGCGATTTCAACCAGACACTTCGGCCGGTCCTCGGTCATGGCCTTCATGCGGCTGCCACGCCCGGCGGCAAGGATGATCGCTTTCACGGAAGCACTCCAAATTCAGGGAAAACCAAATTCAGGGAAAGCGGGAAGGCGCGGATGCGGCGGACCCGTGGACGTTGCAGCAAGCCCCCGCTACCGATCAACCCCGAAATGACGACGGACCAGATCGATCTCCGCGGCGCGGTAGGGGGCATTGCGTTCGGGATGCCAGAGCATGCCGAGCAGCGGCAACGTGTCGTGGCGAACCGCCTCGACCACGCCGTCGGGCGCGGTCGCCCAGGCGGTGAAACCGGGCGGAACGCTCGTGAAGGCCCAATTGTGGTAGGAATTCACGGTGTCCGTCCCGCCATCGCCCAGGACGACCGGATGCTCGGTGCCGGTGTGGCCCGTCACCCGTTCCAGCCCGGCGCCGAAATGGTGCATCAGCATCTGCAGGCCCCGACAGACGGCCATCAGCGGGATGCGCCGGGCGACCGCATGCTCGATCAGCAGGGTTTCCACGGCGTCGCGTTCCGGGGCGTCGCCGCCATAGGCCGTCAGATCGTTGCCGCCGGTCAGCAGGATGCCGGCGGGAGCCACCGCCTCAAGCCAAGCCGCCGCGAGAGCGGGCGACGCCGTGTTGGGCATCGCCACGGGCAGCAGGCCGCAGGCGTCCAGGAAGCCGGTCCACCGCTGATCCAGAGCGTCGCGCCGCTCGTTGCGGCCGGCGATCACGTCCACCCGCTGGCTGACGGCGATCAGGCGCGCGGCCACGGGCCGAACCGTCGTCATTGCAGGACATCCACCCGGCGGGATGCGCAGTCGATGCGCAGGCGGCGGCTGTCCTTCCACTGGCTGAACAGCGTCTCCCCGGCCCCGATCACGGCGGGAAGGTTCAGTTCGCCGGCGCGGATGGCCATGTGGGAATTGACCCCGCCATAGGCGGTGATGAAGCCGCCGATGCCGTGGGAGAAGATCCAGTCGAAGCCCGGATCGGCGCTGGGGATCACCACCACCGCCCCCTTCAGCTCCGACGCCGGCGCCTTGTGCGACCGCACAGGCCCCTCCACCGTCCGCTGGGTGATGAAGTTGGGTTCGGTGGGAGGAATGTGGAACGCCCAGACCTCCTCGGGCTGGCTGATCAGCGGCGGCAGAACGATGCGCTGGGTTTCCGCATAGCGGGCGCGGCCCTGGCTGATGCTGTGGCGCAGCGTCGCCTCGATGTCGCAGCTGGATGCGTAGAGATCGTCGATGAGAGAGGCATCGAAATAGGACATGTCGTCCGGCGACAATCCATAGCGTTCGCCCAGGCGGTTCAGCAGCGACAGCACCTCGCTCAGCGACCGGGTGAAGACGAATTTCGAATGCTCGCGGCCCTGGATGCCGGCCTGGAAGAAGTCGAACAGGCTGACCACGTCCATTTCCAGGGAGTGCTGGTTCAGGAGGGCGTCGATCCGGCGCATCTGGGGCAGCGACAGGGCGAAAGTCGGCACCGCGCCCTCGTCGTGCGGACCGGCGCCGTGCTCGGAACCGAGGTAGCGTTCCGGATCCTCGTCGTAGCGCGGCGACAGGATATCGTAGGTCCCGGGACGCAGGTGCCCGTATTTCTCCAGGAATTCCGAGCGGGACAGGGCACGCAGATCGCGGGTCATGCGGCCGCTGACGGTCTCCAGGCTGGTCATGAAGGCGTCGTACTGCTGCGGCTCGATCGCGCCGACCGCCACCAGCGACTTCAGCATCTGGACGGCGATGAAGCCGGCGCGGGCCAAGCCGGCGAAAGGCAGGGTGCCGTAGCGCTTGCAATCCTCCATCAGCCAATAGATGCGGCTGACGATGTCCATGTCGGTGCTGCGGATGGTCCGCTGCCGCTCCTCCAGGATCCCGATCTTCTTGCTGTCGTTGCGCCACAAGCCGGTTTCGCGGTGGATGATCCGGTTGGTCAGCCGACGCAGGCTCTGGGTCAGCTCTTCGAGATCGCGCTCCGAGAAGCCGAAGCCGCGCAGACGTTGCAGGCGGGTGTCGAGGTCGAAGGTGTAGCAGGAGAAGACGATCTCGAACTCGACCTTGTCGTGGAGCACCGGTGCCGCCGCGAGCTGGTCGATGTAGCAGTCCACCAGACGGTCGGCGAGCGTGTCCGGCACGTCGCCCGGAATGAAGGAATTGAAGCTGAGGCGGACGTCGATGTACGGCAGCCCATGGAAGGACCGCATCAGCGGAAAGCTGCGCAGGTTCCGGTAGCCGTAATTGTGGCGCTGGTAGGCCCAGACGCTGTCGGTGACCAGCTGCCGGTACAGCGACAGCGCCAGCGGCCGTGGCCGGATGCCGATGATTTCGGCCGGGTTCCAGTCGGGCATGACGCCGTACAGGGTGCGGCGGCCGCGCAGGTAGGGGTGCGGCCGATTGGCCTGGGCGATCTTCTGGGCGATGGCTTCCAGCAGCGGCCGGTGCTCGTCGGCGCCGACGGCCGTTCCGGCGGCGGCGGACAGCGGCCGCACCTGGAACAGGTACAGCTCGCCGGTCGGCGAGACCGCGAACTCGATGTCGAGGCTTTCCTCCCCGAGCAGCGCTTCCAGTTCGCCGGCGAGCGCCACGACCTGGTCGAGGGGGGACGGGCACGGCACCGTGGCGCCCTTCCAATAGACGAAGGTCTTCAATTCGGCGGCGTGGCCGCCGGTGACCGCCGCGGTGTCGCCGCCCTCCTCGTAATTGATGATCAGGTAGGGAGCGCCGGTGTTGGGATCCCGGGTGAAGGCGACGCCGCTCATGGCGGCCGTCAGCATGGGCTGGACGAAGATCTGGTCCGCCGCTACCGGCTCATCCCCGAAGGAGGCCGCCACCTCGGCGATGGCGGCCGGCAGCCCGGCCGGATCGACGTTGCCGATCGATACGAAATGCCCGGCCAGGGACTGCCCTTCCCGGTCCTCCGCCGCGGCGGAAGACCGGACGATCAGAGGCCCCCGCCTGCCCCACGGTGTGGAGGCGATGCGGTCGAGGATCGCCTCCATGCCGCCCGCGTTCCAATCGACGGCCCGGAAGCGAACCAGATCGAGGACGTGCGCCGTCCTCAAATGCGGTGCGAGGCGCTCCAGGGTTTCGGCTTTGCTGCCGAAGGCGATCCGGCGCGTTAAGGCGGAGGTGTCCATGGGCAGTCTCACCGACGGCGTGCAGACCAGGCACGGGTGCGATAGGTGGTGGTGATCACGTCGAGGCCGGCGATCCGCGCCTCGACGAAGGCCATGAAGGCGGCCCAGCGATCGGGGCCGAGCTGGTGGCGCACGTCGTTCACCGAATTCCAGACGCCCAGATACTGTTCGGGGGTCTGGTCGACGGTGTGACGGCCTTCCAGATAGACCACGTCGTCGAACTGCCGGCTGGCCCACAGCCGCTCGGTCAGGGTCCCGGTGATGCCGGAATTGCCGGACGACACCCGCTCGACTTCCGGGGCCAGCCGGGTGATCTCCGCCTCGATCTCCACCAGCAGGGGATTGGCATCGATCAGGCGCGGGTTCCACAGCGCGACGAAGCGGCCTTCCGGACGCAGGATGCGGTGGAACTCGGCCAGGCCGCGCTCGAAATCGACCCAGTGGAAGGACGACGCCATGCTGACCATGTCCACCGAGGCGTCGGCAAGGCCGGTCTGCTCACCGGAGCCGACACGGTATTCGATCCGGTGACCGGCGGAATCGGCGATGCCGAGCCGGCGCATGTCGTCATTGGGCTCGACCGCCGTGACATGGCGGACCCGTTCGGCCACGAGACGGGTCCAGATGCCGGTGCCGGCGCCGACGTCGGCTGCCTCGACTTCCCCGGCCGGCTTCGGCAGCATGCCGATCAGCGCGTCCCGGACCGTCGCCGAATAGGTCGGGCGGTATTTCGAATATTTTTCTGCCAACCCGGTGAAATCGCCATGACCGCGCATATGATCCAAAGTCCCTATTTCGGTTTAATGTGTGGGTTTCTTCAAAGCCCCGTCTTCGGGGGCTGCAGCCGATAAGCCGATCAGAGCCGCATCGGACGCAATCAATCGGTTCCAGATCAGGTCGGCCGCGCCGTCCGGAGTCGTCGTGCCGTAATTGTCAATTACGAGATCTGGCTGATCCGGCTCCTCAATGGAGGTATCCATTCCGACCATATCCACAGTGGCGTTACGGTACAAGCCCTTCGGGTCACGATCGGCGCGGTGCTCAAGCGGAACGCGCAAGTATATTTCGCGATAGCCGTCCACATTTTCGCGATTCCAGTGGCGGACCGCATGGAACATCGAAATGGTGGCGATGACGACGACCAGCCCCTGCTCCGCCAGTTCCCGGCACAGACGGGCGTAGGAAAAGGCCAGCTGGCGGCGCTGGTCGGGGGCGTGACCGGCATCGGGAGCGATGGCGGCCCGCAGGCGGTCGCCGTCGAGCAGCACCGCCGGCAGCCCGGCTGCCCGCAGCCGCGCGCACACACGCAGGGCGACCGTGGTCTTGCCAGCCCCGGACAAACCGGTCAGCCAGAACAGCCGCCCCTTTCCGGACGCGTCCGGCAGCAGGGGCGCCGGACGGTCGTCCGAGGTCGGTGCGGTGCCCGCCTGCGTGTTCACGTCCTGGCCGGCGGCTTCCGTTGCGACCAGATGCCGCAGGCGAGTCCGGCTGCGGCTGACGATCACGCCGGGCAGGTGGAACGTCGCGGGATCGGACAAATCGACGGCCCCGAGGGCTTGCGGCAACGCGACGAAACGGTCCCGGAACAGGACGATGTTGGTCACGCCCAGGGTTTCGATCAGGTGGGGATCCGGCGACCGGTGAGAGAGCCAGCGGTCGATGATCGCCCGCCGCACATCCGTCAGCGCCGCAGCCTCGACGAGGTTTTCCCCCGGCTCCGCCAGCAGGGCTTCCAGATCCCCGGCCCCCTGGCGCGCGCCGTAATTCCGGCCCTGGTACTTGACCAGATTGTAGTCGGTCAGGCTGTCGATCAGGAACGGCGGTGGCGACCGCAGGGAAAGGCGCCCGCTGCCCTGCAGCGCTTCGAGCAACCGCAGCAGGGACGGGGCGGTGACCGCCGGTCCGCCGGCCGTCGGTTCGGCCCTCCAGGGCTCAGCCTCCACCCCTTCGACGATGCCGAACCCGTCGATCCGCTGCCGCTGGAACGGATCGGTGAACAGCGTGAAGAACAGACGGGCCGTCGGCCAGTCCGTGGCCTGGAGGGAACCGCCCAGCGTCCGCTCGGGATCGCCATACACCGCGTCGATGTCGGCGCCGGCCGCCCACTCCAGGAACCGGTACGCGCCTCGGTAGAACCAGATCTGGAGATCCCCCTGACTTTCCACCAGGCTCGGGACCTCTCCCGCCTCGATCCGTTGCCGGAGCCCTTCCAGCGACCGGTCGAACAGAACGCCCGGGCCGTAGAATGGCCAGAGCCGGTCCGGATCGGCGGTCTGGTGGATCAGGCTGACCATCGGCACGGCCAGGAAGGGCGGGCTGTCCCGGCGGGGCGACAGCAGGAAATGCCCATGGACCACGCCGTGAAGATGCAGCTTGAGCCCCGACATGCAGTTCCCCCGCAGGGCGCCGGGGACGGCGGCCGGGTCGCGGGGCGGCGGTGCCTGAAGGCGGATGCCCTGCTGGAGATGATCCTGAACGTCGCGGACATGAAACGGCATCGCGTCCTGCCAGGCGGGGTTCCGCGAGCAGGCGTCGTAGTCCGCGATCTCGGCGGCGCGGGCGGTCAGAACATCGGCATAACGCTGTTCGAACCCTTTGCGGACGGCGGCGAACAGGTTCCAGTCATGGGGGCTGCGCTCGCGCACGAAGTCCTCGAGCGTGTCGGGGATCGACGCCGAGGCGCGCCAGTTGGACGAAGAGCGCAGCCGCCACAGCGGCAGGTCCGGCCAGTCGAACAGCATGCCCATGACATAGAGCGCCGGACCGAACAGATCGGTCGGCGCAAGAACCGCGAACGCGGTCTCAGTCAGTTCGATGGTCTGGGCGAAACTCGCTTCATCGAGGGTGATGTCCGCCGGATCCGGAGGCAGGACGCTGTCGTGATCTTTTGAAAGGTATAAAATATTCTTGGCCTGATTATTGTCGTGACCTATGTCGTGAAGCCAATGAACAAAATACTCCAATGACATATCATGTTTATCGATCATATACCCGTAAAATTCAGACGGGTTCCCCAGACTGTTCTTTCGTGCCCAATAATATGAAGAAACATACCAGTCAAAGGGATTTCGAATGAAACCAACGTACGGAGCCCCGAGTATCTTGTGCAGAGAGAAGGCATGCTTCGTCACCGCACATCCGTAGTGGTTCTTTATCAGATCAAGTTCGTCAGGTGTTTTGCTGAGCAGGGACTCGTACGACATATCGAAACGAAGCCCGTGTCCAAGATGCAGCACCCGCGACGCACCATAGACGCGCTCGACACAGTCCATCAGCGAATCCCCGGCGGCACGGGGCAGGTCGAAATGGATAAACATGCTGCTCTCTTTCATCAGCCCCCCGGCCCGAATGGCCGGGCGGCGGCACTCTACCGGGTGCCGGACCTTTCCAAAACAGCAAGGCGAAGGTCGGTCAGCGCATCGTCGATCAGCTGAACGCGGGCCGACAGGCTGAGAAGAGCCGGGCCGCCATCCACTGGCCTGCCGGAGTCCGCGAGTTCCCCCCGGATGGCCTGAAGCACGCGAGCCTGTTCGGCCAAGGCGGCTTCCAGGGACCGGATGCGCTTGTCCTGTTCGTTCAAGGCGTGCCGGAGCAGCCGATTCTGCTCGCCCACCTCTTCGACCAAGGCCGACAGCTCCTGGTTCCGCGGGTCTCGTTCGGCCATCCGCTTCTCGGCCGTGGCAAGACGCTGCTCAAACATCCTGTTGGACACTCCGTCCCCTCCGCTGGAAAGCGAATGATCTGTTTCTGGCCGGCCTCCGGCAGAGCCGCCCCGTCATGCATGCTGTCTGTGAAGACCCACCGGGGAAGCTGCGCCCGTATCGGAGGTCAAGCGCAGCCGCACCCTCGAGACAACCAGATCCACGCGGCCATAGTGGGTGAGGCGGATTTCGAACTCGTGCCCGGCGTTGGTGGGCGCATCGTTCAGCTGGAACACCAGCGAAACCAGCGTGGCCGTTTCGGCGAAGTGCTCGGTGTTGAACGTCCCGATGGTGGTCGTGCCGTTGCTGATCAGATCCACGCTCAAAACCGGCAGCCCCGCTGCGGACGCGTGCTGCCTTGCGCCCCAGATGTCGAGCGTGTACTTGCCCTTGCCCAGCGACAGGCGCGAGCCGTGCAGGAAACAGCCGGCCGGCTTGTCGGCGGTGACGCGGATGCCGTCGGCACGGCGCTCCGCGATGTCGGTCGGCGTGAACGTGTCGAGCAGCTCGGCACCGTTCAAGCGGAACTGCAGGCTGAACAGCTCGCGACGCAGGCGCTCGCGCTCCTCACCCCAGCTTTGGCTTTCACCGCGCATGGTGGTGATCGTGTCCAGGAAGTCCGCGATCATCGCGTCCTTGGCGGCAAGTTCCGCCCGCAACTGCTCCAGCATCTGTTCCCGGGCACGGCTCTCCACCTCCAGCCGGATCAGGCGTTGCGCCCGGATCATCGAGTCCACGTCGCTCCATGTCGAGGCCTTCAGGATTTCCGGCAAGGCGCGCTGGGCCGGATCCGCCAGGTCGACCGGTCCCAGCGAGGTCGGAACGCCGAAATAGGCGTCGTCATAGGAGACCACGTTGAAAGGCCCGGCCATACCGACCAGAACCGGAGGAGCCCGGACGCCCCGCGGTCTGGAGGGCTGGGAGGGCTGCTGCACGGGAAGCGCCGCGACGGGCGCGGGGGGCGGGCCCCCGGCGAGAAGCGCCTCGATCTCGTCGGCCGAGGCCCCCTCGACGATCTGCGGCTTTTCCCGGTCCTCCTTCCTGGCCAGATCAACCGGCCCCAGGGAATGCGGGACGCCGTAGAATTTGCCGTCGTAGGACAGGATGTTGTAGGTGGCCAGTTCCCGCACCAGCTTGGTGCCGCCCTGGCCGCGCTTGAAGAGCTTGAAGCGGGGCGACTTCGCCACCTCTTCCTGCGTCCAGGCCTTCAGGCAGGCGGGATTGATGAACTGGCCGTTCGCCGGCGGCACCCCGTTTTCGCGCTCGTGGCGGATGACCGGGTTCTCGGTGAGCGGCATGATGCGACCGTTCTCCAGCGCCTCGAGCGCGGTGGAGGACATGTGCCGGCCATCGGTGGGGCCGATGTAGTTGAAGTCGCCGTCGGATCCCGGATGCCAGGTGTGGTACAGGAACTCGCTTTCGTGCCAGACCTCCTTCAGGCCTTTGTTGACGAGGCGGAAGGTCAGCTCGTACGGGCCGCAGACATGGCCAAGGTAATCCATGTGTTCATCGGCGCCGCCGATGGCGATCAGGTCGGAACGCCTGGCACACAGGCATGCCCCGTAATTGCGGCTATGCAGCGGGTCCTCGGTGTCCCACAGCCCGGTGGTCTTGCCGTCGCGCCAATTGATCGCCCCATCCCCGGTCAGCAACTCGAACGGCGGATAGTTGAAGGGATAAAAATCCTGTTTGGAATTGCGCACCTCGTCAAAGTGCAGGGCAATTTCAGGCGTGCGTTCGAAGGTTTCGATCACCGTCCGAACAAAGGATTTTGTGAACATCGCATCAGAGTCGCAGATGATGACAATATCACCCCGACTCTTCGCAATCCCAATATTATACATTAGGTGCTTATGATAGTATAGGTCATCCGGCATATTCATAATAAGCCAAAGGTCAATGGGCGCCGGACGATTATTATCGCTATAGTCAGATATCTTTTCACTTATTTCTTTTGACGTGTGAGCATAATATTCAATCCAGATGATTTCGTAATCATGTCGCGGAACATCCTGCTCCGCCAAGTAATCGAGGGAGTGGAAGCTTTCCCTGCACTTCCAATCAAGAAGAACAAAGCTGACCTTTGGAGCCTTCTTAACATTGCTCTTGAACTCTGTCTTGATCATGGAAGCCCTGGAATGCGCGAGGGTTGAAGGCAGAATATTTTCCTATAAAGGGCGCGCGGCCGATATACACTTTTGATATTACGCCACAGGCCGAATGGAAACATCAATTTTTATCAATAACGGATCGGCAAAGTGAGCGTTGATTCTCTCTTTATTTATTATCCTCAACTTGCTTGTGGAATCTTCCTGCCAATGCCCGTCGAGGCGGTGGAAACCAAGGGAATACAGGGAACGGCCCTTCCGTCTTCCTGGATCGGCGGCATGCCGATGCGGCGGAAGACGCCGCCTCATACTTGGATATTCACTCCTGGCCCGGTTGCCAGGATGGCGGCATTTGGATTGCGGTGCGCACAATGGGTGGTTATTTTCCTTTTACTGGCCAACGGCATTCGCCCCCGGCCGAACGGCATGCCGACGGACAGGAAGGACGCGCCATGGACAGCACGACTGGAACGCAGGCGGCTCCGGTGGTGTATCCGCTTGCCGGAAAGCGGGTCTGGGTGGCGGGGCATACGGGCATGGTCGGCTCGGCCCTGGTCCGTCGGCTGACGGCCGCAGCCGCTCAGCCGCTCAGCCGCTTGCCGTCGGCCGCGGCGCGGTCGACCTGCGCCGCCAAAGGGACGTCGAGGCCTGGATGCTGCGCGAGCGCCCGCAAGCCGTGTTCGTCGCCGCCGCCACCGTCGGCGGCATCCTGGCCAACGACACCCGGCCGGCCGAATTCATCTATGACAATCTGGCGATCGAGGCCAACATCATCCACGGCGCCCATCTGGCCGGGGTGGAGAAGCTGATGTTCCTCGGGTCGTCCTGCATCTATCCCAAATTCGCCGACCAGCCGATCGTCGAGGACTCCCTGCTGACCGGCGCCTTCGAGCCGACCAACCAGTGGTACGCCACCGCAAAGGTCGCCGGCATCAAGCTGTGCCAGGCCTATCGCCGCCAGTACGGCCGCGATTTCATCGCCGTCGTCCCGACCAACCTCTACGGTCCCGGCGACAATTTCGATCTGGCCGCCAGCCATGTGGTGCCGGCCCTGATCCGCAAGATCCAGGCTGCGAAGGCGGCCGGGATCGGGCCGGTGGAGGTCTGGGGGACCGGCCGGCCGCGGCGCGAGTTCCTCTATGTCGACGATGCCGCCGATGCCCTGGTGTTCCTGATGGAGCGTTACAGCGGCGAGGAGATCGTCAATGTCGGCTCGGGCGAGGATGTCAGCATCGCCGAGTTGACGGAGATGGTGGCCGCGGTCGTCGGTTACGAAGGCGGCTTCCACTATGCCGTGGAGAAGCCCGACGGCATGCCACGCAAAGGCCTGGACGCCTCGCGCTGTCTGGCGCTCGGGTGGCGCGCCAGGACATCGCTGCGCGACGGCCTGGAGCGGACATGCGCCTGGTGGAACGCGCGGCAATCCGCCTGATCGCGTTTGCCGGAAATTTATGGCATATCATGGCATGCCGTGCCGGCCCGAACCGAAGGCGGTGATCCTGGATCGGAGGCGCCATGACGACGGCAGCCACCCCTCGTCCACCGGGGCCTGAATAGGTCTCAAGAGATCGCGCGGCGGCGTCCGGAGGTTTCTTGGTATCGGGTTTTTCATACTCCTCTATGCACAATAAATAATTTCAGGTTTTTAACATGTCGTCTCCGCTCTTCAATGGTTAACAGCTTGGTTGCTGGCGATGTCCACCTTAAATTGTTACACGAGACAACTTGTTTTCCCTAGACCGCCTTTTACCTTCGGACTATGCTGGCCGACACACTCCTCATGACCCGAGTCTGGCAACAATCCTATGAGTCCGAACGTCGATCTCGTCCTCGTCAACCCTGGTGAGCGGACCAAGATCTATCAGTCCCTCGGGTCAACCCTGACCGCGATCGAACCGCCGCTGTGGTGCCGGCTGATCGGCGGCTATGTCCGCGACCGCGGCCACTCCATCCACATCATCGACGCCGAGGCCGATCACCTGACCGCCGACCAGGTGGCGGAGCGCATCGCCGAACTGGCGCCACGCCTGGTGGCAATGGTGGTGTTCGGCCATCAGCCCTCCGCCTCGACCCAGCAGATGGTCGGGGCCGGACTGACCTGCCGCGCCATCAAGGCGCGCCTGCCCGAACAGCCGATCATCATCGTCGGCGGCCATGTCGCCGCCCTGCCGGAGCGCACGCTGCGCGAGGAGGCGGTGGACTTCGCCTGCAACAGCGAAGGGCCGGTGACCGTCGCCCAGCTTCTCGACGCGCTGAAGGAACCGGCTCCGCCGCTCGAAGCGGTGGAGGGGCTGGTCTACCGCGTGGCGGGGACCGGAGGGGATGCGGATGGCGGCACGATCCGCAACAACCTCGCCCCGGCCCTGATCAAGGATCTCGACGGCGACCTGCACGGCAACGTGTGGGATCTGCTGCCGATGGAGAAGTACCGGGCGCACAACTGGCAGTGCTTCGGCAACCTTGGATCGCGGCAGCCCTACGCCTCCATCTACACCTCGCTCGGCTGCCCCTACAAATGCAGCTTCTGCTGCATCAACGCGCCGTTCGGGGTGAACCGGTACCGCATGCGCTCGCCCGACGCTGTCGTCGCCGAGATCGACCGGTTGTACAACGACTATGGCGTCAAGACCTACAAGTTCATCGACGAGATGTTCGTCCTGAACGAACGCCATGTCCTGGCGATCTGCGACCGGCTGATCGAACGCGGCTATGACCTGAACATCTGGGCCTACGCCCGGGTCGACACGGTCAAGCCGCACATGCTGGAAAAGCTGCGCAAGGCGGGATTCCGCTGGCTTGCCCTGGGCATCGAATCCGGCAGCGAGCATGTCCGCGACGGCGCGTCCAAGTCCTTCACCCAGGACGACATCCGTGTCGTTGTACAGTCGATCCAGACCGCCGGCATTCACGTCATCGGCAATTACATCTTCGGTCTGCCCGACGACGACCTGGACAGCATGCGGGCGACGCTGGAACTGGCCAAGGAGCTGAACTGCGAGTTCGGCAACTTCTATTCCGCGATGGCCTATCCGGGATCGCCGCTCTACGCCATGGCGGTGGAAAGGGGATGGGCCCTGCCGGAACAGTGGAGCGGTTATTCCCAGCACAGCTACGACTGCACCCCGCTGCCGACGGAAAAGATTTCCGCCGCGGAGGTGCTGGGCTTCCGCGATCAGGCCTTTACCGAATATTTCACCAACAAGCGCTATCTCGACATGGTGGCCCAGCGCTTCGGCTGGGAAACCCGCGAGCATATCGAACAGATGACCAAGCACTCCCTGTCCCGTGCTCTGCTGGAGAGCGGCATGGAAGTCCTGGCCGATTAGAGCGCGATCGTTTCAGACGGAATCGTCTGAAGCGTGAATCGCTCAAAATCAAAAGGCCAGCGTCCACCGGTTGCTTCAATAAGCATCCGATGGACGCTGAAGCGCCCGAAAAGGGGCGAGCAGATATTCATCGAGCAGGCCGGACATTCTTGGAGCCGGCAGTCCGGACCAATATAAGGATATCCGCCTGTGATCATCAGCCGCACCCCTTTCCGCATTTCGCTTTTCGGCGGCGGCACCGACTACCCGACCTGGGTGCGGCGCCATGGTGGAGCCGTGTTCGGACTGGCGATCGACAAATACTGCTATCTCAACGTCCGCAGCCTGCCGCCCTTCTTCGAGCACAAATACCGCCTCGCCTATTCGCGCATCGAACTGGCCAAGACCATCGAGGAAATCGAACATCCGGCGGTCCGCGCCGTCTTTTCCGAGATGAAGGCCCATCGCGGGCTGGAGGTCCATCACGACGCGGACCTGCCGGCGCGCTCGGGCCTGGGGTCCAGCTCGTCCTTCACCGTCGGCCTGCTGAATGCCCTCTACGCCATGCGTGGGGAGATGGCCAGCAAGCGCGATCTGGCGAATGAAGCGATCCGCATCGAGCAGGAGGTGATCGGCGAGAATGTCGGCTACCAGGACCAGATCTGGGCCGCCTACGGCGGTCTGAACCGGATCGATTTCCACACCGACGGCGGCTTCGCCGTCACGCCCCTGATCATCAGCCCGGAACGGCGCGTCGAACTCCTGTCCTCGATGCTGCTGGTCTTCACCGGCCTGTCGCGCATCGCGTCGGAAGTCGCCAAGGAGAAGATCGAAAACCTGGAGCATCGCGAACGCCAGTTGATGGGCATCCGCGCCATGGTGGACGAGGGTGTCTCCCTGCTCAGCGACGAACGCGAACCCACCTACCGGCTGGGAGAGCTGATGCACGAGGCGTGGCAGCTCAAGCGCCAGCTCGCCAGTTCCGTCAGCAACCCCATCGTCGACGAAATCTATGAAGAAGCGCGTGCGGCCGGGGCGAGCGGCGGCAAGCTGCTGGGTGCCGGCGGCGGCGGCTTCATGCTGTTCTTCGTCAAGCCGGAGATGCGCCGCCGCCTGATCGAGCGGCTCAACCGCCTGATCACCGTCAAGTTCGGCATCGATTACGGCGGCAGCAAGATCATCGTCTACGAACCGAGCTATGAGGTCGGAGCGGATTGACCTCCATTCCGGATTTCCACCCATGCCGCCCATCCTCACCTCCCGCCGTCTCGTCTACGCGAACAGCAAATGGCGGGCTTATGCCGACGACCTGCGCGGCGACGGCACCACCGTCGACGGCTATCTGGTCGTAGAACCCGTGCATGCCGGCCCCGACATGGTCACAGGCGTTGCTGTGCTGGGTGAAGCGGACGGCCGTTTCGCCCTGCTGCACAACCACCGCCATCCGCTCGGACAGCGCAGTTGGGAGATGGTGAAGGGCTTCATCGACGAGGGGGAGAATCCGGCCGATGCCGCCCGGCGCGAACTGACCGAGGAGACCGGGCTGGCTTGCGGACCGGAGGATCTGGTCCCGCTCGGCTCCTTCACGCCGGAGGGAGCGACCATGGCGGCACGAGGACTGCTGTTCCTGGCCCGCCGCTGCCGGCCGGCCGGCCAGCTGGATGCCGCCGGCACCATCCCCGGAGTTGCTCCCGGCAAGGATGGGGCGGATGAAATTGAAATAGGTCTCGGCGCCACCACTCTGTTCGACCTGGAAACGGTGGAGCGGATGGCTGCCAACTCCGAGATCGAGGATGCGGCGACTCTGATCGGGATTTACCGCGCCCTGGCATGGCTGAAGCGGGTATGCAGAGAAACGACGCCGAACACCTCTTCGTAACGGGAAACTATACCGGGCTCATCGCGCTCGGACGCGACGACCTCTGGCAGCACCATGCCGCCCTCGGCCTGATCGGCCGTACCGACGAAGCCATCGACGGGCTTGGCCGGTTCGACGGGACCGCTCCGCGATTCCACGAGGCCGCCGCCCTGTGGATCGCCGGCGACGAAGTTGGCGCCATCGCCCTGCTGGCACGGCTGGCCGCCTCGACGTCGGACGCACCGTCTCCCTGGCAAGCTCATGCGCACGCTCTGCTGGCCCTGCTGCGCAAGCCGCGGATCGAGGTTCTGTCGCTGCTGCCGTCCCCCTCCTCCGGTCCGCATGTGCTGCTGGCCGGCGGAGCGCAGGACCCTAAATTCGCCCTGACCAACATCGGCCACGCAATGGGTGACCGGCCGAACTCCCCCTATGCCTCGGTGCGCCGGCTGTGGCGGGGCGAGGAGCCTCCGGATTTCGTCCTGTGCGAAATGGTGGAATGGCACCAGATCCCGCCCGATCTGGACAGCCTGCCCTGCCCGCTTCTGGGCCAGACCGCCGACTATGACATGCACATCCAGGCGATGCTGCCCTGGCTCCGCCTGTTCGACGAGGTCCTGGTCACCGACCATACCGAACATGCCGGGGTCCGGCCCCTGGTGGATGCCCCCGTCACCACCGTGCCCAAGAGCTTCGGCCACCCTGCCGGCCTGCCCCGGCTGCGGCGGCGGGACCGCGACGTCGACCTGTTCCTGTCCGGCACCCTGTTCGCACCCTGGCACCCCGACAAGGCGGCGCTGATCCACCAGATTCTGGAAGTCGAGGGGCTGCGGCTGGTCGGCTTCAACGGCTTCCTGGACAACGCGACCTATTACGACCTCCTGTCGCGCAGCAGACTGGCCATCGCCTATTACCGGCGTCCCGGCGGCATGGTGACCCGCGGGATCGAGGCTGCGTGCATGGGCTGCGTCACGCTGGTGCAGGAAGGCAGCGTGCTGCCGCTCTATGCCGGCAGCGACCACGGGCTGGTCAGTTACCCGGCCACGGCGGACGGGCTGGCGCGGACCATCCGCCGGGTGCTCGACCGGTACGAGGAGCACGAGGCCCGCGCTTGGCGTGCCGCCCCCCGCCTGCGCCAGGCCCTGGCCCCGGATACCGTCGCATCGCACTATCTGCGGCTCTGCACGGTGCTGGCGGCCCGGCCTCGGCCGCTGCGGCGACCAAGCAGCAAAATCGGCCTGCAGGAGCGGGTCCAGAAGCGCGTCATCTTCTGGAAGGGCTGGCAACCGGGCGGCGGCCGCACCGAGGCGGTCGAGGCCCTGGAAACCGCCAACATCGCGCAGTGGGAAGCCCTGCTGGAACGGTGCGGCGCCTGGGACGATCCCGCGGTGGGCCGGGCGGCGAACGACATGGCCCGCGAGATGCTGATCGGGCTGGGATACCGCCTGATGGCGACGAGCGAGGAGGAGGGCCGGGGCGGCACCGACCCGGTTCCCGCCGGCTCCGCCGCCGCGGCCTTGCGCACCCGGCTGTTCGCCTTCCAGGATCTGTGGATCGCGCGCCGGCCGCGGGACCTCGTGCCGCGCTTCAATGCACTGCGGGCACGGCTGCATTTCGGCACGGCACAGGATGTCGCCGGCGCGCTGCTGGCCATGAAGACCATTCTGGCGGTCAAGCCCGACAGTTGGGCCCTTGCCCCGGAAGACGATGTCCTGCCCTACGACCTGTTCGAGCGCTTCTTCAATTACCGCGCCTACCTGGACCGGGTCGTCGCGGACCTGTCCGCACAGGCGCCGGAAGACCGGCTGCCGGCGGAACGGCGGCGGGCGGAGTTCGTCCGGCTGATCCGCGCCTCGCTGCACCATTATCTGGCCCGTGCCGCGGGCGGCGGAGCGGCAGGGTTCGGGCATGCCCGCGAGGCCGTCCGTCTCGACCCGGACTTTCCATTCTTCCGGCTGGATCTGGCCAAAAGGCTGGCGGTGATGGCCGGGGAAGCGGAACGGGCCGAGGCCATCACCCTGCTGACCGGCCTTGCCGGTTCCAGCATGGTCGCGGTCGAGGCGCGCGACATCCTGCTCCGCCTTCGGGCGGAAACCCCGCACGCGATAACCGGAAGCCCGGCCGAAGAGCCCGCCGCCAACGCCGCGCGGATCGAGCAGGCGTTGGTCGACACGGAGAATTACCAGGCCCGGCTGACCAGCCCTTATTTCCGATCCCAGCAGATCGCCCGCAACGGCTGGCGCGGCCCTTGGATGCAGCGGATGGCCGCCGCCGACAGTCCCGCGGGCAGCCCCGCGCTATCGGTGGTGCTGGTGGACCGGGCGCAGAAGAACCACCGCACCCTGTTTGCCGAGTTGGACCGCCAGACGGTGAGCCGGGACCGTTGCGAACGCATCCTGGTGGAACTGTATGACGACGTGCTGGAAAGCGCAGCGCGACAGGTGGATCTGGTGATCGCCTGCTGCCAGACCGATAGCGTGCCGCATGCCAACCGCGGGCTGAATGCCGGGCTGATTGCCGCGACCGCCGCCGTCACTGCGCTCGTCTCTGGAGTTCCAGTGGGCGGCGCCCCGTCGGGCGGCGACGGGGTGCCTCCCGACTTCCTGGCCCACGCGCTGGACCGGCTGTCCCGGCCGGCCGGAGCGGCGGAGGTTCTGCTGCACCGCTTCTCCGGAACGGGGGGCATCCTGGTCGGGCGGACGCCGGACCTGTTGGCCTGGGGAGGTCTGGATGAGCACGAAGCCTTCCAAGGGAACGCCGACGGCATCGCCGACTTCGCCGACCGGCTGCGCAGTCTCGGCGTGACGGTGCGGGAAGCGCCCATGGCGGGCCGGCTGGTGACCGGTTTCGATCCCCTGCGCCTGCGGCTGTGGCCGGGACTTGCCGGTTCTAACCGGCGACATCCCCTTCTGGGCAACCCGCTGGTCGTCCGACGGGCCGACGCCCTCCGGATGGACAATGGCGGGCTGGAACTGCTGGAGCGCATGGAGCGCAGCATGGCTGTCGACGGCCACGGGAATGCCGGTCCGGTCCGGGTCCCGGTGGATGCGGTGCCCAGCTATCTGCTGCACGGCCCGCACATCAAGCTTCCTGCCGGCGATTACCGCCTGGTGGTGACGGGGCGGGCTGAAGAGACCCGGACCGCCGGTCAGCCCGTGCTGGGGATGGAGATCGTCCAGGACGGCGACATCAAACTGCTGTCCGGAGGCTTGGCCGCGGCGAGCCTTCCAGAGGGCGCAACCGTTTCCTTCCGGATTCCCAACCTCTCCTACCGTCCGGACGGCGGGCTGGAATTCCGCATCGTCCATCTGGGCAATGCCACGGTGACCATCAACAGTCTCCGCCTGCACCGTCTGAACGGTGGAGAGAGATGACGAAACTCCCGATCCGATACAAGGGAGGCTGTGATACGGGGAGCTGATACAGGAAAGCTCGGAGGGGGCGATGGGAACACCCCCTGCCGACGGCCTCAGCCCGTCACCATCAGCTTGGGGTTCTTCTTCCAGTCTTCCATGATGACCTGCGCCTTGTGGCGGTCCTCGCTGGTCAGCGCGGCCCCCAGTTCATGCGCCTTGGCCTCCAGCCCTTCGCGCTCGGGACCGGGCTGGGTGGAGGCGGCGGCCATGATGTACCAGACATAGGCCTGGATCGGGTTGTAGGCCTTGCTGTCGCGGGTGGCGTAAAGGGCGCCCAGGTTGGTCATGGCGCCGCTGTGCCCCTGCGCCGCGGCCTTGCGGAGCCAGTCCACGCCTTCGACCAGTTCGGGCCGTCCACCCCAGCCATGGGCCAGCAGCAGGCCGAGATTGACCTGCGCGCCGACATTGCCCTGCATCGCGGCCTTCCGGTACCAGACCGCGGCTTCGGCATAGTCGGGGGAACCGGCAAGACCGTTGGAGTGGATCAGGCCCAGGTTGAACTGGGCGTTGACGTTGCCCTGCTCCGCCGACAGGCGGCACCATTTCAGGGTTTCGCGGTAATCCTTGGGCACCCCATGGCCGCGGGCATAGAGCAGGCCGAGATTGACCTGCGCCACCGGATGCCCCTGCTCGGCCGCCTGACGGTAGAAGGCCGCCGCGCGGGCCGGATCGGCCTCCACCCCGGTGCCATGCTCGTAGACGATGGCGAGCGCCAGCTGGGCATTGACGAAGCCCTGGGCGGCGGCGCGCTCGTACCAGGCGAGCGCCTGCTCGATGTCGCGCTCCACACCCTGGCCGTTGGCATAGAGGGAGGCGAGCGCATGCTGGGCCACGGCATAGCCCTGCTCGGCCGACTTCCTGTACCACTCGGCGGCGATGGCATGGTCCTGGGGCACCCCCTGCCCGAAGGCATGGAGCAGGCCGATATGGTGCTGCGCCTCGGCATGGCCGGCCTCGGCGGCCAGCCTGTACCAGTGCAGGGCCTGGGAAATGTCCGGCCCGATGCCCAGCCCGTTGGGATAGAGCAGGGCCAGATTGGCTTCCGCCGCCGCCGGGTTGGACTTGGAGACGGTCTTGTACCAGCGCACCGGCAGCGCGCTGTCCTGCGCCGCACCCTCGCCGTTGGCGTAGCACAGGGCGAGCGAGAACTGCGCTTCCGTATGCCCCTGCTCGGCCGCCTTGCGGAACCAGTGGGCGGCATCGCCGAAATCGCGCACCACTCCCTGGCCGCGGGCATAGAGCTGGCCCATGCGGTATTGCGCCTCGGCGTGGCCGCGCTCGGCCAGCGGCAGCCAGTCGGCGACCGCGCCGGCATAATCCTCGGCCTCGAAAGCAGCGAGACCACGCTGGAAATCGGGCTTGCGGGAACCGGTGGATTTGCTTCGCTTCAGCAGCTTGCCGAACAAGATCAGGGCTCCCGCAGGCTTTCGTCGACCCCACGCAGAATGGGTCGCAGGAAATAGGTGATGATCCGGCGCTCGCCGACCTTGATGTCGGCCGACAGCGGCATGCCCGGAATCAGGCGGAAGTTGGACGGCACGTTTTCGAGCGTCGTCGTCAGCAGCTTGATCCGCGCCCGGTAGTAGAGCGACTTGGTCGGATCGTCCTTGCTGGAGAAGGAGTCCTCGCTGATCGTCGCCACCTCGCCGTCGAGCGCGCCATGCTGCATGTAGGGATAAGCCTCCAGCTTCACGCGCACCTTGTCGCCGACCTGGACGAAGGCGAGATCGCGCGCATCGATGCTGGCCTCGACCTCCAGGGCGGAACCGACCGGCACCAGGGTGAAGAGCGCTTCCGCCTCCTTGGCGATGGAACCAACGGCGGCCTTGGGCGACACCTCCAGCACGATGGCGTCGGTCGGGGCGTCGAGCTGCACCATCGACTGGCGCTTGCGCGCCTTGGTCAGCTGCTCGCGCATCGCTTCGCGCTCATTGCTCTGGGTGGTCAGCTCCTCGATGATCTTGCCGTTCCACTGCTGGATGAAGACTTCGCGCTCGGCCAGCAGGGCCTGCAGGTCGTGGCGGTTGCCCTGCAGCTCGTTCTGGTTCAGGACCAGATTGCGCTCGATGTCGATGCGGTCGCTGGTGGCCTGCAGCAGGTTCAGCTTGCTGCCGACCTGGGTGGCCAGCAGCGAGGAGCGCATGTTCTCGATCTCGCGCACAACCTTCAGCCGCTCGTTCAGATGCACGCGGTCCATCTCGAACTTGGTGACGTTGGACTGCAGGCGCGCAAGCTTCTCCTCGTAATTCTGCATCTGCGACTGGTACTGCGCCTGGCGCTCCCGCCACAGCGCCTGCTGCAGCTTGCCGAAGCCGTAGCGGTCGTCGGACGGAACATAGGTCTTGCCGTCATGCTCTGCCTCCAGCCGGGCGATCAGCGCATCGGCATTGGCGAGACGGGATTCCAGCTGCAGGACGTCGGCCTGGGTGAAGGTCGGGTCCAGCGTCGCCAGCACCTCGCCCTTGCGGACCACGTCGCCTTCGTGCACCAAAATCTTCTTGATCGTCGCCGTTTCCAGCGGCTGGACCATGATGTTGGAGTCGACCGAGATGATCTTGCCCTGGGCGACGACGATCTTGTCCAGGTAGGACAGCGTCGCCCAGGTGATCAGGCCGATCACGAACAGCGCCAGCAGATGCAGCGTGAAACGCGCCAGGAAGGGATCGGGGGCGTTCTGGATCGCCTCCGTATCCTTCTGGAAGGCGCCGATCGCCGCCTTCCCGCGCGCCTTGGCGCGCTTGTCGAGCGACGGAGCCGGTGCGCGCGCTGCCGCGTCGTTGGCAGGAACGCGCGCCGTCTCGATTTTCGCAAGCTTCTGTGCGGTCAAGGGACGCGCTCCTAGATGTGCCGGTTCTGCTGGTGCCAGAGATGCTGATAGATGGCGCAGCGCTCCAGCAGCTCGTCATGCTTGCCGCTGTCGACCACCTTGCCGCGGTCCATCACCAGGATGCTGTCCGACGGCACCAGCGAGGACAGGCGGTGCGAGATGATGATCACGGTACGGCCGCGGGCGATGTTCATCAGGTTGGCCTGGACGATGGCCTCGCTCTCCGCGTCGAGCGCCGAGGTCGCCTCGTCCAGGATCAGGATCTTCGGGTTGGTCAGCAGGGCGCGGGCGATGGCCAGACGCTGCCGCTGGCCGCCGGACAGGTTGGCGGAGCCTTCCTCCAGCATGGTGTCCAGACCCTTGGGCAGCCGCTCGACGAACTCGTCGGCGCCGGCCAGCTGGATGACCTTCAGGATCTCGTCGGTCGTGGCCCCCGGCCTGGCGGCGGAGACATTCTCGCGGATGGTGCCGGTGAACAGGAAATTGTCCTGCAGCACCACGCCGATCGAGGCGCGCAGATGGTCCAGGTCATATTCGCGCAGGTCGCGGCCGTCGATGCGGATCAGCCCTTCCTGCGCCCGGTGCAGCCCCTGCAGCAGGCGGGTCAGCGTCGTCTTGCCCGAGCCGCTGCGGCCCATGACGCCGAGGATGGTGCCTTCGGTCGCGATGAAGTTGACGCCGTCGAGCGCCGGCTGGGCGGTCGGGGCATAGCGGAAGCGAACCTCCTGGAACTCCACCGTGCCGCGCAGCGGCGTGCGCAAGCCGCGGCCGGTGCGGCCCTCCTCCGGCGGATGGTTCATGATCGTGCCCAGCATCTGGACCGAGATCGACACCTCCTGGAACTGCTGCACCAGCTGGGCCATCTGCAGCAGGGGCTGGGTGACGCGGCCGGCCAGGATGTAGAAGGCGATCAGGACGCCCATCATCAATTCGCCGTTCAGCGCCAGATAGGTGCCGAGGCCCAGCAGGCAGGCCATCATCAGCTGGTTCAGCGGCTGGGCGATGGTCTGGCCGATGATCATGACGCGGCCGACGTCGAAGCGCTGTTCGGCGGCACGGGCGACGCGGTGGTCCCACTCCTGCTTCTGGCGGCCGTCGAGCGCCAGGGACTTCACCGTCCGCATGCCGTGGATGTTCTCGATCAGGAAGGACTGCTGGCGCACCTCGGCATTGTACAGCTCCTTCAGCCGCCCTTTGATCAGCGGGATCATGATGCCGATGTTGATCGCCATCAGCAGCGAGAAGCCGAGGACCAGGAAGGTCAGCGGCACGCTGTACATGAACATCATCGGCAGGAAGACGACCAGCGAGACCGTGTCCAGCAGCGTCATGAAGAGCTGGCCGGTCAGGAAGTTGCGGATGCGCTCCGCCTGCTGGGCGTTCTTGACGATCTCACCCGAGGAGACCCGCTCGAAATAATGCATCGGCAAGCCGATGAGCTTGTTGAAGACCTGAACGTTCATCTTCGCGTCGATCTTTTTCGTCGCGTAGAGCATCAGGTACTGGCGCAGATAGGCGAAGGCCGCCTCGAAAATGATGACGCCGACCATGCCGATCATCAGCACGCTGAGCGTGCCCATGCTGCGGTGGACCAGCACGCGGTCGATCACCAGTTGGAAGAAGATCGGCATGGCGAGCGCGAACAGGCTCATCAGGATGGCGGCGATGCCGATGTCGCGGAAGATGCGGCGGTGGCGCAGGATCTCCACCAGGAACCACTTCATGCCGAAGGGCTGCTCGCTGTCGGCCAGACCGTAGTCGCGCTTCAGCAGCACGATCTCGCCGGCCCAGGCCTGGCTCAGCCGGATGCGGTCGACCGGCAGGATCAGCTCCTGGCCGGCCAGCGGATCCTGCAGGATGGCGACCTCGGTATCGCCCTGCTTTCCGAAGCCGACGACGACCATGGAGTTGCCGTTGCGCAGGCGCAGGATGGCGGGGAAGGCGTCCTGGAGCTTGCCCAGATCCTCCCAGTCCAGCGTCGTCGCCTCGGCCTTCAGGCCGATCGACTTGGCGACGCGCAGGAGGCGGGCCGTATCCAGCTCCTCGTTTCCGATGACGTTGCTGTGCTGAAGCCGCTCGGCCGAGACGTCGAGGCCGCGCTGACGCGCGACGACAGCCAGGGAATGCAGCCCGGTGTGGGCGCAGGGGACTTCCGCAGCGAGTGTCATGGGAACCGCCGTAAAGGATAGGAATTGCGTCGCGGAAGCAAGGTCTTCATACCGTTCGGTCACCCGGTCTCGATCGACCATGCGCTCCTTGGGCCCGGAGGCGCGACGATGCGCGGTTCGCGTCCGCCACTTGCGGACGATGAATGACCACGCGATTCCGCTGGAATAGCAGAAGAGGCCCAACAGCGGCAAGCCATCTGTCCCAGGGAGCATCCGCCATCCATCATATGTCCCCGGTCCATGTGTCTGTTTCGGCACATCGTGGCGCCGGACGAGAAGCCGCTTGCGAACACCGCACGGTCGTTGCTATCGACCGACGGAACGGTTCTTTGCCGACAGAGACTTAACACCAGGCGGTCAGCCCGATGAAAAAGCCTTCACGCAAGCAAGCCAAGGCCAGGCGCCCGGCCTCTCCGGCCCTCTCCCCGCGCGGCACGGTGCCGGCGGCGGCGGCGGCGGATGCGGACGCCGGCTTCGCCCGCGCGCTGACCCTGCACCGGGCAGGCCGGACGGCGGAGGCCGAGGCCGGCTACCGCGCCGTGCTGGCGGCCGACCCGGACCATGCCAACGCCAACAACAACCTCGCCGTCATCCTGCGCGCCCGCGGCGACTGGAACGAGGCCATCGACTGTTACCGCCGGGCGATCGCCCGCAACGCCACCGATCCCTTCGTCCACAGCAACCACGGTTGCCTGCTGCTCGACCTGGGCCGGGCGGCGGAGGCGGAGGAGTCGCTGCGCACCGCCATCCGGCTGAAGCCCGACTATGCGGAGGCCCATTTCAACCTGGCCAACATCCTGCGCAGCCGCGGCGACCGCGAGGCGGCCAAGGCCGCTTACGGCGAAGCGCTACGCCTGAAGCCGGACATGGCGGCGGCGCTGTGCAACCTGGGCGACCTGCACAAGGGGGCGGTCGAACTGACCCGTGCCGTGGAATGCTTCGTCGCCGCGCTGAAGGCAGACCCGAAATCGGCCGAGGCCTGGAACAACCTGGGCGAGACGCTGAAGGAGATGGGCCGCATCGAGGAGGCGATCGGCGTCTTCCAGAAGGGGCTGGAAGCGCATCCGACTCATGCGCTGATGCATTCCAACCTGCTGCTGGCCCTGCACTACACCCCCGCCGTCCCGCCCGAGACCATCTTCAAGGCCCATGCGGTGTGGGCGCAACGCCATGCCGATCCGCTTCTGCCCGCCGGCAAACGGCACGCCAACCCGCGCGATCCCGAACGCCGCCTGCGCGTCGGCTATGTTTCGCCCGACTTCTGCGCCCATTCGGTCGCCTTCTTCGCCGAGCCGCTGATCCGCGAGCATGACCGCGTAGCCTTCGAGGTGTTCTGCTACCACGCGGCGACGCGCTCCGACATGGTCACCAAACGGCTGAAGGGAATGGCCGACGGCTGGCGCTCGCTGGTCGGGATGGAGGATGCGCAGGCCGCGGCGCTGATCGAGCAGGACGGCATCGACATCCTGGTCGATCTGACCGGCCACACCGCCAACAACCGGCTGACCCTATTCGCCCGCAAGCCGGCGCCGGTTCAGGCGACGTGGCTGGGCTATCCCGACACCACCGGCATGCGCGCCATCGACTGGCGGCTGAGCGACGCTGTCGCCGAACCGCCGGGCGAGGCCGACCGGCTGAGTGCGGAGCGCATCGTCCGGCTGCCGCACGGTTTCCACAGCTACCGCCCGCCGGTGGACGTCGCTCCGCCGGCCGAGCCGCCGTTCCGCGCCAACGGCCATGTCACCTTCGGCTCCTTCAACAACACCTCCAAGGTGACGGGGGAGGTGGTGCGGGTCTGGTCGGAGATCCTGAAGCGGGTTCCGAACTCCCGCCTGATCGTCAAGAGCGCCCAGATGGGCGACGAGGAGACCCGCCGGCGCTACCTGAACACCTTCGTCAAGTTCGGGATCGATGCCAGCCGGGTCGAACTGCTGGCCCGCATCGACGCTGCGGACGGGCATCTGCGCGCCTATGACCGCATCGACGTCGGGCTCGATCCCTTCCCCTACAACGGCACCACCACCACCTGCGAGGCGCTGTGGATGGGGGTGCCGGTGGTGACGGTGACCGGCGCCAACCATGTCGCCCGCGTCGGCGCCAGCCTGCTGACCCATTGCGGCCTGACCGAACTGGTGGCATCCGACGAGGCGGGCTACATCGCCGCCGCGGTGGCGCTTGCCGGCGATCCGGAGCGGATGACGACGCTGCGTCGGACGATGCGCGACCGGCTGAACGCCGCCCCGCTGACCGACTACGAGGGATTCGCCCGCTCGGTCGAAGCGGCCTACCGCAGCATGTGGCGCGACTGGGTGGCCGGCGCTTCCGGGGTGTGAGCCCACTCGCCCGCGATACGCCCGCGACACACGATCCTGCGACAGGGCGACCTGAAGCGTGAGATGATCCTCCCGGAACGCCGGTCCAGAAACAGCTGCCCCTACAGGAAAGCCGCCATGTCCGTGATCACCATCAATCTGGAGCTTCCCGACAGGAATCTCCAGATCAAGCTCGACCTCGACGACCAGTACAAAAACGAAAAAACCATCGCGTCCTTCATTCGCAGCGGTCGCTATTACGAACCGGACGTCTCGCTGACCCTGATCCGTCTGGTCCGCAACGGCGACAGCGTCGTGGACGTGGGCGCGAATGCCGGCTTCTTCTCGGTTCTTCTGGGCGCCCTCACCGGAGCGGCCGGGCGGGTCCTCAGCATCGAGCCGGGAACCCACAACCTGTCACGGCTGAAGAACAACCTGTCCCTGAACGGCTTCAGCCATGTGACCGTTTCGGACCGCCCGGTCACCGACAAGGAGGGCGAGGTCAGCTTCTTCATCAACAGCGACGACAGCGGCGGCAACGCCCTGTGGGATCCCGGCCAGTTCCCCGGCAACCAAAAAACTTCGGAAAATCCGATCGCCCATACGCTGTCGGCCACCACCCTGGAACAGGCGGTCGCAGCATCCGGCCTCCCCGTGCCGAGGCTGATCAAGATCGACACCGAGGGAGCCGAGCAGCGGATCCTGGAGGGTGCCGGTTCCCTGATCAGGGAGCGCAAGGTGCCTTACGTCGTCGCGGAACTGCACGAATTCGGGCTGAGCAAGATGGGATGCTCGCAGGCCAGCCTGCGGTCCCTCATGGAAGGACACGGCTATTCGACCTTCCTGCTCTACCCGGACGGATCGCTTCCCAAGCTGATCCCCCCGGGCACCCGGCTCCAGTCGGACTATTTCCTGAATCTGCTGTTCAGCACCCAGCAGGATGTGGCCGCCGGCTGGCCCGTCGAAGCCTATGTGCCGCAGCTGTAACGCCGACAGCTTCTGCGGCATCTCTTGCGGGGGTCACAGCCCCCGCAAGGTGCCGCGGCCAACATTCTCCAGGAACCAGCGGTAGGTGATGGCGAAGCCCTCGCGCAGCGGCGTCGGGGCGGTCCACCCCATCTCCGCCATCCGACTGACCTCCATCAGCTTGCGCGGGCTGCCGTCCGGCTTGGAGGTGTCGAAGCGGAACTCGCCCTCATAGCCGACGACGTCGCGGATCAACTCGGCCAGTTCCCGGATCGACACCTCGGTCCCGGTGCCGACATTGACGTGCGGCTCGCCCGAATAATGCTGGGCCAGGAAGACCAGACCGTCGGCCAGATCGTCGGCGAACAGGAACTCGCGCTTGGGCGACCCGGTGCCCCACAGCTCGACGAAGGGCTGCCCCTCCACCTTGGCGCGGTGGATCTTGGCCAACAGGGCCGCGGCGACATGGCCCCCCTGCAGGTCGAAATTGTCGTTCAGGCCATAGAGGTTGGTCGGCATCGCCGAGATGAAGTCGCAGCCATACTGGCGCCGGTAGGCCTGGCACAGCTTGATGCCGGCGATCTTGGCGATGGCGTACCACTCGTTGGTCGGCTCCAGCGGGCCGGTCAGCAGGGCGTCCTCGCGCATCGGCTGTTCGGCCAGACGGGGATAGATGCAGGATGAACCCAGGAAGACCAGCTTCTTCACGCCGACGCGGTAGGCGCCGTGGATGATGTTGGTCTCGATCGCCAGGTTGTCGTAGAGGAACTCGGCCGGCCGGGTGGAGTTGGCGAGGATGCCGCCCACGGTGGCGGCGGCGACGAAGACCGCATCCGGCTTTGCTTCTGCCATCCAGTCCTCGACCTCGGCCTGACGGCGCAGGTCGACGCGGTCACGGCCGACGGTGATCAGCTCGCACGGCTCGCGTTCCAGCCGACGGACGACGGCAGCCCCCGCCATGCCGCGATGGCCAGCCACCCAGACCCGTTTGCCCTCCAGGGAGAAAAGCGCTTCCGTCCGCACCGTCGCACCATGCCGATATGAAAAGCCACCGCTGTCGTAGCATCCGGACGGCGGGGAATCCAGCCCGCTTCCGCTCGACCTCGGCCCGCCCGACTTGACAAGCGCGGTGCCGCCGCGGGATCGTCCGCCCGCTCCGGGCAAGGCGTCCCACAGCAGCGCCACGGCCGCAGATGCAGGCCGCCAGAACAGGGTTTTTTCCATCATGATTCCGAACTTGGCTTTCACCTGGCAGCTCACCGAGGTCCACGGCTGGGGGCTGGTAGGCGTCCACACCGCCCTGTACCTCGCCGACATGGGGCGGCCGCCGCTGCTGCTCGAAAAGCCGCTGATGGGAACCCTGCGTCCGGAAAACCGCGCCAAGCTGCAATCGCTGGAGGCACCCTATCAGCAGGTCGCCGCCATGGCCGACAACGCCAAGGGGCACATGCTGCTGGTGAAGGAGTTCGACGTCCTGCATGCGCTGGGCAACGGCTTCACCGCCGGCGCCCCGTCAGGGCGCTTCCGCGGCCGGCGCAACGTCGGCGTCATCGCCTACGAGGACACCCGCTTCACGCCCGAGGTGATGGCCCGCGCCCGCCAGTACGACCGCATCGTCGTGCATTCCACCTACAACAAACAGCTTCTGGAAATCTGGGGCTTCGACAATGTCGGCCTCGCCTTCCAGGGCATCGATCCGACCGAAATGGTAGAAGAGGAGCCGAGCGGCCGGTTCGGCGACCGCTTCGTGATCTTCTCCGGCGGCAAGCTGGAGTTCCGCAAGGGACAGGATATCGTTCTGGCCGCCTTCCTGCGCTTCCGCCAGCGTCACCCGGAAGCGCTGCTGGTCACCGCCTGGCAGAACGCCTGGCCGGAGGTCGGCATGACCATGGCGGAATCGCCGCTGGCGCCGAAGCCGCCGCGCATCCTTCCCAACAACATGGTCGACGTGAAGACCTGGGCGCTGGAGAACGGCGCCGACGAGGAGGGGTTCCTCGACCTCGGCTTCCTCGGCCGCCACCAGATCGCCGGCCTGCTGGCCGATTGCCACGCCGCCGTCTTCCCCAACCGCTGCGAGGGGGCGACCAACCTCGTCGCCATGGAGGCGATGGCCTGCGGCGTCCCGGTGGTGCTGTCCAACAACACCGGCCACCGCGACCTGCTGAAGAGCCAGACCCAAGGCGGCGACCTGTGCCTGACGCTGGACCGGCAGGTGCCGGTCGCCGACCGCGACGGCAGCCGTTTCGGCTGGGGCGAATCCTCGGTCGACGAACTGGTGGAGACGCTGGAGCGGCTCTACACCGACCGTGCCGCCGCCAAGGCCCGCGCCGACCGCGCCAAGGCCTTCATCCGCACCGAACGCAGCTGGCGCGCCTTCGCCGAGGCGTTCGTCGACGCCACGCAGTGATTTTCGGGAGCAATAATTTTTGGGGCAATAGAGTCTGTCCGATGCTTATTGAAGCATCGGACAGACCCTAGCCTTTTGATTTTCCGTGTGATTCACGCTTCAGACGATTCCGTCTGAAGCGATCGCACTCTAGTTTCAGGAAGGATCAGCGCCCCACCCCGTCGAGGGCGTCCAGCAGCCGGTGTGCCGCGGCGTCCCAGGTGAAGCTCTCCATCAGGTGACGGGCGGCGTCGCGGCGCTCGCCGTCGGGGTCGCGGACGACGCGGGACAGGATGTCGGCCGCGGCGTCCTCGTCCGGATGCCACCAGTCCAGCCCGTGGAAGGGCGGGTAATAGGCCTCGCTGTAGGGCATCCGCGCCGGGCCGGTGGTGCAGGGGATCAGGTGGGCGACCTCGTCGTTCAGATAGGCGGTGTAGGCGCTGTGCCGGGGCGCGATCAGGCCGGCGCCCAGGCAGCCGGCCCGGGTGATCGGCAGGTCCCAGCCCTCGCCGTGCGACAGGCTGAAATAATGGGTCGCCATGGCGTAGAGGGCGGCGATGCCCTGTTCGTCGTAGCGGTCGGTCAGCAGCGCGATCGGGGCGGCCTCGTCCAGCCGGCGGCCGGTGGCGCGCATGCCCCGCTCGACCAACCGGCGGACCTCGCCGACCAGCGACGCCCCGCCCTTCCCCACCTTCAGGATCAGGATCGCGTCGTCATCGGCACGGGTGGCGCGCAGCCAGACCCGCAGCAGCCCGTCCAGGTTCTTGCGTGCGACGAAGTCGGAGATGTTGAGGACGCGCACCCGGTAGTCCATGACCGCCCGTCCGCGCGGCCCCATGAGGGGCATCGGCTGGGCCGAGGCGTCCGCCGGGTTGGGGGCGATGCCCGGCGGGCAGACACGGATTCGGTCCTCCGGATGGCCGGCGGCGATCCAGGCCAGCCGCGAGGACTCGGTCGGGACGACCACCAGATCATGCGCCCGGTTGCAGGCGGCCCAGCTGTCGGGGATCCGCGGCCCTTCGAACATGGTGTAGTTGACGGTCGGCACGCCGGGAACCGGCTCGACCAGCGGCGGGGTCAACACGCTGAGCGCCAGACGGGGCCGCAGCGGTTCGTCCAGCCGCCGCGCCGCCGCCTGCAGGATCGGGTCGGTGAAGTTGGGGCGCCAGCTCTCTTCTCCCTTCAGCCCGGCCAGCCGCAGGGTCTGACCACGCTCCATCAGGCTGCGCACGAAATGCTGGGCGAAATCGCCATAGCCCGACAGCACCGAGAAGGGCGCGCGCACCAGCATCCCGTCCGGGACTTGCGGCCGGCGCACTTCGTCGGCGATGCGGCGGTAGAGACGGGCGCGGCCGAGGATTTCGGCCGCGCCGCCGGCCAGGGGAGCGCCATCTGCCCCCACCTCCGACAGCACCTCCTCCGCCAGATCGGGACGGCCGAGCGACAGCCACGCTCCGGCCAGGTGGCTGCGGGCATCGCCATGGCCGGGATGCCGCGCCAGCACGCCGGACAGGGTTTCGACCGCCTCGGCATAGGCGCCGCTCGACAGCAGCGACACCGACAGCAGGACCCGGCGGTTGGGATCCTCGGGCGTCAGCCCGACGGCATGGCGGAGATGGCACGTGGCGCCCACATGGTCGCCCAGACCGTGCAGCAGGCTGCCGAGGCGCTCATGCGCCTCCATCTGGTCGGGGATCAGCGCCGCGACGATGCGGAACTGGGCGGCGGCCTCCATCCCGGCGCCTTTCGCCTGCCGGACGACCGCCAGATTGATGCGCGCCTGCACGAAAAGGGGGTCGAGCGCGACCAGCCGCGACAGCATCCCCTCCGCCTCGTCCAGGCGGCCGAGCTCGTATAGGATGGCGCCGGCAAGGTTGAGCGCCCCGGAGTCGGCAGGGTTCCCGCGCAACGCCTGCTCGGCCAGGGCCAGGGCTTCGTCGCGCCGGCCGGCCCGGTACTGCTCGATGGCGCGCGCGGTGTCTTGACCCATGGGGCTGATGTCCATTGACCTGCGGGGGCGGGATGAAGACGGGCGGCGCCGGCTTCCGGTTTGCGGCCATAGCACGGCGGGTTTTTTCGGGTCAACCGAAGGGCCGGTTTCCGGACCTGCAAGTCGGAGCGGGGACCTGCTCCGCCCCGCTCAACGCTTCCGCGCCGCGAAGATGATCGGCGTTTCCCAATGCAGGCGCCGGGCGAGCCAGATCGCCGGTTCCAGCAGGCCGGAGCGGTGGACGAAGGTGACGATGCGCTTGGCGACCGACAGCGCTGCCCAGTCGCCGAAGCCCAGCGTGCGCAGGCGTTGCTCGAACACGCCCCAGCCCCAGTCCAGCACCTCCAGCCGGCCGGGATGGCGGCGGAGCCAGCGGTCGAACCAGGGGCGGTCGATCAGGTTGAGGGTGTCGACGTAAGCCGGGTCGCGCCCGAACAGCCGGACATAGAGCTTCGCCAGCCCGGCCGGCATCCGCGGCAGCCACAGGATGCCGTAATGTCCCTCCCACCAGGAGCCGTAATTCGGCACGACGATCAGCAGCAGCCCGCCCGGCTTCAGCACGCGCAGCGCCTCGTCCAGCACCGCCGCCGGATCGCCGACATGCTCCAGCACGTTGGAGGAATAGACGATGTCGAAGCTGGCGTCGGGGAAGGGGATCGCCTCGCCGGTGGCGTCCCGCACCGCGTCGGCCGGCAGGCCGTAATGGTCGATCAGCCGGCGGCAGACGTCGAGCGTGGAGCTGTATTCGCCCATGCTCGGCTCGATGCCGTGGATGTCGAGCCCATGGGCGGTGCGCCCGCGCACCACGGTCATGCCGCAGCCTGACCCGACCTCCAAGATACGGGCCCGGTCGGCATCGACGCCAGCGGCTGTGGCGGTTCGCCGCAGCTCCGCCACCTGCTCGTCGGCGCGCGCCTCCGACAGCATGTCGCGCACGACATCGGCGACCGGCACGCGGGTGACGCCGCCGATGAAGCCGCTGTCGATGTAGCCGCGGGACAGCAGCCGGCCCAATTCCTCCCAATCGGGGGGAGCCGTCCGGTTCGCCTGCCCCGCCGCCGCCTCAGGCATTCTTCGTCGCCCGGATCACGAAGATCGTGGCGCTCTTCATCCGGCCCAGCCGGTCCTGGATGCATTCGGCCTTGAAGCCGTTGCGCTCGAACAGCGCGACGATCTCCTCGATCGAATAGAAGGTCTTGTAGGGCGGATAGTACCAGTCCTCGACCTGGGCCTGGATCGACACGTTGTCGGCGCGGCGGTTGATCTCCTGCCCCTTGAGGACGCAGGCGACCTTGGTCAGCCCGGTGAAGAAGCCGCCGACCAGCTTGCGCCGGGCCGGGGTGTCCATGTAGGCGCGGCAGAAATGGCGCACGCTCTCATGCACCGGCGACAGCCAGGTCTTCAGGTAGAGGCCGAGATAGACGGTGCCGCCTGGCTTGGTGACGGCCATCAGGTTGCGCATCACCTTCATCGGGTCGGGCGCCATCATCGCCACGCCCCAGCACCAGACCAGATCGAACGGCCCGAGGTTCGGGTCCAGCTCCTGCAGATCCTGGTGGTGGAACTCGATGTTGTCGCGGCCGAAGCGCTGGGCCTGCTGGCGCGCGGTGGCGAGGCTGTCCGACGACACGTCGACCGACACCACCTTCTCCGCCATCTCCGACAGGATGACCGAGCAGATGCCGTGGCCGCAGCCGGCATCGAGCGCCCGGCCGATCTGCCGCTCGGTCAGCGTTTCCAGCATGTACTTCTTGGTCTCGTCGTAGATCGGAACGAAACGGGGCCAGAAGTCGTCGTAGAATTCCTTGGTCGCGAGATCCATGGGGCTGCCCTCCCGCCCTTTCGAGGGCGTCCTTCGGTCGTGATGGTGGTGGTCTTTAAGGGGTGCCGGACGATGCCGTCCAGGGGGAATAGGGCCTGATCCGCTGCGCCGCCGCATCCGGCTCGACGAACAGGCGGGCGTTGCGGTTCAGCAGGGCCGCCAGCTGGCTGTAGCCGCTCTGGGCGCTGACACCCAGCACGTCGGCGTTCATCAGCACATGGAAGTCCTGGAGGAACTCCAGCCCCGTCCACGGCTGCACCGCCCCGTCCCCGGCCAAATCGTCTCCGGTCAAGGCGTCCAGCGAGACCGGCGCGAACTCCGCGAAGTCGGCGATGGTGGCCGGGTCGTCGGTGGCGATGTAGAGCACCGGCCGGTCCAGCGTCGGCCACAGCGCCTTCAGCCAGTCGACGTACCAGGAGGTCTCGGTGATGGTGTAGCGGAACCAGACGAAGTCACCGCGGCGGATGTGCAGCGCCACCACCGTGTTGCCGCGGGCCTTCAGCGCCTGCACCACCGGATCGACATGGGGCAGCCATTCCGGCCGCGGCCGCAGCCAGGACTGCACCTGCTCGCGCCATTCCTCGCGATGCTCGAACAGGAACAGCGGCGACAGGATGTCGACGTCCGGACGCGGATCGTCGCGCCGTCCGGTCACCAGATCGTTCAGCATGTGCCGGCCGAAGGACAGCGGCTTCAGCCCACCCGACGGCTTCGGATCGTCGAGGTCGAAATAACAGCCGCCGACCCAGTCCGGCGTTTCCAGCCGGTAGCCGAATTTCTCGGCGTAGAGCCGCAGCAGCACATATTCCAGCACATTGTGGGCGAAGCGCCCGTGGGTGGCGAGCGTCGACGAACAGATGCGCGGCTGCGACGGATCGGGGTTCTCCCGCCGCTCCAGGCGCTGGCCCTGCCGGGCGAGGGTCCGTCCCAGGCAGGCGATCGACTTGACGGTGAAAAAGCGGCTGCCATGCCACTGCACATTGTCCAGCAGCGCCGCCGCGCGTTCGCAATCACCGGCGGCCACCCAGCTTTCGGCGATCGCGGTCAGGCAGTCGATGCGGAAGGCATCGGGGGTGGTCGCATGCGGATAGCGGTATTCGGCAAAGAAGCGCCGCAATTCCTCCAGCCGGCCCTGGCGGATCAGAAGGGTCGACAGCAGGTCGATGGCGCCGGGCACGTCGCCGCCGGGGCTGAGCAGCGCCACACGCAGAACCTTCTCCGCCTCCGCCGGCCGGCCCAGCTCCATCAGCGCGTGGCCCAGCTGGGGCAGCGCCAGCGTGATGCCGGCCCGGGCCGCCCGCGCATAGCTTTCGGCTGCCGCCTCGACCAGTCCGGCGGCATGCTGGGCATTGCCCTGGTTGTAGAGCACCCCGCCCTGCTCCGGTTCCAGCAGGAGGGAGCGGCGGAAGCAGGCCATGGCGCCGTCCGGATCGCCCATCTCGATCCGGATGTTCCCAAGATTCGCGCAGGCACCGGCAAAGTCCGGCTGCAGGGAAAGCGCAAGACGCTGACTGGTTTGCGCTTTCTCGAGCGCACCAGTCTGGCGCAACGCGATTCCGAGATCATGATAGGCGGTGATGCGATTCGGATTGAGCCTCAGCAGGCGGCGGAAGGTCAGGATGGCCATCCCCCAGTCGCGGGGACCGCCACGGTCGCACAGCAGCGCGGCAAGCGCGTTGTAGGCGTCCTCCAGTTCCGGCGCCAGGACCAGGGCGCGACGGTGAGCCGCCACCGCCTCGTCGATCCGACCGAGTCCAGCCAAAGTGCTGCCGAGATTGTAGCAGGCGTCGGCCATGCCCGGCTGGATGTCCAGGGCGCTGCGGATCATCTCCACCGCCTTGTCCGGGCGGCCCAGCCGGCGTTCGGCCAGCCCCAGCAGATGCAGGGCCTGGGCGTTGCGCGGATCGACCTCCAGAATGCGCAGATACAGCGCGCGCGCTTCGTCGAAGCGGTCGGCGCGATGGTATCCGACGGCGGTCTGCAATGCTTCGGCAACGGTGGTCATGAGGATCCGTGCAGTGCGGCCCCGCCCCGGTCCCACGGCCGCACCCCGGCCGGGGCCGCCGGGGACGGCCGGCCCATTCGGCGCGCACCCTATCGTTCCGCGATAGGCGCTTCAACTCCGTTCATGCCGCGGGTTGCCCCCGGCTCAACTCCCGATCCCGGCCCCGTCCCTGCGCCGTGCCTTCTCTGGGACCGGAACGCAAGCCCCCTTGCCTTGCCCGGACCCTTTGGGGATAGTGCCCGATCATCAATGCCGTACAGATCAAGGGTCGGTCCTTTGCGCAAAGTTGCCCTCATCACCGGCGCCACCGGCCAGGATGGCGCGTATCTTGCCGAGCTTCTGCTGGGGAAGGGCTATATCGTCCACGGCGTCAAGCGCCGGTCCTCGTCCTTCAACACGGGGCGCGTGGAGCATCTCTACCGCGACCCGCATGAGGAGGACGTGCGCTTCTTCATGCATTACGGCGATCTGACCGATAGCACCAACCTGATCCGGCTGGTCCAGCAGATCCAGCCGACCGAGATCTACAATCTGGCGGCCCAGAGCCACGTCCATGTGAGCTTCGAGACGCCGGAATACACCGCCAACGCCGACGGCATCGGCACGCTGCGCCTGCTGGAGGCGATCCGCATCCTGGGGCTGGAGAAGACCGCACGCTTCTACCAGGCCTCCACCTCGGAGCTGTACGGCAAGGTGCAGGAGACGCCGCAGCGCGAAACCACGCCCTTCTACCCGCGCAGCCCCTATGCCGCCGCCAAGCTGTACGCCTACTGGATCACGGTGAACTACCGCGAGGCCTATGGGATGCACGCCAGCAACGGCATCCTGTTCAACCACGAGGGTCCGACCCGCGGCGAGACCTTCGTCACCCGCAAGATCACCCGCGCGGTGGCGGCGATCGAGCATGGCCGCCAGGACTGCCTGTATCTCGGCAACCTGGACGCCAAGCGCGACTGGGGCCATGCGCGCGACTATGTCGAGGGCATGTGGCGCATCCTGCAGCAGGATGAGGCCGACGATTACGTGCTGGCGACCGGCGAGACCCACAGCGTGCGCGAGTTCGTCGAGCTGGCCTTCGGCCATGTCGGCCGCGGCATCGAGTGGCGCGGCGAGGGCGTGGACGAGGAAGGCATCTGCCAGAAGACCGGCAAGGTGGTGGTCCGCATCGACCCGCGCTATTTCCGCCCGACCGAGGTCGACCTGCTGCTGGGCGACCCCAGCAAGGCGCGCGAGAAGCTGGGCTGGACCCACACCACCGCCTTCCGCGATCTGGTGCGGGAAATGGTCGAGGCCGACATGCGTCTGGCGGCCAGCGGGGACGACCATCACTGACCGCGTTCGCGCGACCGACACCCCGCGACCAGCAAGGCGCTGTTCATGACCATCGGAACGACGACCGGGAGCGAGCCGAAGACCGCGCTGATCTTCGGCGTCTCGGGTCAGGACGGCGCCTATCTCGCCCAGCTGCTTCTGGGCAAGGGCTATACGGTCCACGGCACGTCCCGCGACCGGGAGATGTCGAGCTTCGCCAACCTGCGGCGGCTCGGCATCTTCGGCCGGGTCGTCCTGCATTCGGCCGTGCTGACCGATTTCCGCAGCGTGGTCGAGGTGATCAGCCGGGTTCGCCCGGCCGAGATCTACAACCTCGCCAGCCAGGCCTCGGTCGGGCTGTCCTTCGACCAGCCGGTCGAGACGCTGAACAGCACCATCAACAGCACCATCAACATCCTGGAGGCGATCCGCTTCCTGAAGCTCGACACGCGGTTCTACAACGCCTCGTCCAGCGAGTGTTTCGGCAACACCGGAAGCCCGGCCGACGAATCGACCCCCTTCCACCCCCGCAGCCCCTATGGGGTGGGCAAGGCGGCGGCCTATTGGGCGGTGGCCAATTACCGCGAGGCCTATGGGCTGTTCGCCTGTTCGGGCATCCTGTTCAATCATGAGTCGCCGCTGCGCCCGGTCCGCTACGTCACCCAGAAGATCGTCCGCGGCGCCGCCGACATCGCCGAGCGGAAGACCGACAGCCTGGAGCTGGGGACTCTGTCCATCGCCCGCGACTGGGGATGGGCGCCGGAATATGTCGACGCGATGGCCCGCATGCTGGCCCATGACGAGCCAGAGGATTTCGTGATCGCCACCGGCGAGGCGCACCGGCTGGAGGATTTCGTCGAGCGGGCCTTCTCCTATTTCGGGTTGGACTGGCGCCGGCATGTCCACGGCAACGCCGCCCTGCTGCGCCCGTCCGACATCGCCTTCAGCGTCGGCAATCCGGCCAAGGCGGAACGGCTGCTGGGCTGGCGCGCCGAACGCCGCATGGCCGAGGTGGTGGCCGGTCTGGCCGAGGCCGAGATGACGCGCAGGGCGCAGCGGACCGATGGCCACGCCCAGTAACGGCGAAGCGGTTACCGACGGCGGACCATCCGGTTTGGCGGCACGGGTCACGGCCAGCCTGGCCGCGGACGATGCCGCCGGAGCCTTCGCGGCGGCCAGCACTTACCTGTCCCTGCACCCCGGCGACGCGCATGCGCTGCAGTTCTGCGCAATCGTCGAACGCAGGTTCCAGCGGCATGCCCGGTCCTTCGCCCTGTTCGGCCGTTCCCTGCGCACCGCACCGGACGATGACGCCATCCGCCGCAATCACGACGACGTCGTGAAGGGTACCCTCGCCCAGCTCCTGCGGATGGCGGACGGGGAACCGCTGCTGGTGAAGGCTTTGTGCGACCTGCTGCCGCTGGCCGGGTTGAGCGATGCGGAGATGGCGGCCCTGGAGCAGATCCGCGGATACCTGCTCCAAGCCCTGCTGCATCAGGGGGTCGCCCATCACCGGGCGGGCCGCTGGGAAGAGGCGGCCGCCCGCTACGCTGCGGTGCTGGAGATCGATCCCCGCCATGCCGACGCCCTCCATCTGCTGGGGAAGATCGACCGGCAGCAGGGCCGCCCCTGGTCCGCCCTGCAGCGGATCGCCGCCGCACTCGACATCGGAGGCCTACCGCCGGAGGCGGAGCATTCCCTGCAGGCATGCCTGAACGACCTCTTCCGGGAATTGGACCAGCACTGCGAGGCCGAGGATTACCCGGCCCTGCTGGACTCGGCATCCCGCATCCGGGCCTTGTGCGGACGGCATCTGCCGTCACCCCACCGGGATCTCCTGTGCGCGCTGCTGCACAACGCCTCCTTCCCGCTCTACAGCGAGCACGGCGACCATGCCCTCGCCCTGGCCTGTTCGGAGGCGGCCTTCGCCCTGACACCAAGCCCCCAAATCCACGCTCAGATCTATGATCAGCTGCGTTTGCTGCGGCTGGGCACGCGCGATTATGCCCGGGCGTGGAACCCGAAGGACTGGGTACTCGTCCATGGGGGCTCTCCCGAGCTGTGGGACGGCTCTCCCTGCCGCAGCCTGCTCGTCTCCAACAGCAATGGTTTCGGCGACTTCCTGCAATTCCTTCGTTTCCTGCCGGAAGCGGTGCGGCGGGTGGAACGGGTCTTCCTGCGGGTCCGTCCCGACCTGCTGCCCCTGGTCCGCCACTCCCCCCTCCTGCATGGCGTGACGGTGGTGCCCCCCGGCACCCCTGTCGAGGCGGAGAGGGAGTGCGAGCTGTTCGGCCTGCCCAACATCCTGGGACTGGATCCGCTGCGCGTGCCGCTGCCGGTCCCCTGCTTCCCGCTGCCGGCCGATCTGGTCGCCGATTGGTGGCGCGTCGTCCGTCGCAGCGACCGCCCGCATATCGGCTTGGTGTGGTCGGTCGACGCGCAGAATCCCCGCTCGATCGGACTTGCCCCGCTGCTGCCGCTTATTGCCAGTAATGGGGCCGGCGTTGGGACCAACAACGGAGTGATCTTCATCGCCTTGCAGAACAATCAGGCCAAGGCCGAACTGCTGGGCCGCTCCCTGCCCGACAATCTGCACGACTTCGGGCTCCAGGGTCTGCCCAATCTGGCTGCAATCATGATGGCCTGCGATCTGGTCATCAGCGTGGATTGCGGGCTTGCCCATCTGGCCTGTACGCTGGGACTGGAATGCTGGGTGATGGTGCAGCGCCACTGCGACTGGCGATGGCACCTGGAGGGCGACCGCAGTGATTGGTATCCGCGGGCGCGTGTGTTCCGGCAAGCCGGCCAGGGCGACTGGAGCGCCGTGGTCGGCGCGCTGGAAGACGCCTTGCGCCTGCGTTTCCCTGCCCCCGCCCCTATACCTGCCCCGGCAGGCGTGCCGTAACCAACGGGATGCACCCGCCGGTGCATCCAATCCCCCATCCCCTATGGAGTTCCGATGGCCGTCGCCAGCAAGCTCGTCATCAACATCGAGGTGGACGACCGGAGCGTCCTGTTCCCGGACGGCAAGTTCCTGTCCCACATCACCCTGCACGAAGACGAAACGCTCGAAGGCGGCGAAGCCGTCCGCATGGAGGGGATTTTCCACTTCAACGAAAGCCGGCTGGGGCCGGAGATCGCCAGCCTGGAGATCGAGGACGCGCGCGAACTGGCGCGGTCGATCCTCGACGCCGTCTTCCAGGGGCGCACCCAGCATGTTCTTTCGCAAACCACCAAGGTCGCGGTGGTCTTCAACCCGAACGGCTTCGTTCTCCGCTTCGGCGAGGGATCGGCCCTGCGCGAGCTGTTCATCGGCTCGCCCGCCATCATCCGCCTTGCCCAAGGCATCCTGCGCATGACCGACCGCCTGTCGGCGATGCCCGCCCACTGATCCCGTTCTTCAAGGCGGATCGCTCGGAACGGCACTCCGACCACGGCCTCTCGCCGCCGCGACGGCGAGGGCGGCAGCGGCAGCG
>CBFGPE010000003.1:0-94560 GCA_965650625.1 uncultured Azospirillum sp. | reverse complement strand
GCCAGCTTGTCCAGCTCGCGCAGGATCGAATCGCCCATGACGGTGGTGGAGCAGCGCGCCATGCCCGGGGCCATGATGTCGGCCGTGCGCATGCCGCCGCCCAGCACGTTCTGGATGGCCCGCTCGATCAGCTTGGCGTCCTCGTCCAAATTGAACGAGTAACGCAGGCACATCGCGAAGGACAGCAGGGTCGCGCAGGGGTTGGCCAGATCGCGGCCGGCGATGTCCGGGGCGGAGCCATGCACCGGCTCGTACAGGGCCTTGCGGTTGCCGTTGGCATCCGGGGCGCCCAGCGAGGCCGACGGCAGCATGCCGAGCGAGCCGGTCATCATCGCCGCCTCGTCCGACAGGATGTCCCCGAACAGGTTGTCGGTGACGATCACGTCGAACTGCTTCGGGTTCTTCAGCAGCTGCATGGCGCCGTTGTCGGCATACATGTGGCTCAGCTCGACGTCCTGGAACTCTTCCTGGTGCAGCTTGGTCACTTCCTGCCGCCACAGCAGGCCGGATTCCATGACGTTCGCCTTTTCCATCGAGCAGAGCTTGTTGCCGCGCTTGCGGGCCAGCTCGAACGCGACGCGGGCGACGCGGCGGATTTCCGACGTGGTGTAGACCTGGGTGTTGACGCCGCGGCGCTCGCCGTTGCCGATGTCGGTGATGCCGCGCGGCTCACCGAAATAGACGCCGCCGGTCAGCTCGCGGACGATCAGGATGTCCAGGCCGCGGATGACGTCGGCCTTCAGGGTCGAGGCGTCGACCAGCGCGTCGAACACCACGGCCGGGCGCAGGTTGGCGAACAGGCCCAGTTCCTTGCGCAGGGTCAGCAGGCCGGCTTCCGGACGCTTGGTGTAGTCGCTGGGGTTGTCCCACTTCGGGCCGCCGACGGCGCCCAGCATCACCGCGTCCACCGCCAGCGCCTCGGCCAGCGTGGCGTCGGACAGCGGAACGCCGTGGGCCTCGATGGCCGCGCCGCCGACCAGGCCTTCGGACACGTCGAAGGTGATCTTGCGCTTGCGGTCCATCCAGTCGATGACCCGGCGAACCTGGCGCATCACCTCCGGGCCGATACCGTCACCGGGGAGGAACAGAAGCTTCTTATTGGCGGCCATGGCGGGCGCACTCCCAAATATCAGACGTCAAGAAGACAGAAGTTGAGGAGATCGGGGGAGGATGGGCGGGCGGTCAGCCCCACATCCACGGCTGGCCGGCGCGCTGCTTGCCCTCGTACCCGTCGATATGGGCCGCCTGCTGCAGCGTCAGGCCGATATCGTCCAGGCCGTTCAGCAGGCAATGCTTGCGGAAGGGGTCCAGCTCGAAGGAGATGGTGCCACCGTCCGGGCCGGTGATGGTCTGCTTCTCAAGGTCGACCGAGATGACGGCGTTCGACCCGCGCGACGCGTCGTCGAGCAGCAGGTCCACCTGCTCCTTCGGCAACTTGATCGGCAGGATGCCGTTCTTGAAACAGTTGTTGTAGAAGATGTCGGCGAAGCTGGGGGCGATGATGCAGCGGATGCCGAAGTCGGCCAGCGCCCACGGCGCATGCTCACGCGAGGAGCCGCAGCCGAAATTGTCGCCGGAAACCAGGATGCTGGCCTTGCGGTAGGCCGGCTTGTTCAGGACGAAGTCCGGGATCTCCTGCCCGTCGGGGGTGTAACGCATCTCGTCGAACAGATGCTTGCCAAGCCCCGTCCGCTTGATGGTCTTCAGGAACTGCTTCGGGATGATCATATCGGTATCGACATTGATCATCGGCAGCGGCGCCGCAACGCCGGTGAGAACCGTGAACTTTTCCATCGCCAGAAATCCTGTCGCGCAAGAAGGCGCAAGCGTGCGCATGCAGAGCGTGGTGAATAGCAGACCGAACAAGCCATTGCCAGAGGAAGCTTGCCCTTTTCCCGGCACGCAATGAGCGAACAGGCATGCGCCAATGCACTGTCGCGCATCTTTGTTGCGTGAACGACCAAGGATCGTCCCGGTCCGGCCCGATTGCGGACCCCGAAACGCAGCGCCGGAACCGGCATTCCCCTTGCGGAGAGCGCGACCGCCACCTAAGGACAATACCGCCCAACAGCAAGGTTGTCCCGTTCCGATGCCGATAGCCGCCTCCCGCGTAGATCACCCGTCAGATCGCCCATCGGATGGCCCACTGGATCGCCGTGCCCGCCTGATCGGCATTGCCTTCCTGCTGCTGGCTCCGCCGGCCTATGGTCTGCTGACGCTGGCCTTCGGCATGGACGCGAACTGGGACCTGCGCAATTACCATTGGTACAACGGCTATGCGATGCTGACCGGGCGGATCGGACGCGATCTGCTCGTGGCGCAGATGCCGAGCTTCTATAGCCCCTTCCTCGACGTGCCCTTCTATTGGTTGGCGACCCATCTGCCGGCGCGGGTGGCCGGCTTTCTTTGGGGGACGCTGCAGGGGATCAACCTGTCGCTGCTGTACCTGCTTGCATCATTTTGTCTGCGGAACGTTCCGGATATGAAACGGACGTTGATTGCGGTGGCGCTGGCTGTGATGGGCGGGCTGGGCGGCGGGACGCTGGGGCTGATCGGCACCACCTTTCAGGACAATGTGGTCAGCCTGGGCGTGCTGGGCGCGGCTGTGGTCGTCGCCGCCAGCCTGCCCGGCATCCTGGACGGCCGGCCGCTGCCCAGCTTCGCCCGCGTCGCGGCGGCCGGTCTGCTTGCCGGGGCGGCGATGGGGCTGAAGAATCCGACGGTGATCTATGCGGTCGGGCTGTGCCTGGGCTTCCTGGCCCTGCCCACCCGGCCGTGGCGGCGGCTGTGGCTGGCCTTCTTCTTCGGCATCGGCGTGCTGGTCGGGCTGACCTTGGGCGGCGGCCTGTGGATGGCGCATCTGTGGCACGATTACGGGAACCCGGTCTTCCCGCACATGAACCACATCTTCCGGTCGCCCTTCGCCGCCATCTCCGACTACGTCAATGTCAGCTTCTTCCCGCCCGGCCTGTGGCAGCGGCTGCTCTTCCCATTCGTCTTCACCTTCCATCCCCTGACGGTGGGCGAGGTGCCGTGGTTCGACCTGCGGGTGCTGGCGCTGTTCGTTTTGGTGCCGGTCGGGTTCGTCTGCGCGGTTATCAGCCGATCGATGGGGAAGCGGAACGACTGGCTGAGTGAGGCACCGGCGACGCGGTTCCTGCTGACGGCGCTGAGCGTCACCTATGCGCTGTGGGTGGTGATGTTCTGCATCTACCGCTATCTGGTGCCGCTGGAGATGCTGGCGCCGCTGGGGCTGGTGATGGCGGTCGGGCTGCTGCCGCTGACGCGCCGGCTGCGCATCGGGCTGGCGGTGGCGTTGCTGGCGCTGGTGCAGGTGACGGTGCAGCCGGCCGACTGGGGGCGCGTCGCCTGGGCGGACAAATGGGTGACGGCGGAGGTGCCGCCCATCGAGGATCCGGACGACACCATGGTGCTGATGGCCGGCTATTGGGCCATCTCGCACGTCATTCCGTCCTTCCCGCCGCGCGTCACCTTCGTGCGCATCCAATCGAACTTCCTGCAGCCGGATTCGGTCGGCAACGGCTATCTCGCCATCCTGAAGGACAAGGTGGCGTCCCACCGCGGCCCCTTCCTAATGCTGAGCACCATCCCCGACACGGCTGGCGCGGCGAAGGCGACGGAACTGCTCGGCCTGCGGCTCGACCCGCAGCGCTGCCGTCCGATTCCCAACAATCTGGGCGAGACGCTGAACCTCTGCGCCGTCGACCGGGTGGGCGGAAATCGGGAGACAGTGGAATAATCGGCGGGTTTGTGCTGTTTATCGCCGCTGACAGCCGTGCCTGTCCCGTCCCCAGCCAGAAGCCAGCGCCATGACCGTATCGACCCTCGACCGCCCTGCCGACCACCCCGCCTTGCCCCCGGCCGCCGACGCGTCCGGAACGCCGGCGGCTGCTGTGCAGGCCGGCCCGGCCCCCACCGTCGCGGTGCTGATCCCCTGCTACAACGAGGAGGCGGCGATCGGCAAGGTGGTGCAGGACTTCCGCGCGGCCCTGCCCGACGCCATCGTCTATGTCTACGACAACAACTCGAAGGACCGGACGGTGGAGGTCGCGCGCGCCGCGGGCGCGGTGGTCCGTCGCGAGCCGCTGCAGGGCAAGGGCAACGTCATGCGCCGCATGTTCGCCGACATCGAGGCGGACGTGTATGTGCTGGTCGACGGCGACGACACCTATCACGCCCCGAGCGCCCCGGAACTGGTCAAGCGCCTGTGGGACGAGCAGTTGGACATGGTCAACGGTGCGCGGGTGACGGAGATCGTCGCCGCCTATCGCCCCGGCCACCGCTTCGGCAACCTCGTGCTGACCGGCATGGTCGCCAAGATCTTCGGCAGCCGCATCGGCGACATGCTGTCGGGCTACCGGGTGTTCTCCCGCCGCTTCGTGAAGTCCTTCCCGGCGCTGGCCAGCGGTTTCGAAACCGAAACGGAGCTGACCGTCCATGCGCTGGAGCTGCGCATGCCGATCGCCGAGGTGAAGACCCCCTACAAGGACCGTCCGCCCGGGTCGCACAGCAAGCTGAACACCATCCGCGACGGCATCCGCATCCTGCGCACTATCATCATCCTGGTGAAGGAGGAGCGGCCGCTGCCCTTCTTCTCCGCCGCCTTCGGGCTGCTGGCCCTGCTGTCGATGATCCTGGGCGTGCCGGTGATCGCGACCTATTTCGAGACCGGGCTGGTCCCGCGTTTCCCCACCGCCCTGCTCGCCACCGGGCTGATGCTGCTGGCCTTCCTCAGCCTGACCTGCGGCCTGATCCTGGACACCGTCACCCATGGCCGCCGCGAGGCCAAGCGCATGAGCTACCTGTCGCTGCGCGCGCCGGGCAACCACCCGCCGCTGGCCGGCGCACGCGGGGACGAGCGCCGGTGATGGCATCGGTCGCAAGCCTTCTGGACAGCCGGCTCGGCCGGCTGGGGATGCAGTTCGCCAAGTTCGGCGTCGTCGGCGTCATCGGGCTGGTGGTGGACACCATCGTACTCTATGCCGGCCTGGCGCTCGGGCTGCAGTTCTTCGCCGCCCGCGTGCCGTCCTTCTTCGCGGCGGCGACCGCCACCTGGGCGCTGAACCGCGCCTTCACCTTCCGTGGCGCGGCGAGCGAGCCGCTGCACCGCCAGTGGGCCAAATTCATCGCCGCCAACGCCATCGGCGGCGTGGTGAATTACGGCGTCTCCGTCGGCCTGGAATCGAGCGTGCAGACGGTCGCCGAGCATCCGTTCCTGGCGGTTGCCGCCGGCTCCATCGCCGGCATGTTCTTCAACTTCGCGGCGTCGAAGCATCTGGTGTTCAAGGGGGCATAACGGGGGGCGCAGCCATCCGGAGGCGCCCGCGAATCTGCCTTGCGCGGCGCCTTATGGACTTATCCCCGCGGCTCGCCATATAACGGCGGCCATGACCCGCGAATTCCTGAAGATGCACGGCCTCGGCAACGACTTCGTCGTGATCGACGCCCGTTCCGAACCCTACCGCCCCTCGGGTACGGAGGTGCGCGCCATCGCCGACCGCAAGACCGGCGTGGGATGCGACCAGTTCATCATTCTGGAAAGCGCGGACGCGCCGGGGGCCGACGCCTTCATGCGCATCCGCAACGCCGACGGCAGCGAGGCCGCGGCCTGCGGCAATGCGTCGCGCTGCGTCGGCTGGCTGCTGATGGAGGAGAGCGGGCGCGACCGCGCCAGCTTCCAGACCGCCGCGGGCCTGCTGCACGCCTCCCGCGCCGACAACGGCCGCATCACCGTCGACATGGGGCCGCCCCGGCTGGATTGGAGCGCCATTCCGCTGGCCGCCCCCACCGACACGCTGCGGGTCGAATCGGTCGAGCATGGCGGCTTCGCCGCCCCGGTCGCGGTCAACATGGGCAATCCGCACGCCGTCTTCTTCGTCGACGATGCCGAGGCGGTGCCGCTGGCCGATGTCGGCCCGGTGTTCGAGAACCACCCCACCTTCCCCGAGCGCTCCAACATCGAGTTCGCTCAGGTGCTGTCGCCCAACGCCATCCGCATGCGGGTGTGGGAGCGCGGCGCCGGCATCACCCAGGCCTGCGGCACCGGCGCCTGCGCCACGCTGGTGGCCGCCGCCCGCCGCGGCCTGACCGGCCGCAAGGCGGACATCCTGCTGGACGGCGGCACCCTGACCATCGAATGGACCGAGGACGACCGCGTCCTGATGACCGGCCCGGTGGCACTGAGCTTTAGCGGCCGGCTGTCGGCTGAACTGGTTTCGGCCGAGTTGGTTTGAGTATGAGCGACAGCACCGACAGCACGACGCAGACCGGCCCCGAGATCGTCACCTTCGGCTGCCGCCTGAACACCTACGAGTCCGAGGTGATGCGCAACCATGTGCGCAGCGCCGGGCTGGACGACGTGGTGATCGTCAACACCTGCGCCGTCACGTCGGAAGCCGAACGGCAGGCACGGCAGACCATCCGCAAGCTGCGGCGCGAGCGGCCGGACGCCCGCATCGTCGTCACCGGCTGCGCCGCGCAGATCGACCCACAGCGCTTCGCGGCGATGCCGGAAGTCGATCAGGTGCTGGGCAACCAGGAAAAGCTGCAGCCGGAAAGCTGGGGCCTCCCCCCGGCAGAGAAGGTGCTGGTCAACGACATCATGTCGGTGAAGGAGACCGCCGGCCACCTGATCGGCGGCTTCGAGGACCGCGCCCGCGCCTTCGTCCAGGTTCAGCAGGGCTGCGACCACCGCTGCACCTTCTGCATCATCCCCTATGGCCGCGGCCCCTCGCGCTCAGTCCCGATCGGCGGCATCGTCGAGCAGGTCCAGGCGCTGGTGAAGGCCGGCTACAACGAGGTGGTGCTGTCCGGCGTCGACATCACCAGCTACGGCCCCGACCTGCCGGGGTCGCCGTCGCTGGGGCAGATGGTGCGCCGGCTGCTGGCCCTGGTGCCGGAACTGCCGCGGCTGCGCCTCTCCTCCATCGACTGCATCGAGATGGACGACGACCTCTGGCGCCTGATCGAAAACGAGCCGCGCCTGATGCCGCACCTGCACCTGTCGCTGCAGGCCGGCGATGACATGGTGCTGAAGCGGATGAAGCGCCGCCATGGCCGCGCCGACTCTATCGCGTTCTGCGAGCGGGTGCGCTCGATTCGTCCCGACGTGGTGTTCGGCGCCGACTTCATCGCCGGTTTCCCGACGGAGACCGAGGAGATGTTCCAGAACACCATGCGGCTGGTGGAGGAATGCGGCCTGACCTGGCTGCATGTCTTCCCCTACAGCCCGCGTCCCGGCACGCCGGCGGCCCGCATGCCGCAGGTCGACGGCGCCGTGCGCAAGGACCGCGCCGCCCGCCTGCGCGCCGTCGGCGAGGCGGCTGAGGCCCGCACGCTGGCGAGCCTCGTCGGCCGCACCGCGACGGTGCTGGTGGAGAAGGACGACCTGGGCCGCACCGAGCATTTCGCCGCGATCCGCCTGGGGCAAACCTTAGCGCCCGGCTCGCTGGTGCCCGCCGCCATTACCGGCATCAAGGACGGCGTGCTGACCGGCACCCCGCTCTGACCTCTCTTATAGTGGACACTCCATGATTTTCCGCTGGTTCGGCCGCAAGAAGCCCGAAGAGACCGCTCCCAAGGACGAGGCGGCGAAGACCGAATTGGTGAATCTGGACACCGCCACGCCCGTGCCGGAACCGGAAGCGGAAAAGACGCCGGAGCCGCCTGCCTCTCCGCCGCCGCCGATGCCGGAGGTCGAGCCGGTGCCGGAAATGGCGCCTGCGCCGCCGAGCCCGGAGATTCCGCCCGCGCCGCCGGCTCCGGCCGCCCAGCTTCCTGCCGCACCGGCACCGATCGCACCGCCCATGGTGACTCCGCCGGTCGTGCCGCCGCCCGCCCCTGCCCCGGTCGCGGCTGCCCCCGCTGCTGCCGAGGAAGCGCCGCCGACCAAAAAGGGCTGGTTCGCCAAGCTGAAGGAAGGGCTCTCTAAGTCCTCGTCCAAGCTGACCGACGGCATCACCAGCATCTTCACCAAGCGCAAGCTGGATGACGAGGCGCTGGAGGAGTTGGAAGAGCTGCTGATCACCGCCGATCTCGGCCCGGCCACCGCGGCAAAGGTCACGGCGGAACTGGCGCGAACCCGCTTCGGCAAGGAGGTCTCGCCGGAGGAGGTCAAGTCGACGCTTGCCGCCGAGGTGTCGAAGATCGTCACTCCCGTCGCCAAGCCGTTGGTGCTGGACCCGGCGCTGAAGCCGCATGTCATCCTGGTCGTCGGCGTCAACGGCACCGGCAAGACCACCACCATCGGCAAGCTCGCCCGCCAGTTCAAGGCGGAGGGCAAGAGCGTGATGCTGGCGGCCGGCGACACCTTCCGCGCCGCCGCGGTCAGCCAGCTGAAGATCTGGGGCGAGCGCACCGGCTGCCCGGTCGTCGCCCGCGACACCGGGGCGGATGCCGCCGGGCTTGCCTATGACGCGCTGGAGCGGGCGAAGGCCGAGAAGGTCGACGTTCTACTGATCGATACCGCCGGCCGGCTGCAGAACAAGACCGGCCTGATGGAGGAGCTGCGCAAGATTGTCCGCGTCATCAAGAAGCTGGACGAGACGGCGCCGCACACCACCCTGCTGACGCTGGACGCCACCACCGGCCAGAACGCGCACAGCCAGGTGGAGATCTTCCGCGACATGGTCAACGTCAACGGCCTGATCCTGACCAAGCTGGACGGCTCCGCCCGCGGCGGCGTGCTGGTCTCGCTGGCGGAGAAGTTCAAGATCCCGGTCCACGCCATCGGCGTCGGCGAGGGCGTCTATGACCTGCGTCCGTTCGATGCGGATGCCTTCGCCAAGTCGCTGATGGGGCTGAACGCCGACTGAGCGCTGGGGCCGGGTCTTCGTCGCCGAATGGGTAAGCACCGGGGATTGGCCGAAATTCGGCCTTCCCAGTCGGTCGTTCGTACCCCATCTTTGACGACATGAACGACAAAGCCCCGCTCCAGCCCGGGTCGGCCGGGCGCTTCACCGATGCCAAAGCCGCACTGGCCTGTGTGCGGGATATTTATGACCGCAACACCGCTTATTTGCGCGACCGCTTCGCCGCCTACACCCAGGGCGAGGAGGAAGGCGGACGAAACCGGGCATACTATCCCTATGTGCGGCTGACCGCTGTGTCGGGGGCCGCAGTCGATACCCGGCTGTCCTACGGTTTCGTCGAGGGGGTCGGCGTCCATTCCACCACGGTGACGCGGCCCGACCTGTTCGAACGCTATCTGCTGGAACAGTTCACGCTTCTGCTGCGCAATCACGGCGTCCCGCTGGAGGTCGGCGTCAGCGAGGAGGCGATCCCGATCCATTTCGCCTTCCCCAACGGGATGTATGTCGAAGGCGATCTGCCGCCGGACCGGCTGACCAAGCTGCCGGATTTGTTCGATCTGCCCGATCTGGCGCGGATGGACGACACCATCGTCAACGGCACCTGCGACGGCGGGCCGGATGCGGTGAAGCCGCTGGCGCTCTTCACCGGTCCGCGGGTGGATTTCTCGCTGCACCGGCTGCGCCACTATACGGCCACCGCGCCGGAGCATTTCCAGAACTTCGTCCTGTTCACCAACTACCAGTTCTATGTGGACGAGTTCATCCGCCTGTCGCGCGAGATCATGGAGCCGACCGGCGACGCCGAGCTGGCGGCCTACCGCTGCCAATATGACAGCTTCGTCGAGCCGGGCGACATCGTCACCACCAACCAGAATCTCGGTGGAGCCGCCGATGCCGTTTCGGCCAAGCTGGCGCGCATGCCGCAGATGCCGGCCTATCACCTGAAACGGCCGGACGGCAACGGCATCACGCTGGTGAACATCGGCGTCGGTCCGTCCAACGCCAAGACGATCACCGACCATATCGCGGTGCTGCGTCCGCATGCGTGGCTGATGCTGGGCCACTGCGCCGGGCTTCGGCATACGCAGCGGCTGGGTGACTATGTGCTGGCCCACGGCTATGTCCGCGAGGACCATGTCCTGGACGCCGACCTGCCGCTGTGGGTGCCGGTGCCGGCGCTGGCCGAGGTTCAGCGGGCGCTGGAAACGGCGGTGGAGCGGGTGACCGGACTGTCGGGTTTCGACCTGAAGGGGATCATGCGCACCGGCACGGTGGCGACCATCGACAACCGGAACTGGGAGCTGCGCGACCACCGCGAGCCGCTGATGCGTTTCAGCCAGAGCCGCGCCATCGCGCTGGACATGGAAAGCGCGACGATCGCCGCCAACGGCTTCCGCTTCCGCGTGCCGTACGGGACGTTGCTGTGCGTGTCCGACAAGCCGATGCATGGTCAGCTGAAGCTGCCGGGCATGGCCGACCGCTTCTATCGCGAGCGGGTCGACCAGCATCTGAAGATCGGCGTGCTCGCGATGGAACTGCTGCGCGAGCATGGGATGGAGACACTGCACTCCCGCAAGCTGCGCAGCTTGGCGGAGGTGGCGTTCCAGTAGAGTATGGGGGGCGGGTGCAGCACCCGCCCCGTAAGCCTCAAGCGGCCACCAGCAGCCCTTCGATCTCCTTGGCGGCGCCGGCCAGCGCCTTGTCCTTGGCTTCTGGACCCATGCCGATGCCCTCGGCACGGATGAAGGTCACGTCGGTGATGCCGAAGAAGCCCAGCACCGTGCGCAGATAGGCTTCCTGGTGGTCCAGGCCGGCCAGCGCCGGGTTGGTCGAATAGACACCGCCGCGGCCCGAGGCCACGATCACGCGCTTGCCGCCGGCCAGACCCTCGGGGCCCTTCTCGGTGTAGCGGAAGGTGCGGCCGGCCTGTGCGAGGCGGTCGATCCAGGCCTTCAGCTGGGTCGGGATGGAGAAGTTGTACATCGGCGCGCCGATCACCACGACGTCGGCGGCCAGGAACTCCTCGACCAGGGCGTCGCTCAGGGCCAGTTCGTCGCGCTGCCGCTCGGTCAGACCGTCGCGGTTGCCGAGCTTGACGACCTGCAGAAGCTCGCCGTCCAGATGGGCCGGCGGGTTGGCGGCGACGTCGCGGGCGACGACGGTGGCCGACGGTTCGGCCTTCACCAGGGCCTCGACGATGGAGGCGGTCAGCTGACGGGTGACGGAGGCAGTGCCGAGCGGGCTGGAGTCGACATGCAGGATTGTGGTCATGGCGGAAGGAGCCTCTTGGTTGTTGCAGCCGTCATGTGCGGCCGGTTTCTGACACCCAAGATGCCCCTTTGTTTTCCGGCGGTTAAGCCGGGCTGTGCGCGAAAGATCGTCTCTGGACAAGCAACAATCGGCCGAGCCCGGCGGGTTCAGCGCGTCACCAGGGTCCCGCTGCGGAAGACCGCCATCTGCCCCGGCTGCATCACCGTCCAGGCTTCATCCCTGGTCAGCGGGCGGGTGGCGATGACGGTGACGATGTCGTTCGGCGTCGTCTCCTTGGAGAAATCGACGCTCATGTCGGCATCGAGCAGGGTGGCGGCGCCGAACGGCGCCTTGCGGGTCAGCCAGGCGAGGTTGGTGGCGCAATGGCACCACAGATACCGCCCGTCGCTGAGCAGCATGTTGAAGACGCCGAGCGTCCCGAGATCGGCGGCCAGATGGCGGATCAGCTTCATCAGGCCGGAGGTGGTCTTGGGCGGCTCCGGATACTGCATGCGGATCTGGTCGAGCAGCCAGCAGAAGGCGTGCTCGCTGTCGGTGCTGCCGACCGGCTCGTAGAAGGTCAGGATGCGGTCCTTGATGCCCTTCAACTGGCCGTTATGGGCGAAGGTCCACACCCGGCCCCACAGCTCGCGGGTGAAGGGATGCGTGTTCTCCAGCGACACCCGGCCGCGGTTGGCGCGGCGGATGTGCGAGATGACCGTGCAGGACTTGATCGAATATTGGCTGACCAGCCGGGCAATCTCCGATTCGGAGCTGGGGGCCGGGTCGTGGAAGGTGCGGCAGCCCTTGCCTTCGTAAAAGGCGATGCCCCAGCCGTCGCGGTGCGGACCCGTCTCCCCGCCGCGGCGCATCAGGCCGGCGAAGCTGAAACAGATGTCCGTGGGCACGTTGGCGCTCATGCCCAGGAGTTCGCACATGATGTCCTCGTCTGCCGCTGGTCGTCGCCCTTGGGAGCGACAAGCTACGACAGGTGGTGCGCAAGGTCACGCGCTGACGTTCATGGTTTTGGGCTTCATGGCTTCGGACAAGGCGGCATGTCCGGCCGCAGGCAGCCTTCCATCTTCCCGCCGGCCGGCGCAGCACCGCCCAGCCCGATCCCGCCCAGCCCGATCCAGGACTCCACCCGGTCGGTCTCGAACCCGCAGTCGCGGCGGTCGCCGACCTGCATCAGCGGGCGGCGGATCAGCAGCGGGCGTTCGACCATCGCGGCGAGCGCCGCGGCCTCGTCCATCGCCTCCGGCACCACCTCGCCGCTCTTCACCGCCGGGGCGGCCCGGTTGAACCAGTCGGCCACCGGCCGGTCGCCGAAGAAGGGACGGAGCGTCGCCGCCGTCCAGGGCTCGGCGAGCAGGTCGCGGGCGATCACGCGGTGACCGGCCTGCTCCAGCAGGGCTTTCTGCCGGGCGTTGCCGCCGCAGCCGGGCTTTTCGAAGAAAATCACGTCGGCCATCGTCATGTCTCCCGGAACAGCGGCGCGCGGGCCAGCAGCGCGTCGGTTTGCTGACAAATCTCGTCGTAGACCTTGCGGTCCAGCTTGCGCAGCCAGCGCGACGGGATCGACTCGACACCATAGGTCGCGCCGGCCAGCATGCCGGCGATGGCGCCGGTGGTGTCGGCGTCTCCCCCCTGGTTCACTGTCTCCACCACGCAGGATTCGACCGAATCTGTCTGGAAGTAATAGTGGAAGACAGTCTGCACCGTATCGACGATGAAGGCGGTCGACAGGCCGCGATAGGGTTCGAACTTGAACTGGCGGTGTTTGGCGATCAGGGCGTTCGCCTCCTCCCGCGCAGCGACGATGCCACCGCCCAGCACTAGCCGCCGCACCATCCGGCCCAGCGCGATCACCGCGGAATCGGACAGCTGGTTGCAGTGGGTGATGTGCGACTGCTCCACCGACCAGCGTTCGAACGCCGCATCGTCGCCCAGCGTCGCCAGCGCCACCGGCAGGTTGCGCATCGCCGCGCCGTTGCCGGCGTGGTATTCCGACTCCGGCTCCTCCAGCGTGCCGTGCATGATGAAGCGGCGGATGCCGCGCCGTGTCGTGTCGCCGACATCGACCGGCACCGATTTCAGCCAGATCGCGAATTCCTCGGCGGCGCGGCGGGCTTCCCACTCCGGACCCGACAGGATGGCGCGGCCGAGATGCAGCGACATCTCGGTATCGTCGGTCACCTGCCCCGCCGGCAGCTTCAGCCAGCCGCCGCCCTTGATGTGCTTGTGGACACCATATTGATGGACGATCTCGCCCTTGGTCAGGAACTCCACCGTCGCCCCCAGCGCATCGCCGCAGGCGAGGCCGAGATAGGCGCCGAGCGCCCTGGATCGGACTTCAGGAGAGCGGATCTCGGGTGTCAGAATCGTCGGATCGGTCATGCCATCGGGCAAAGCGCCCGCCCCTTCCTGGTGCGCCCCTCCGACGGCACACAGGCCGACGCCGGGCGTGAGGTTGTCAGAGAAGCGACACACCCACCCGATAGTCCCCGCCGATGACCAGATATTCTCCTTCGCCCTGGAAAGGGTAACGCGGCAAGATGTCGCGGAAGAAGATCACCTTGGGCAGCGGCACCCAGGCATCGAGGATGTAGTCGCCGAACTGGCCGGCGATGTCGCGGTTGATGGAAAAGGAACACAGGTTGTTCAGCCGCAGCACCGCCGTGCGCTTGTCCAGCCGGGCGACGATGTGGTGTTCCTCGAAATCGTTGACCCCGCGGTACATCCGGATGTGCGAGGCCCAGTTGGGCATCGGCGCGTCGGGCCAGCCGCGGCGGATCGTCCATTGGCAGAACTCGTACAGAAGATCGAGTTGCAGGTGGATGTTGTTGTTGTGGAAGCGGGTCGACTGCTTCTGCTCGCCATAGGCCGCCCAGGCGTCGGAGGCGAAGCGGTGGATCGGCTCGCCATGGAAGGTCGGCAGCAGGCCGAAACGGCTCTCCACCCACCCCTTCAGCACCGCCCCCTCCGCCCGGTTGCTGTCGAACATCCAGCCCTTCAGCAGGCGCAGGTAGCTGGCGCGGAACCGGCGCTTGCCGTCCGGCCCTTCGGTCCCGGAGAAGTCGGGATTGACCCCGAACACCTCGGCCATATGGCGCTGGAAGATGTCCGACGCGGTCAGCGCGTCGGGGCTTTCGTCCAGTGCCTCGAACAAGGCGGCATGTTCGCTGCGGGTGGCGCCGATGCGCAGGCGCCGCGGCTCGTCATTGTAGGCTTCGCTGCACAGCACGGAGGCCGGGACGTTGACGAGGTTGGTGCCGTGGGCACGCAGCGCCAGCGGAGAATCGGGTGGCGAGTCGGCCTCCACCGCCCGTTCACTCGCATCGCGCATCAGCCCCCCATCCGTCACGCCAAGCCGCTCCGCCCAAATGTCATTACTTCTCATATGGATATTGCATAAGACGGCGCGTGCCAAGCCTTCACCGCCACAACCGGCGGAGGCTTGTCGCCGCATGTCGCAATATTGTCCATTTGAAGCCGAACTTTCCGTCCCCATACTCAGTACAGCGACGCTTACGATCCGGCGGCACCCGCATGGCCTTCTGGCCGACCAAGTACGACGACAGCCGGCGCCGGCGCACCCCGCCCGTGCCCGCGCAGACGCTTGTCCGGCCCCCGCCCCCCGCCGAACCCGCGACTCCCACGCCCGGCGCCCCCGACAGCCGCCCGCCGCGAGGCATGACGGAGGCGCGCACCGTCCTGCGGCTTGCCCAGTTGCTGCGCGGGTCGATCACGCCCCTGCGCGGCGATGCAGTGCTGGAGTTGCTGGAGCCGCACCGGCCGCGGCTGGTGCCCAAGCCGATCAACCCGCTGCCGGGACTTGTCGGGCAGCCACCCGGCCGCCTGATGGAAGCGCTGCTGCGGCCGATCGGGCAGATCATCACCGACGTGCTGCTGCCGGGTGTGCGCGACCATCTGATCGACCGGCTGGTGGCCGGCCGCACCGACCATGAGGAAAGCCTGCCGGGCGCCGTCGACCTTGCCGAGGCGATGCGGACGCTGGTCAGCCGGATGCGCGGCGGCGGCAAGGGCCATCTCCAGGCGGTGATCGCCGCCATCGAGGCCGATGCCCGCGCCACCGCCGACAGGCTGACCAAGGACAGCCGCCCCATCGACGTCGGCGGCATCGACCAGCTGGCCCGCGCCCTGCTGCGCTTCGAAGTGCGGCGGATGGCGCTGGAGGCGCTGGGCGGCGGCAGCGCCTTGCAGGACGTCGTCTATCAGTCGCGTCGGCTCGCCCGCTATTCGCTGCGCCGGGCCACCGAGGCGATCGAGGGCTTCGTCGCCAACCGCGGGCTGAAGACGCTGCACGCCAGCCTCGCCACGCTGGCCCAGGCCGACGGGCTGATCGTCATCGCTCTGCGCAACCTGGACGACCAGGAGGAGACGAAGGAGGAATCCGGCCCCTTCGTCGAGCCGGCAGACCGCAAGGCGATGAACGACTGGCTGTCGGCGGCATGGCGGCTTTCCGACACATTGTTCGATCTGATCGGCAAGGCGGCGGCCGGCGGCGAGTTGGACGATCTGCTGTTCGCCGCCCTGCTGCGGCAACTGCGCAGCCTTCACCATTTCTGCGCCGACCTCAGCCATGCCGGCCGCCCCGCCGCCGTGGACACGCTGAAGCAGCGGCTGGTCGACCGCTGCGACACGCTGGCCCGCCTGACCGGCGAACGTCTGGTCGAAGCGCTGCTGGCCAAGCCCGCCGATCCGGCCCTCGCCCGCCGCCTGATGGCGCGCGGACGGCTGCTCGCGCAGCTTCTCTACGACATGAACCGCGACGAGGCGGTGGAGGAACTGGCGCTGCGCATCGTCGTCGCGGCAGAGGCGCTGGGCGAGGGGCGGTAGGGTTCGGCTGTGGGTGCTCCCTCCCCACAAATCCACTCCACCATAAAGACCAGACAAAATGTCGGGCTTTGTTGTGTGTGTCGGGACTCCGACAAAGGGGCATGCGATGCCGGTTCTGGAATTTACCTTTACAAAATAAATACTTACACGTTTTCTTCGCTCTGGCACGGGTCGTGCAATCCATGAATTCCGAAGCGGCCACGAACCGGCCGCACCGGATCGAAGCACACACCCACGACCCAAGCACAGGAGCGACCCACATGGCCAAAGCGCCTCTGCGTCAGATCGCCTTTTACGGCAAGGGCGGTATCGGTAAGTCCACCACCTCTCAGAACACGCTGGCCGCTCTGGTCGAGCTCGGTCAGAAGATCCTGATCGTCGGCTGCGACCCGAAGGCCGACTCGACCCGCCTGATCCTGCACGCAAAGGCCCAGGACACCGTGCTGCACCTGGCCGCCGAGGCCGGTTCGGTGGAGGACCTGGAGCTCGAAGACGTCGTCAAGATCGGCTACAAGGGCATCAAGTGCGTCGAGTCCGGCGGTCCGGAGCCAGGCGTCGGCTGCGCCGGCCGCGGCGTCATCACCTCGATCAACTTCCTGGAAGAGAACGGCGCCTACGACGACGTGGACTATGTGTCCTACGACGTGCTGGGCGACGTGGTCTGCGGCGGCTTCGCCATGCCGATCCGCGAGAACAAGGCCCAGGAAATCTACATCGTCATGTCGGGCGAGATGATGGCGCTGTACGCCGCCAACAACATCGCCAAGGGCATCCTGAAGTACGCGCACAGCGGCGGCGTGCGCCTGGGCGGCCTGATCTGCAACGAGCGTCAGACCGACAAGGAGATCGATCTGGCCGAGGCCCTGGCCAAGCGCCTGGGCTCCAAGCTGATCCACTTCGTGCCGCGCGACAACATCGTGCAGCATGCCGAGCTGCGCCGCATGACCGTCATCGAGTACGCGCCGGAGAGCAAGCAGGCGGAAGAGTACCGCCAGCTCGCCACCAAGGTGCACAACAACTCCGGCCAGGGTTGCATCCCGACCCCCATCACGATGGAAGAGCTGGAAGAGATGCTGATGGACTTCGGCATCATGAAGACCGAGGAACAGCAGCTCGCCGAGCTGGCTGCCAAGGAAGCGGCGAAGGCCGGCGCCTGATCCCGGGCGTAGCGACGGTTGCCTACCGGCCCCCCTGCCCCATCGGCGCAGGGGGGACCGCCTGAACACTGGCCCTTTTCCCCAGCCCCGTACGACGTCGACCCAACGACTGCCCACCGGTTCCGGCCGGGCGACGTCGGCGTGGGAGGGAGGGGCTCGGTCACGCGCTGCAGTGGCGCGGAATATTCAAGCAGGAGGCCGGCTATGAGCCTGTCCGAGAACACCACGGTCGACGTCAAGAACCTCGTCAACGAAGTCCTCGAAGCCTATCCCGAAAAATCCCGCAAGCGCCGCGCCAAGCACCTGAACGTGCTGGAGGCCGAGGCCAAGGACTGCGGCGTCAAGTCGAACGTCAAGTCCATCCCCGGCGTCATGACCATCCGCGGCTGCGCCTACGCCGGCTCGAAGGGCGTGGTGTGGGGTCCGATCAAGGACATGATCCACATCTCCCACGGGCCCGTGGGCTGCGGCTACTACTCCTGGTCCGGCCGCCGCAACTACTACATCGGCGACACCGGTGTGGACAGCTGGGGCACGATGCACTTCACCTCGGACTTCCAGGAGAAGGACATCGTCTTCGGCGGCGATAAGAAGCTGCACAAGGTCATCGAGGAAATCAACGAGCTGTTCCCGCTGGTGAACGGCATCTCGATCCAGTCGGAATGCCCGATCGGCCTGATCGGCGACGACATCGAGGCGGTCGCCCGCGCCAAGTCGGCGGAAATCGGCAAGCCGGTCATCCCCGTGCGCTGCGAAGGCTTCCGCGGCGTGTCCCAGTCGCTGGGCCACCACATCGCCAACGACGCCATCCGCGACTGGGTGTTCGAGAAGACGGAACCCAAGGCCGACTTCGTCTCCACCCCCTATGACGTCACCATCATCGGCGATTACAACATCGGCGGCGACGCCTGGTCGTCCCGCATCCTGCTGGAGGAGATCGGTCTTCGCGTGATCGCCCAGTGGTCGGGCGACGGCACGCTGGCGGAGTTGGAGAACACGCCGAAGGCCAAGGTCAACCTGATCCACTGCTACCGCTCGATGAACTACATCGCGCGCCATATGGAAGAGAAGTTCAATATTCCGTGGATGGAATACAACTTCTTCGGCCCGAGCCAGATCGCCGAGTCCCTGCGCAAGATCGCGGCCCTCTTCGACGACAAGATCAAGGAGAACGCCGAGAAGGTCATCGCCCGCTACCAGCCGATGGTCGATGCGGTCATCGCCAAGTACAAGCCGCGGCTGGAGGGCAAGAAGGTCATGATCTACGTCGGCGGCCTGCGTCCCCGCCACGTCGTCGATGCCTATCACGACCTCGGCATGGAGATCATCGGCACCGGTTACGAATTCGCTCACAACGACGACTATCAGCGCACGCCGCACTACGTGAAGGAAGGCACGCTGATCTACGACGACGTCACCGCGTTCGAACTGGAGAAGTTCGTCGAGGCGATGCGTCCCGACCTCGTCGCGTCGGGCATCAAGGAAAAGTACGTGTTCCAGAAGATGGGCCTGCCGTTCCGCCAGATGCACAGCTGGGACTACTCCGGCCCGTACCACGGCTATGACGGCTTCGCGATCTTCGCCCGCGACATGGACCTGGCCATCAACAACCCCGTCTGGGGCGTGATGAAGGCCCCGTTCTGACCATCGGCCTCTGGAACAGGAGAATTTGAGAATGACCGACAAGCTTTCGCAGAGCGCCGACAAGATCCTCGACCACTACACCCTCTTCCGGCAGCCCGAATACGCGGCGATGTTCGAGAAGAAGAAGACCGAGTTCGAGTACGGACATTCGGACGAGGAAGTCGCCCGCGTGTCCGAATGGACCAAGTCCGAGGAATACAAGGCGAAGAACTTCGCCCGTGAAGCGGTCGTCATCAACCCGACCAAGGCCTGCCAGCCGATCGGTGCGATGTTCGCCGCCCAGGGCTTCGAAGGCACCCTGCCCTTCGTCCATGGCTCCCAGGGCTGCGTCGCCTATTACCGCACCCACCTGACCCGCCACTTCAAGGAGCCGAACAGCGCGGTCTCCTCGTCGATGACGGAAGACGCGGCGGTGTTCGGCGGCCTGAACAACATGATCGACGGCCTGGCGAACGCCTATGCGCTCTACAAGCCGAAGATGATCGCGGTGATGACCACCTGCATGGCCGAAGTCATCGGCGACGACCTGCAAGGCTTCATCGCCAACGCCAAGAACAAGGAAAGCGTCCCCGCCGATTTCCCGGTGCCGTTCGCCCACACCCCGGCCTTCGTCGGCAGCCACATCGTCGGCTACGACAACATGATCAAGGGGATCCTGAGCAGCTTCTGGGGCAATTCGGAGAATTTCGACACGCCCAAGACCGAGCAGATCAACCTGATCCCGGGCTTCGACGGGTTTGCCGTCGGCAACAACCGCGAACTGAAGCGCATCGCCGGCGAATTCGGCCTGAAGCTGCAGATCCTGTCCGACGTGTCCGACAATTTCGACACGCCGATGGATGGCGAGTACCGCATGTATGACGGCGGCACCACCATCGAGGAGACCAAGGAGGCCCTGCACGCCAAGGCCACCCTCTCCATGCAGGAATACAACACCACCCAGACCCTGCAGTTCTGCAAGGAGAAGGGCCAGCAGGTCGCCAAGTTCAACTACCCGATGGGCGTCACCGCCACCGACGAGCTGCTGCTGAAGCTGGCGGAACTGTCGGGCAAGCCGGTGCCGGCCAGCCTGAAGCTGGAGCGTGGCCGTCTGGTCGACGCCATCGCCGACAGCCACACCCACATGCACGGCAAGCGCTTCGCGATCTACGGCGATCCGGACTTCTGCCTGGGCATGACCCGCTTCCTGCTGGAACTGGGTGCGGAGCCGGTGCACATCCTGTCGACCTCCGGTTCCAAGAAGTGGGAGAAGCAGGTCCAGAAGGTGCTGGACGCCTCGCCCTTCGGCGCCTCGGGTGCGGCCCATGGCGGCAAGGACCTGTGGCACCTGCGCTCGCTGATCTTCACCGACAAGGTGGACTACATCATCGGCAACAGCTACGGCAAGTATCTGGAGCGCGACACCAAGGTTCCGCTGATCCGCCTGACCTATCCGATCTTCGACCGCCACCACCACCACCGCTACCCGACCTGGGGCTACCAGGGCGCGCTGAACGTGCTGGTGCGGATCCTGGACCGGATCTTCGAGGACATCGACGCCAACACCAACATCGTCGGCCAGACCGACTACTCGTTCGACCTGATCCGCTGACCGGTTCGCCGGCAGGTCGGCGGCGATCCAGGCATCATTTCGGACATCAATTTCAGGCATCGGTTCCAGCCAACCCGACGGGCCGGGGTCTCCATCCCCCCGGCCCGGCGGCAACCTCCCCAACCCGGAGAGCGCCGGCCACGGCACGCTCCGGGTATTTTTGTTTGCCGCTTATTTCGATGATGGGGCCGGGCAAACCGATTGCGCGCATGACCAGACGCAACTTTATTTTTAGGTGAAGAAAATATTTCGCCCGCTGCAGTGCGCAAAAAAGCGCAACGTAAAATTTATTGTATCCATGCCTCCGAATTTCATAGATGCAGAATAAGAAATCGCCACACCGCCCATTAGTACAAGCTCATACCGAATGGTGTTCTTACCGCTTCTGTCAGCATTAAGTGCCAGCACTTATTGACCGGGGGAAGGAGTTGGGATTTCATAAGAACCATCAGGCGGCCAAGCCAATGGGAAAAGGGGGCGGAAATGATTGGTTTCATCCGGGCGATAAGTTCAAAGGAGTCGGAGAACCAAGCAATGCTGGCCGCCTTGAATCGCTCCATGGCAGTGATTGAATTTGCAATGGACGGGAAAATCCTGACGGCAAATTCCAATTTCCTGAAAGTAATGGGCTACTCGTTGCCGGAAATCGTCGGACAGCATCACAGCATGTTCGTCGACCCGGCCGAGCATGCCAGCCAGGCCTATCGGGACTTCTGGGATCGGCTGAGGCGCGGCGAATTCCAGCGGGCGCTGTACCGGCGCATTGCCAAAAACGGTCGCGAGGTCTGGATCGAGGCCACATACAACCCCATCCTCGACGCCGCCGGGCGTCCCTGCAAAGTCGTTAAAATCGCCACCGACGTCACGGAAAGAGAGGCCATCAACACCGACATGCGCGGCAAGGTCGATGCGATTTCGCGCTCGCAGGCCGTGATCGAATTCAATCCCGACGGCACCGTCATCACTGCCAACGAGAATTTCCTCAAGGTGCTCGGCTACAGCCTGGAGGAAATACGCGGACGCCATCACAGCATGTTCGTCGATCCGCGGGAGCGCGAAGGGACCGCCTATCGCGATTTCTGGCACCGGCTGAACAAGGGACAGTTCGAAGCCGCCCAATACCGGCGCATCGGCAAGGGCGGCCGCGTCGTCTGGATCCAGGCATCCTACAACCCGGTTTTCGATGGTGCCGGCCGCCTGTGCAAGGTCGTTAAATTCGCGACCGACATCACCGACCAGATAAGTCTGCTGGACCGGCTGAAGTCCCTGATCGACACCAATTTCGGCGAGATAGAACGGGCGATGAGCGTCGCCCAAAAACAGGCCGATACCGCCGCCACCGCATCGTCGGAGACGCGGGTGACGGTGCAGACCATCGCAGCCGGGGCGGAGGAACTGGCGGCCGCCGCCGGTGAAATCGCCGACAGCATGTCACGGTCGCAGCAGGCGGCGGATGCCGCCGTGAGCGAGGCCGACAACGCCGACCGCGCTGCGACCCGCTTGTCGGAAGTGGCGAAGGCGATGGGTGGCATCGTCGAACTGATCCGCTCCATCGCCGGACAGATCAACATGCTGGCGCTGAACGCGACCATCGAGGCGGCGCGGGCGGGCGAGGCCGGCAGGGGATTCGCCGTGGTTGCCAACGAGGTCAAGAATCTGGCCAACCAGTCGGCGAACGCGACCGCCCAGATTTCCCGCGAAATCGAGGGAATGCGATCCGTTTCCGGCGATGTCGTGTCTTCCCTGTCGGCAATTCGCACGGCCATGAACAATCTGCGCGAGTTCGTCGTCATGTCCGCCGGCGCGGTCGAGGAACAGACCACCGTCACCGCCAGCATCTCCGTCAACATGCAGGGAGCATCGACCTCGGTGGGCGTTGTCGACCGAAACATCACCGCGATCTCCGCGGCCTTCACGCAGGTCGAAACCGCCATCGCCGCAACCAAGGAAGCGGCCCAAGTGCTTGCCCGCTGATCATCCCCGGAGAACTGGTCAGCCATCCCTCTTCAACCATCCCGCCTCAACTGTCCCGAATCGCGAAGCCGACCACCCGCTCCAGCGCAAGGTCGGCAGCCGCCCGCCAGTTCTCTCCCCCCAACTCGACCGAGACCGGCGGCAGGCCAACCGACGGGGCGGCCATGCCGTCACGGACCGGACGGGCACGCAGAAGCAAACGGGGATGGGTGGTGCCACTCCAATCCTGGCGGCCTTCCAGGACCAGCAGCAGGATCGGGCCATCGACCGCGGGCGGCTTCTCCTCCGGTTCCCCGTCGTCAGGCGGCATGGCCCGCAGGCCGAGACGCACCACCGCCTTGCCATGCCCGGCGGTCTTGCCCGCGATGAGATCGGCGGCGGCTGCACACAAGGTCTCGGCCTCCGGCGGGACGGGGCGCTGGTCGGGGTCGAGGAAACGGCAGGCGATGCCGATCTCATGGCCGGGCTCCGTTGCCAACCGGATCACCGCGTCATTCTGCGCGGCCACGGCCGGCATTGCCGCCAGCGTCAGCAGCAGTCCGCTCATCATCCCTCGGCCACCGCGCCACCCTGGTTGTGCCATCATGAAATCCCATTGCCGCGAACCGTCCTGATACGGCCGCCCCCACCCCTTTCCTGTGCGTTCCTCCCGCCGCTGCTGTGCGACACCCGACAAGCCCCGGACTGCCCGAAGCGATTGTCAGCTATCGGACAGCGATGGGAAAGATGACAATCCATATTCGTCAGTAGCTTACCCACTGGCACGCCCCCTGCATCACACCACTGCAGAGCCATTTCCGGCGCCAGGAAGGGAGAAGCGGGCATGCTCCAGGACAAGATCCAGGACGTCTTCAACGAACCGGGCTGCGCGACCAACCAGGCCAAGTCGGCCAAGGAGAAGAAGAAGGGCTGCACCAAATCGCTGAAACCAGGGGCGGCGGCCGGCGGCTGCGCCTATGACGGGGCGATGATCGTGCTGCAGCCGATCGCCGACGCCGCCCATCTGGTCCATGGCCCCATCGCCTGCCTGGGCAACAGCTGGGACAATCGCGGCTCGCAATCCTCCGGCCCGCAGCTCTACCGCACCGGCTTCACCACCGATCTGTCGGAGCTGGACGTCATCGGCGGCGGCGAGAAGAAGCTCTACCGCGCCATCAAGGAGATCGTTCAGCAATACGACCCGCCGGCCGTCTTCGTCTATCAGACCTGCGTGCCCGCGATGACCGGCGACGACATCGCCGCCGTCTGCAAGTTCGCGACGCAGAAGCTGGGCAAGCCGGTGATCCCGGTGGAGGCGCCGGGCTTCGTCGGATCGAAGAATCTCGGCAACAAGCTGGCGGGCGAGGCCCTGCTGGAGCATGTCATCGGCACGGTGGAGCCGGAGGTCACCACCCCGACCGACGTCTGCATCATCGGCGAATACAACCTTGCCGGCGAACTGTGGCTGGTCAAGCCGCTGCTGGACGAGATCGGCATCCGCCTGCTGTCCTGCATCTCCGGCGACGGCCGCTACAACGAGGTCGCCCAGGCCCACCGCGCCCGCGTCACCATGATGGTGTGCAGCCAGGCGCTGGTGAATGTCGGCCGCAAGATGCAGGAGCGCTACGGCATCCCCTATTTCGAGGGCTCCTTCTACGGCGTCTCCGACATGTCCGACACCCTGAGCACCATGGCCCGCATGCTGGTGGAGCGCGGCGCCGACAAGGCGCTGATCGACCGAACCGAAGGCGTGATCGCGCGCGAGGAAAGCCGCGTCTGGCGCCGTCTGGAACCCTACAAGCCGCGCTTCGAGGGCAAGCGCGTCCTCCTGTTCACCGGCGGGGTCAAGAGCTGGTCGATGGTCAGCGCGCTGGAAGGCGCCGGGCTGACCATCCTCGGCACCTCCACCAAGAAGTCGACCAAGGAGGACAAGGAGCGCATCAAGAAGATGAAGGGCGAGGAGTTCCACCAGTGGGACGACCTGAAGCCGCGCGACATCTACAAGATGCTGGCCGACAATCAGGCCGACATCATGATGTCCGGTGGCCGGTCGCAGTTCATCTCCTTGAAGGCCAAGGTTCCTTGGCTCGACATCAATCAGGAGCGCCACCACGCCTATGCCGGCTATGACGGCATCGTCAATCTCTGCGAGGAGATCGACAAGACGCTGTCGAATCCGATCTGGCGTCAGGTGCGCCAGCCGGCGCCGTGGGAATCCGGCCCGTCCTCCACCCTTCTGGCGGCGGAGTGACGGCGATGTCCCACATCCAGCGCTTCCCCTCCGCCACCAAGGCCACTTCCACCAATCCGCTGAAGATGAGCCAGCCACTGGGCGCAGCGCTGGCCTATCTCGGAATCGACCGTTGCCTGCCGCTGTTCCACGGCTCGCAGGGTTGCACCGCCTTCGGGCTGGTGCTGCTGGTCCGCCATTTCCGCGAGGCGATCCCGCTGCAGACCACAGCGATGGATCAGGTCTCCACCATCCTCGGCGGCTACGACAATCTGGAACAGGCGATCCGCACCATCGTCGAGCGCAACAAGCCCGCCATGATCGGCGTCGCCACCACCGGCGTCACCGAGACCAAGGGCGAGGACATGGGCGGTCAGTACACGCTGTTCCGCCAGCGCAACCCCGACATGGCCGACACCGCCCTGGTCTTCGCCAACACCCCCGACTTCGCCGGCGGTTTCGAGGACGGCTTCGCCGCTGCCGTCACCGCCATCGTCGAGCGGCTGGTCGAACCGTCACCGGTGCGTATCCCGACCCAGGTCAATGTGCTGGCCGGCAGCCACCTGTCGCCCGGCGACGTGGAGGAACTGCGCGACATCATCGAGGGCTTCGGCCTGTCGCCGATCATGCTGCCCGACCTGTCGCTGTCGATGGCGGGCCGCCAGCCGTCCGACTTCACCGCCACCTCGCTGGGCGGCGTGACGGTGGAGCAGATCCGCGCCATGGGTGCCTCGGCCGCCACCATCGTGGTGGGTGAGCATATGCGGGTCGCCGGCAATGCGCTGGAGCTGAAGACCGACGTGCCCAGCCACTTCTTCAGCCGGCTGACCGGGCTGGAGACGTCGGACAAGCTGATCCGCCTGCTGATGGACATCTCGGGCAAGCCGGCCCCCGCCCGGCTGCGGCGCCAGCGCGAAGCCCTGGTCGACGCCATGCTGGACGGGCATTTCTTCTACAGCCGCAAGCGCATCGCCGTTGCGCTGGAACCCGACCTGCTCTACGCCGTCACCGGCTTCCTGGCCGACATGGGGGCGGAGGTCGTCGCCGCGGTGTCGCCGACGCAAAGCCCGGTGCTGGAGCGGCTGAAGGCCGCCACCGTCATGGTCGGCGACCATTCCGATGTGGAGACGCTGGCCCGCGACGCCGACCTGATCGTCTCCAACTCGCACGGGCGGCAGGGGGCGGGGCGGATCGGCGTGCCGCTGCACCGCATGGGCCTGCCGATGTTCGACCGGCTGGGGGCCGGTCTTCGCGTCCAGATCGGTTACCGCGGCACGCGCGAGCTGCTGTGCAACATCGGCAACCTGTTCCTCGCCCGCGAGATGGACCACGAGCACCACGAGGCCGGCCATCAGGACGCGGAGAACTCGCACGGCTGCGGAGGCGGATCATGCGGATGCAACGCCGTCTGAGCGTGGTGCAGGACCCACGCCCGACACACCATCCGACACGAGGAGGATCGATGAAGGTCGCTTTCTGCACCCAGGACATGCAGCACGTCGATGCGCATTTCGGCTGGGCCAAGAACATCGCCGTCTATCGGGTCGACCGCCAGGGCCATTCCTTTCTGGAGACCTTCCAGTTCGGCGGCTCGATGTTCGAGGACGGCAACGAGGACAAGCTGGTGCCCAAGCTGGAGGCGCTGGCCGACGTCGCCATCATCTACCTGTCGGCCATCGGCGCCTCGGCCGCCGCCCGCGTGGTGGCGAAGAAGATCCATCCGGTGAAGGTCGAGGCCAGTGAGGCCATCCCGGCCCTGCTCGACAAGCTGGTCCAGACGCTGAACGGCAATCCGCCACCCTGGCTGCGCAAGGCGATGGGCGAGACGCCGCAATTCCATTTCGACGAGGAGGAGGCCTGACCATGGCTGATGTGGCCGAGATATCCGTCGCCGACCAGTTCGTGAAGACGCTGGTCCTGCTGTTCCGTGCCGAGGACAGCTATGGCGCCTGGGAAGGCAAGCCGGACGAGGCTCTGCTCGCCCCCTTCATCCTGGACAAGGAGGCGCGCGCCGCCATCCCGATCATCGGCGATCCCGACCCGGACACGCTGTGGCGGCTGGAGCTGTTCTACAAGGCGGTCGGCGTCACGGTCGAAAAGCAGACCGGCATGATGGCCTCGCCGATGATGAAGATGAGCCACGAGGGCTTCGGCCGCATGATCTTGACCACCGGCCGACTGGTGGTGGTGTCGAAGACCCTGCGCGACGTCCACCGCTTCGGCTTCCCCAGCCTCGAAAAGCTGACCGCCGACGGCGCCAAGCTGGTCGAGGACGCGGTGGCGCTGATCCGGGAATACCCCGAGGTCGCAAACCTCTGAACCTCGCGGGAGCATGACCATGAGCGACATCGACGCCCTGAAGGACGAAATCAGGAAGCTGAACGCCCGCGCCACCCAGAAAAAGATGGATTTGCACGATCTGTCGGAAGAGCTTCCGCAGAATTGGCAGAGCATCCTGACGGTGGCGCAGGAAACCTATGACGCCTTCAAAATCCTGACCGAGAAGCGGGCGGCGCTGAAGGCGCTGGAGACGGCATAGCCCATCCATTTTTCAAGAAGAGCTTAGGCGCACCCTTTCCCGAGAGGAGCAACTCCATGGCTGAGTTCCTGACCGGCACCACCCGCGGTGGTCAGAGCTGGACCCCGAAATTCGTCCAATCCATCGACCAGAAGCAGTGCATCGGCTGCGGTCGCTGCTTCAAGGTGTGCGGGCGCGGCGTGCTCGACATGATCGGCCTGACCGAGGACGGCGACATCGTCGACGCCTTCGACGACGAGGCCGAGAAGAAGATCATGACGGTCAAGGAAGCGGCCAACTGTATCGGCTGCGAAAGCTGCTCCAAGGTGTGTTCGAAGAGCTGCATCACCCATGCGCCGGTGGTAGCGTGAGTTTTCACTGATTGCCCCTCCCTCCCCCGCTTTCGGCAGGAGAGGGTTAGGGAGGGGGCCTCACCTCGGCGAAGCCCCCATTCCCCTCAGTACGCGTATTCCTTGAACACCGGGTCGACGCTGCCGCCCCAGGGGCCGTTGAACTTCTCCAGAAGTTCGTCGGCCGGGCTGCGACCGCTCTCCGCAATGACTTGCAGCGTGTCGAGGAAATGCGTCTCGTCGTCGCCCCAATTGTCGTTGCGGGCGCGGCGGGCCAGACCGTCGCGGGCGATCGCCAGCATCTCCAGCGCCACGTCGCGCACCGTCCCATTGCGGAACGTCGTGCGCAGGCCCGACCGCGGCACCTCGGCGCGCAGATGCGCGCGTTCGGCCGTCGTCCAGCCCTTCACCAGATCCCACGCCGCATCCAGCGCCACCTGATCGTAGAGCAGCCCGACCCACAGGGCCGGCAGAGCGCACAGGCTGCGCCACGGGCCGCCGTCGGCGCCGCGCATCTCCAGATATTTCTTCAGACGCGCTTCCGGGAAGGCGGTGGTGGTGTGGTCGGCCCAGTCGGTGATCAGCGGCAGCTCGCCCGGCAGGGCCGGCAGCTTGCCGTCGAGGAAATCACGGAAGGACTGGCCGGCCGCGTCGATGTAGGTGCCGTCGCGGTAGACGAAGTACATCGGCGTGTCGAGCAGATAGTCGACATAGCGCTCGAAGCCGAAGCCGTCCTCGAACACGAACGGGATGTCGCCGGTGCGGTCCGGGTCGGTGTCGGTCCAGATGTGGCTGCGGAAGCTCTGGAAGCCGTTCGGCTTGCCCTCGGTGAACGGGGACATGGCGAACAGCGCGGTCGCGATCGGCTGCAGCGCCAGCGACACGCGGAACTTCTTCACCATGTCGGCTTCGGACGCGAAGTCCAGATTGACCTGCACGGTGCAGGTCCGCGTCATCATGTCGAGGCCGAGCGAACCGACCTTCGGCATGTAGTCGCGCATGATCTTGTAACGGCCCTTGGGCATCCAGGGGATGTCGTCGCGCGTCCATTTCGGCTGGAAGCCCAGCCCCATCATGGCGATGCCCAGTTCGGCCCCGACCTCCTTCACCTGACGCAGGTGGCGGTGCACCTCGGCGCAGGTCTGGTGAAGGGTCTCCAACGGGGCGCCGGACAGTTCGACCTGCCCGCCGGGCTCCAGCGTGATGTTGGCCTTGTCCTGGACCAGGGCGATGATGTTGCCCTTCTCCTCCACCGGCTGCCAGCCGAAGCGGGTCATGCGGGTCAGCAGTTCGCGGATGCCGTCCGGCCCGTCATAGGGCAGCGGCCGCAGGTCGGAGGTGCGGTAGGCGAACTTTTCGTGCTCGGTTCCGATGCGCCAGTCCGGCGCCGGCTTGCAGCCGGATTCGAGATAGGCCGCAAGCTGGCGGCGGTCGGTGATGGGTTCGCCGCGCGTGGTCGGGGGTGCGGACATGAAGTCTCTCGCGGGAAGTGGACGGAGGATCGGCCGGGTGACGGCCGGTTACGGGATCGGCGCGCGGAAAGGCGGACGCCGGTCGCTTCCCCCGGCAGTCCAATCCCCGGTCAAGGACTGCCAGCAAGCCAACGCCGCCACCACCGCCGTGTCGGCCCGCAGGATGCGCGGACCCAATCCCACCGGAACAACAAAGGGAAGTTTGGCGAGTTCGTCAAGTTCCGACTGGTCAAAGCCGCCCTCCGGCCCGATCAGCAGGGCTGCAGGGCCTACAGGGACATCGCGCAGAACCTCGGCGATGGGACGGGCGGAGCCGGCCTCGGCACACAGGTAAAGCCGGCGGTCGGCCGGCCAGCCGGCCAGCACGCGATCCAGCGGCAGAGCCTCGCCCATTTCCGGCACGCTCAGGCGCTCGCACTGTTCGGCCGCCTCGATCGCGTTGGCGCGCAGCCGGTCGATGTTGACGCGGTTTGGGTCGGTGCGCCGGGTGAACACCGGCCACAGCCGCGAAACGCCCATCTCGGTCGCCTTCTCGGCGACGAAGTCGATGCGGCCCTTCTTCAGCGGAGCGAAAAGAAGCCAGAGGTCCGGAGTCGTATCCTGCTCGCGCCGCTGCTCAGCCACGGTCAGCGAGCACCAGCCCTTGCCGAAACCATCGATCACCGCCCGCCATTCGCCGTCGCGGCCGTTGAACACCGCGACGGAGTCGCCGCGGTCCAGCCGCAGGACATGGCGCAGAAAATGGGCACGCTCATGATCCAGCCCAACCGATTGGCCTTCGGCCAGCGGGCTGTCCACATACAGGCGGGTCTTGATCGGGTCGGCCATGGTCTTCGTCTCCGCGGGGCGCCGCCGACTATAGCCGGCCGCGGGCGTGCAAGTCAGCAGGTCAGAGACCAGTCATGCAGGCCGGCGAGGAGCGTCAGGCGGCAATCAGGGCGCCGAGATCAGGGCGTCGATCTGGCGGCGGAGGTCATTGGGCTGGACAGGCTTGTGCAGGATGCGGATCTGCTCCGCCTTGGCGGCGGCCATCAGTTCGACCCCGGTGTCGCCGGTCAGGATGATGGCGGGCACGGTGGCGCCGCAGGCCTCGCGTACCGCCCGGATTGCGGTGATGCCGGACCAGCCGTCGCGCAGCCGGTAATCGGACAGGATCACGTCCGGTGCCGAGCAACCGGGCAGCTTCGCCAGGACGGTTTCCACATCCTCGGCGGCAAGCACCTGATAGCCCCAGGTGTCCAGCATGATCTCCATCCCGGCCAAGATGATCGACTCGTCATCGATGACGACGGCGAAACGGTCCGGTTTCGTGCTCATGTCCATTTGCGATTGCAAGCCGCTGAGGTTTTGATAAAGAAACAGTATTGGCACGATTTTGGCGCGCGCAAGTCCCGAAACTGCAATTTTTCATAGCTTGAGCCCGGGTGTTCCACCACATCGTTTCCGGACTTCACTCCGGTCCGAAGCGGTGCGCCACACTTGCCGCACGGGCGGCAGCCCGATACCTTCGCCATGATTGCTGTTCCGACATCTCCATAGCACAGCGGAAACACCGCCGTCATGCCCACTGCTTCCACCGGCCCGACTCTTCCCGATTCCGGATTCACCGACATCCGGCAGGATGGCTGGGTCGCCCGCCGGATTCCCGCCCGGCTGCGTCCTTATGTAACCCTGGCGCGTCTCGACCGCCCGATCGGGACATGGCTGCTGCTGTTCCCCTGTTGGTGGAGCGTGGCGCTGGCCATGCCGCAGCCCTTCCGGGACTGGCCGTCGCTGCTCTGGCTGATGGCGCTGTTCGGGATCGGCGCGGTGCTGATGCGCGGCGCCGGCTGCACCGTCAACGACATCCTGGACCGCAAGTTCGACGCGATGGTGGAGCGGACCCGCTCCCGTCCGATCCCGTCCGGGCAGGTGTCAGTGCGTCAGGCACTGGCCTTCCTGGTGGCGCAGCTTCTGGTGTCGCTGCTGGTCCTGGTGCAGCTGGGAACGACCGCCATCGGGCTGGGCGTGCTGTCGCTGCTGCTGGTCTTCACCTACCCGCTGATGAAGCGCATCACCTGGTGGCCGCAGGCCTTTCTCGGGCTGACCTTCAACTGGGGCGCGCTGATGGGCTGGGCGGCGGTGCAGAACGATGTCGGCTGGCCAGCGGTGGCGCTCTATGTGACGGGCATCGCCTGGACGCTGGGCTATGACACCATCTACGCCCATCAGGACAAGGAGGACGACGCCCGCATCGGCGTGAAGTCCACCGCTCTGCGCCTGGGCGACCAGAGCAAGATCTGGATCTATGGCTTCTACACCCTGACCTATGTCGGCATCGGCATCGCCGGCCGTCTGGCGGGCTTGGGCGGGCTGTTCCTGCCGGTGCTGTCGCTGGCTGCCCTGCAGCTGGCTTGGCAGGTCGCGACATGGCGGCCGGACGATCAGGGCGACTGCCTGGACAAGTTCAAGTCCAACCGCTGGTTCGGCTGGCTGGTGCTGGCGGCGATCCTGGCAGGGAAGATTTAAGGCAGAAGCTTTCGGGACTCGGATCGGGGGCGGCATGGAAGCCGCCTCTCTCGCACAAACAAAAAGGGCGGAGCCATGCCCCGCCCTTCCTGAAAACCTGAAATCCGCCCCGATCAGCGTCCGCTGGTCTCGGCCAGCTGGGCGACGGAGTTGCCGGAACCGGGCTTGCGGCCGGGTGCAACGGTGCGGCGGCTGCCGGGAGAGGAGACCTCGGCGACCGTCACCGGGGCCGGGGCGGCATGCACGCTGGCCGGCTTGCGCGACGGCAGCACGGCGACATCCATGCGCTGCGGCTTCTGCGGGGTGAGGGAGGCGACGGCGGTGGCCGGCAGGCTCTGGGGCTTGCGGCCGGGGACCGAGACGGCGTGACCCTTCTGCGGGTGCAGCGACGCTTCCAGCATGCGCGGGCCGGTGGCCTTGCCGCGGCCGCGCGGGCTGCTGGCGAAGCCCTGGTCCATGCCGCGGTCGCCGGCATCCAGCATCCGGCCGCTGCGCGGTGCTTCCTCGCCTTCCGGCATGATGAAGCCATAGGCGGCGTAGACGCGCAGGCCGAGCTGGTCGGTCGGCTCGTGCCAGACGCGGACGGCGGACCAATCGTTGTTGCGGGACACATCGACCACCCGCATGCCGCGGCGAAGCCCATCGCCATCCAGCCAGCTGTGATCGACCTCGATGGTGCGGCGGTCGATCACCGCGCTGACCAGCGAAACGTGGCCGCGGCGCATGTGGCCGGTGCGCTTGAAGACGAGGACGGAGCCGACGGCGGGGCGGTGTTCGCGGTCATACTGGCCGGCGGCATGGTCCCACCAAGTCCAGGCGTCGCCGCGAATCGTGAAATCGGAGATGGAGCGGACCGTACGCACGCAATCGCCGTCTTGTGCGGCAGCCGTCGACACGGTAAGGGGGCTGAGCGCGATCAAAGCCGCAAACGAAAGGCCGATGGCGGTTCCCCTCTGCCGCATGACTCCCCCAATCCCTCTGTTTTCCCCTTGGCAGAACGGGTAACACGGGTTCGCAGCTGTGTCTACACCGTTTGAATTATGTAACATTCATAAGCCATCGGCCGCCTTCCCCCCAACAGCGGAGTCCCTTGGGAATCCTCGTATGAACAATGCATCCCCGCCAGATTTCGTCCGCGACAACACGACGCTGACGACCACTCCGCTGTTGCCGGAAATCCAGCTTCATCTTGCCACCGAGGTCACGCCACTCTGGCAGGCGACCGAGGAGACCTTGGCCGCCGCGAATTTGCCACCGCCGTACTGGGCTTTCGCTTGGCCGGGTGGACAAGCTGTGGCGCGGCTGTTGCTTGACCGGCCGGAGCTGGTGGCCGGCAAATCGGTGCTCGATTTTGCCGCAGGCACCGGGCTGGTCGGCATCGCCGCCATGAAGGCAGGGGCGGCACGGGTGCAGTCCTGCGACATCGACCGCTTCTCGCTCGCCGCCATCGCGCTGAACGCCGAGGCCAACGGGGTGGAGGTCAAGCCGGTCAGCGCCGATCTGGTCGGCCGCCCTCTGCCGGGCATCGACGTGGTTCTGGCCGGCGACGTCTGTTACGAGAAGCCGATGGCGGAGCGGGTGACGGCATGGCTGCGCGAGATCGCCGCGACCGGCACGCTGGTCCTGCTGGGCGATCCCGGCCGCGCCTATGCCCCCGCCGGCGGGATCGAGAAGGTGGCGACCTACACCGTCCCGACCTCACTGGAGCTGGAGGACCGGGAGAGCCGCGAAACGGTGATCTGGCGCCTGCTTCCTAACGATTGAGCCGGGACACGGCCAGCCGCAGGTCGGCCAGGAAGGTCGGCTGTTCCACCAGCTGGCCGCGCAGCAGATAGCTGGGGTGGAAGGTCGGCACCACCTCCACCCCCTCCAGCAGGCGGCAGGGCAGTACCTTGCCGCGCAGTTGCAGGATGCCGTTCTCTCCGGTCAGTGCCCAGGTGGGCGTACGGCCCAGCGCGACGATCACCGACGGGCGATACTCGGCCAGGGTGGCGCGCAGATGCTCGATCTCCCCGGCGAACTCGGCCAGCAGCCGATCCGACGTGCCGAAGGCGCCCCAGCTCTCGTCGATCTCCCGGCCCTCCTTGCGAGCGCGGGCACGCGACGAGAAGAAGTGACCGACCTTGTTGCCGGGCGGCTGGTACCGGAAGACGTTGGCGACGAGGCATTCCGCCCGCTCGATGCCGACGGCAGCCAGCGACTCGTCCAGCAGCTTGCCGCTGCGGCCGACGAAGGGGGTGCCCTGCCGCACCTCCTCCGCCCCCGGCGCCTCGCCGACGATGGCGAGCCGTGGTCCGTCCACCGGCTTGGTCGGGTACTGGTAGTCGGCGAAGGGCATGTCGGTGCGCAGGTCAGTCATCGGATCGCTTCCCAAATTCCCGGCAATGGGTGCAGTCGGGGCGGCGGGCTTGCCGAAGCATCGACCTGACCCCAAGCTTGTAGGTGGTGAGGTTCTAGCCCAGACCGTCCAGCCTACCAACAAGGGAGACATCGGGATGACACCGCAAGCACCGACGACGCAGGAACTGGCGGGCAAGACCTGCGAGCCCTGCCGCGGCGGGATACCGCCGATGGACCAGGCGATGGCCGCCTCCTATCTGGTGCAGGTGCCGGGCTGGGTCCTGAAGGAGGATCCAGACCGCATCGAGCGCGACTTCAAATTTCCGGACTTCGCCCAGGCCCAGGCCTTCGCCGTTCAGGTCGGCGACCTCTGCGAAGCGGAGGGACATCATGCGGAGATCCGCTACGGCTGGGGCCACTGCTCGGTCGCCTTCTGGACCCACAAGATCAGGGGCCTGCACGAGAACGACTTCGTGATGGCGGCAAAGGTCAACGGCTTGGCCGATGCGCCCTATGTGCCGGCGTCAGTGGGGACTCCGCCGCCGCCTTATGTGCAGGGGGCGTGAGGAGCAGACTTCGGATGCCCCCTCCCTTCCCACGCTTGGCAGCGTGGGCCCCTTCCCTCCCCCGCCTTCGGCGGTAGAGGGAGTGTAGCGCGGAGCGGTGGCAGTCCCCTCTCCCGCGATCGGACCGGCCTTCGGCCGGCCGAGAGCGGGGGAGGATTAGGGAGGGGGCAAAGTGCTGCCCCTACCCCCACAGTTCCGCGACCGGCGGCTGGACCACCGCGCCGTCATAGACCAGCCCCGGTTCGCGGTCGCAGGCCAGCAGCAGCGGGCCGTCCAGATCGACGTAGCGCGCGCCCTGCCCCACCAGCATCGCCGGCGCCATCGCGAGGGAGGTCGCAACCATGCAGCCGACCATCACCTCGAAGCCCATGGCGTGGGCGCTGCTTGTCATCGCCAGCGCCTCGGTCAGGCCGCCGGTCTTGTCCAGCTTGACGTTCACCACCCGATAGAGCCCGCGCAGCCGGTCGAGCGACTCCAACCCATGGCAGGACTCGTCGGCACCGAGCGGCACCGGGCAGTCGACTCCACGCAACGCCTCATCCTGGCCGGCGGGCAGCGGCTGTTCGATCATCTCCACACCCAGCCCGGCCAGCACCGGGGCAAACTGGTGGAGCTGGTCCAGCGTCCAGCCCTCGTTGGCGTCGACCACCAGCCGGGCGGCGGGGGCGGCGGCACGGACCGCGCGGACGCGGTCGAGATCGCCCTCCCCCGTCAGCTTCATCTTCAGCAGCGGATGGCGCGGCGCCCGTTCGCGGGCCGCGGCGGCCATCGCGTCGGGTTCGTCGACGCTCAGCGTGTAGCAGGTGACCAGTGGCCCCGGTGCTTCGGTCAGCCCGGCAAGTTTCCAGGCCGGCACGCCGCTGCGCTTGGCCTCCAAGTCCCACAGGGCGCAGTCCAGCGCGTTGCGGGCGGCGCCCGGCGGCATCTGCCGGGCCAGCGAGTCGCGGTCGAGCCCGCCGGCCACCGCGTCGGCCATCGTCTCCAGCGCAGCGACGACCCCGTCGACGCTTTCGCCATAGCGAGCATAGGGCACACATTCCCCCCGGCCGCGGTAAAGGCCGTCGGTCACCTCCGCCACCACCACCGCGGCCTCGGTCTTGGCTCCGCGCGAGATGCGGAAGGCGCCGCGGATGGGAAAGGTCTCCCGACGGACGGTGAGCTGCTGGGCGGACATGATCGCGAACCCCGAAACGGAACAGGGCCGGGAGTGTATCCCGGCCCCGTTCCCGAAGGCGACAGTCAAGACGGCAGAGTCACCGGTCCTGAATGATGACGCCGTACCAGCCGAGCCCCTTGTAGGTCTCGTAGCCAGGGGTCAGGGCGTAGCCGACGATGCGGTTCTTGTCGTCGATGTAGTGGCCCATGGTGGAGGCGCTGCGGCGCAGCGGCACCGTCTCGGTCAGCAGGCCGCGGCCGTCGGACGAAGCGATCACCCGGTGGCGGGCGTCGAGCAGCAGGCAGCGCGACTTTTCCCGCTCCCCGGCTTCCAGCCGCACGCCCTCGACCACCGCGGCGGCCTGGGGCTCCCAGTCGAAGAAGATGCCGAGCACGCCGATGGAGTCGCCGTCCGCCTCGCCCTCACGGCGGATTGCGGTGGCATAGGTGGCGACGACGCGGTCGTCCAGGCTGCGGTTGCGGGCGACGTCGCCGACGGTGAACTCGCCGCCGTTGCGGGTGGCCAGCGCCTGCCGGAACCACGGTTCGTCCGACACGTTGGTGCCGCGCGCACCGGGATAGCGGTCCGGCCGGCCGTTGGCAATGACGGTACCGTTGCGGTCGGCGATCCAGAGGTCGAGATAGACGGTGTAGGATTCCAGGATCACGCCCAGCCGGCGCGAGGCATGGCGGCGCGCCTCCTCCGTCGGGTCGGCGGCGCAATCGACCACCGCGCTGTCGGTCGCCCACCAGCGCACGTCGCAGGACCGCTCATACAGGTTGCGGTCGATGATCTCGATCATGTTGAGCGACAGGTCGGCCAGCCGCTTGCCGTGCATCTCCTGCACCATGGCGCTGCCGGTGGTGGTCAGATGGTCGACGCGGGCGACGATCTCCGACCGCAGTTCCTTGGTGATGCTGTTGACCTGGGTCGAGATCTCCGACACCTCGTTGGCGACGACGGCAAAGCCGCGTCCGGCGTCGCCGGCCCGCGCCGCCTCGATCAGGGCGTTCATGGCCAACATCTTGGTGCGCCGGGTGATGTCCTCGATCAAGGACACCTTCTTCGACGCAACATCCAGCACGCCCCGCGACAGCTCGAAAAGATCGGTGCCCGCCATGCTCATCGTCTTGTCCCCCGTCATGACCGTCCCTGCATCCTCCAAATCAAAAGCCGTGCCAACGGTCACCGGCGCCCCGTGTACGGCCCGCTCTCCCGGTTTCCGCGGCGCTCGGCCGCAGATGACATGACGCCATCCGGCATTTCGGGGGAGTTGTACGGTTAAGCTGCTGAAACAGCAGGCATGCTGGCGTCGGGTTGCTCAACAGGTTGCGAACTTGCCATGGGCGCGGCATCCATGTTGCCGACACGTAACACGAATTCTTCGCAAATTCGCAACAAAAATTCTTATCTGAGGAGCAACGCGCCAGATCAATTCCGCATTGCAAAATCCCATGCACATGCTGTGCACATTCGCCGGGCAGTTGATGCGGAGCACGTCACTGCCCCGCAGGAAATGCACCACCGAAAAGCCGTCAGGCCACGCGGTGCATTTCGTCCAGGAAACGCTGGACCTCGCGGGTCAGACGGTCGGCCTCGGCGGCCATGCGTTCGGAGGCGGCGAACACCTCGTGCGCGGTGCCGCTGGTGCGGCCGGCGGCGTCGGTGACCTCGCGGATGTCGTCGGACACCGCACGGGTGCCGGCGGCGGCCTGTTCCATGTTGACGACGATCTCGCGCACGGCGGAGCCCTGCTGCTCGATCCCGGCGCTGATGCCGGCGGCGATCTGGTTGATCGACTGGATGGTGCGGCCGATGCCGACGATGGCGCCCACCGCCTCGTCGGTGGAGGACTGGATGCCGGCGATCTGGGCGGCGATGTCGCCCGTGGCCTTGGCGGTCTGATCGGCCAGCCGCTTCACCTCCTGCGCCACGACGGCGAAGCCTTTCCCGGCCTCGCCGGCGCGGGCCGCCTCGATGGTGGCGTTCAGCGCCAGAAGGTTGGTCTGGCTGGCGATGTCGTTGATGAGGGTGATGACGTCGCCCACCGTCCGCGCCGCGCCGGACAGGTTGCCGACCAGCGCGTTGGAACGCTCGGCCTCGCCCGCCGCGCTTTCCGCGACCTGGGCGACCTCGCCGATCTGGCGCGCGATCTCGGCGATCGAGGCGGACAGTTCCTCCGTCGCGGCGGCGACGCTGCCGACATTGCTGCCGGTCTGGGCGGCCGACGCCGCAACCGACGACGCCTTGCCGGTGGCCTGTGTCGCGTCCGTCTCCATGGTCCGGGCGGAGACCTCCAGCTGGTGGGCGGTGTCTGCCACCTCGCTGCACACGCTCTGGATCTCGCCTTCGAAGCGCTGGGTCACGCCGGCGAAGCCCGCCACCTTCTGCGACATGCTTTCCGTCGCCGCATTGATGGTGCGGCTGGCGTGCAGGAAGCCGCCCTGCATGCCGCGCAAAACGATCCGGCGGAAATATTTGTGCTCCGACACCGCATGCATGGAGGCGGTGGCCTCGCGCACGAAGGCATCGGTGCGGTCGATGGCGTCGTTGGTGACGTGCATCAGTTCGCCCAGCCCCCCGCCCTCGCGGATGCCGATCACCCGCGCCTCGAAATTACCGGCGGCGACGGCGCGGTTCACCTGGGTCAGCTGATCCACCACCACACAGGCGCGGCGCAGGAACAGCAGTGCCCCGCCCAACGCCGCCAGCCCGGCCACGGCCAGCCCGGCGCGCAGGGCGATCCCGCCCATGCCCAGCAGGTCGACCGCCAGCAATGCTGCCAGCGCCACCCCGCCCAACACAGCCAAGCCACCGGCCCGCGTCAGCGAGGACGCCCTGGGGAACGACGACTTAGAGGGAGAAGACGAATTCGTCATACCCGATCCCCTTCTCCGCCAGCAGGGCGAGGACGGCAGCGAAGCCCGCCTCCATCCCCTTCTTGCGGTCGGCATGGCTGTTCTCGATGTCCAGAAGCTGGCGGTAGAGCGGGATCACCTTGTCCAGCGCCGACCGCTCCGGCACGCGGCGGGAGGAGTGATAGCCGATGACCCGCCCTTCGGCGTCGAAGCTGGGCGTGACATGGGCGAAGACCCAGTAATGGTCGCCGTTGCGGGCGCGGTTGACCACGTAGGCGAAGATCTCCTTCCCCGCCGCCAGCGTGTCCCACAGCAGCTTGAAGACGCAGCGCGGCATGTCGGGATGGCGGACGATGGAATGGGGAGCGCCCATCAGGTCGGCCTCCTCATAGCCGGCGACCCGCTGGAACACCCGATTCGCGTAGGTGATCCGCCCCTTCAGATCGGTCTTGGAAACGATGACTTCATCCGGGTCGAAGAAGCGTTCCACCCCCGTCAGGGGGACGTCGCGTCGTGCCATGTGCCTTCCGGTCTCCCGCTTCCCAGACCCGCCCAGACCCGTGCGGTCCTGCCTACCTGCGCTCCATCGCGGCGAGAATCGGGCGGCAGGAACGGATTATTTCCGGATCGGCATGCCGCGCGATGCCCCGCACCGCGGGCGCCGCAACGAAATGCACTTTAATGTGACGGAAGCTGTCAGGAAAGGCCCTACCCATTGCGATGCCGAAATATTTGGGTGACCATCATCCGGTCGGGTGAAATTCCTCTACTCAGGCGGATAGGGAATGGTCAGCAGCCGGCCAGCCGGCGGGTTGTCCACGGTGACCACAGTGCCATCGGGCCAGCGCACCTCGACCTGCTCCACCTCATGCAGCGTGCCCAGACCGAAATGCGCCACCGGCTCGCCCTGGCAGAGATAGCCGGAGCCGGCGCTGACGACCCGGCGCTGCCGGCGCCCGCCCGCGGTCAGGCTGACGACGGCACCGCGGGCCGGTGCGCCGTAAGGGGTCAGCGGCTGCACGCGCAGCCATCCATTGTGCGAGGCGGCCGGACGGTAGATGGACAGCGGCTGCGCCACGGCATCCGGTCCATCGTGGGCGGTGCCGTGCGCCAGCACAAGTTCCAGCCGGCCGTCACCGTCAATGTCGGCCGCGACTGCGCCGGTGCCCAGGCCCTTGGGTTCGGCCGCGTCGCCCAACTCCAGCTCCTGCCACTGGTCATTGCGCCAGCCGAACAGGCGGTTGGGCTCGCCATGGGCGTGGAAGAACAACTCCTCGTAGCCGTCATTGTCGAAATCGGCGGCGACGACGGTGAAAATGCGGCCGGGCATCGACAGATCGGCGCCGGCCGATTCGATGAAAGCACCGCCCATGCGCTGGTGGAACAGGCGCTGCGCACCATCCCAGGTGCCGACCACCAGATCGAACAACCCGTCGCCGTCGACGTCCAGCGCCGCGACCGCGCGTCCGGACGGGCGAGAATCGGCGATGCCGCGCTCTTCGGCGATCTCCTCGAAATTGCCGTCGCCCAGATTGCGGAACAGCTGGTTGGGGCCGCCGTCGTTGACCGTCACAACGTCCATATGGTCGGAGACGATGGGCAGCGTGACGACGCCGCGTGCCGCTCCGATGGAGTCGAGGCCGGCCTCCTCCGCCCCATCCTCCAACCGGCCGCGCCGGGTCAGTTCATAGAGGCGCAGCGGCCCGCCGTCGGTCGCCACCAGAAAGCCGTAGCGGCCATGACCCCAGCGGTCGAGCGCCGCCACCGCGCCGGCAGCGGTGTGGTTGGCCGCCCCGGCATTCTCCGCCTGGGCGAAAAGGTCGAGCCAATGCTTGCCGAAACAGGCGAACAGCCGGTCGGCCATGTCCTTGGCACCGGTGGCGCGGTCGCAATTGACGACGTAAAGCTCCTCCCGCCCGTCGCCGTCGATGTCGGCGGCGGCCAGCCCCATGGCGGGACTGGAGGGATCGGCGATCAGCGGGGTGGCGACGTCGACCAGACGGCCGTCGGTCCATTTCAGGACGAGGTTGGCGGTGCGGTAGCCGGCCACGACCAGCTCGAAGGCGCCGTCGCCGTCGATGTCCGTGACCGCAATCCCGTTCGACGGCCGCGGCGGGTTCTCGGCGAGAAGCGACGAGCAATCGAGGAACATATGCACCCTCTTGTCCCGTGGTCGGTCCACCCCCGCCGCCCGCAACAGGCCTTTGGAGCCATTGGGCTTTCGAGCGGTGTATCCCTGTTGATACCCCGTCCCCGCCCGGCCGTAAACCCGGACGGAGGATCAGGGACGGCCTATGCCCGATGCTGCATCGCGACTCCACGCCGCACCATCGTCTCCCCGGAAAGCAAAATCCCCCCGGCGCGGTGACGCCGGAGGGATTTTGCCAGGAAGATTTCGAGGGGGATAAACGCCGGTTCGGTCAGATACGCTTCTTCGCGCCGGAGTTGCCGGCCGCACGCTTGGCCGCGGCATCGTCGTTGCCGGCCGGCTTTTCCGCCGCCTTGGCCGCCGCGGCGGCCTTGGCCTGCTCACGGGCCGGCAACTCGATGTTGACCTCCAGCGTCGAGCAGTCGCCGCCACGGTCGAGCTTCACCTCGACCTTGTTCTCGTCGATGTTGACGTATTTGGCGATCACCGCCAGCAGTTCCTGCTGGAGCATCGGCAGATAGTCGGGTCCGCTGCGCCCGGCGCGCTCGTGCGCCATGACGATCTGCAGACGCTCCTTGGCCTGAACGGCCGACGCGCGGGGGGCCGCACGGAAGAAGTTGAAGATGCTCATGCGCTCCTCCGCAGGAGCCGGCTGAACAGGCCCTTCTTCTGGGGGGTGACGAAGCGATGCTCGATGTCCTCGCCCAGGAAGCGGCCGACCGCGTCCGAATAGGCGAGCCCGGCGTTGGAGACCTCGTCCAGGATCACCGGCATGCCGACGTTGGAGGCGCGCAGCACCGCCTGGCTTTCCGGAATGACGCCAAGCAGCGGGATCGCCAGGATCTCCAGCACGTCGTCGACCTTCAGCATCTCGCCCTTCTCGACGCGCTCCGGGTCGTAGCGGGTCAGCAGCAGCTGCTGCGTCACCGGCTCCAGACCCTGCTCCGCGCGGCGGGAGCGCGAGTTCAGCACGCCCAGGATGCGGTCGCTGTCGCGCACCGACGAGACTTCCGGGTTGGTGACGATGATCGCATGGTCGGCGAAATAGAGCGACATCAGGGCGCCGCGCTCGATACCGGCCGGGCTGTCGCACAGGATGTAGTCGAATTCCTTCGACAGCTCGTTCAGGACCTTCTCCACCCCCTCGCGGGTTAGCGCGTCCTTGTCGCGCGTCTGCGAGGTCGGGAGGATGTACAGGTTCTCGATCCGCTTGTCCTTGATCAGCGCCTGGTTCAGCTTCGCTTCGCCGTTGATGACGTTGATGAAGTCGAAGACCACACGGCGCTCGCAGCCCATCACCAGATCAAGGTTGCGCAGGCCAACGTCGAAATCGATGACGACCGTCTTGAAGCCGCGAAGCGCCAGCCCGGTCGCAAAGGCCGCGGACGAGGTCGTCTTGCCGACACCGCCCTTGCCGGAGGTCATGACGATGATCTTGCTCAACGGAGCCTCTCCCATAATCCCAAAGTTGCCGTCACCGATACCAAACACTGTCCGAAGATTTCAGCCTCCGGACAAGATTCCGTCGCTTCAGCTTTCAGGCGGTCTTCAGCAGGTCCATGCTGAGGACGCCGTCGCGCAGGAAAACCTGCACGGCTTTCTTGTAAAAGTCACTGCCGATGTCTTCGCTGACACGATAATTGCCTGCGACCGATAGCACCTCCGCCTCCAGGCTGTGGCAGAAGATGCGGGCGTTGCTGTCGCCGGAGAATCCGGCCAGCGCCCGGCCGCGCAGCGCGCCGTAGACATGGATGTTTCCGTCGGCCAGCAACTCCGCTCCAGGCGAAACGGAGCTGGTGACGATCAGGTCGGTCTTCTCGGCATAGACCCGCATGCCGGAGCGCACCGGCTCGGTCACCACCACGGTCGGGCGATGGACGACCTCGATCAGCACCTGCGGCGCCGGGATCGGGGCCTGCCCCTGCTGTTGCTGGTCCTGCTGCCGCGGGTCGGGGGCCTTCACCACCTCTTCCAGCTTGGCGGCGCGGCCCGACGGCATCGGCGTCAGCCCGACCGTCATCGCCGCCTCGCGCACCGGCTGCGGCCCGCCCTGGAAGCCGACCGGCAGCAGTTGCAGCGCCTGCACCTGCGACACGAAGGCGCCCAGATCGAAGACGATGCTCTCGGGCAGGTCGTCGAAATCCAGCACGACCGGCGCGTTCCGGAAGAAGTTGGGTGCCTGCCGCACCTTGACGTTCAGCTGGGTGAAGAAATCCGGCGATGTCGGGGCGAAAACCTTCAGCACCATCATGGTGAAGGAGTTGCCACGCAACTGGAACGGCGCATCCCGTTCGGCGACCTGACTGGCGCTGCTCACCGTAGCCTTCCCGTTCGTTCCTGCCGCCCCGTGCCGTGCATCCGGTTCACCCGCGCGTCCGCAACCGCCCCAGGGCCGCCCCGGTACACCCGTCGCGCAACACCGGCATCGAGCCAGCCAATCAGCGCCTTCTAGCCGTCCACACCGGTCGGATTCAAGAGTTTCCCCGTCCGCCGGGATGACAATCGAAAGCCGCGCCGCCGCTTGGCCCCGGGCAAACGCCCACCCTCCCCGGCCCTCGCCCGATGCGACGACCTGGGATCGCAGCCAGCCACCGCGGTGGACAGGCCAGGGTTGCAACTTGACTTTCGATTTCCCCCGTGGCCGACCATAGTAATGAAAGCGCACGACAGCGGCAAAGCCTTTCGGCTGCCTCCGCCGGAAGGCTATCCCGCCGCCGGTCCGGCTCGGCGGAAAGGGTTACCAAGCCCGCTCTGGCGGCTTTCCTGCGGCACCCACACCACATCTGGTATGAATATTTTGCGTCGGCCGCAATTTTGCCTGACGCCGCGCGTTATGACCGGTACAGTCAGGTTGCGTGGCTTTCAACGACGACGAGGTTCTCTTGCACCTTGTTTTGCCCATAGAGCACCTCCCCCGTCGGCCCGCACCGGCATGTCCGGACCCGGCACGCCATCCGGCCGCAGTGCCCGGCGAAGCACCCATCACCGCGCATCCATGCGACCGATCGAGCCTCCCCCCTGCGGGAGGTTTTTTTGTGCCCAAATCCGGCGGCACCCCCACCATTCGAGGAGATGCGACATGGCCAAGCGTTCGAGCAAAGGCATCGCCGCGGCGGACGACTCCACCGTCCACCCGCTTTTCCCCGGTATGACCGCCCCCGCCGCCTTCGGCTGGGACCCGCTCGGTGGGGGCGAGGATCGCCGCGACCAAAGCTATCTCCGCAAGGTGAAGCCGCAGAACCCCAACCAGAAGCTTCTGATGGACGCCATCAAGACGCACAATCTGGTGGTGGCGCTGGGGCCGGCGGGAACCGGCAAGACCTACATCGCCATCTCCTCGGCGGTGGAGGCGCTGGAATCGGGCAGCGTCGACCGCATCGTCCTGTCCCGCCCGGCCATCGAGGCGGGGGAGAGCATCGGTTACCTGCCCGGCGACATGCATGAGAAGATGGCGCCCTTCCTGCGCCCGCTCTATGACGCGCTGACCGACCGGCTGGGGTCCAAGCGGCTGCGCACCATGATGGCCGACGGCACCATCGAGATCGCCCCGGTCGGCTTCATGCGCGGACGCACCCTGAACAACGCCTTCGTGGTGATCGACGAGGCGCAGAACTGCACCTATGCCCAGATCAAGATGCTGCTGACCCGGCTTGGCTGGCATTCCACCATGGTGCTGACCGGGGATCCCGACCAGACCGACCTGCTGGACAACCTGTCCGGGCTGGCCGACATCGCCCGCCGGTTGGAGGCGGTGGAGGGAATCGCCGTCGCCCGCCTGACGGAGAAGGACATCGTCCGCCACCCGCTGGTCGCCAGCATGCTGACGGTCCTCTGATCTTCAGGGATCGTCCCGTGGTTGCGCGGGAGCTGCGGTCGCCGCATCTCCCGACAGCCCGAAGACAGGCCTTCGCCGGGCACACCCCACTATGGTTGCAATTATGACATTCCGTTGAGCGAAACGTAAGATACACGAACATTACCGCTTGACGAGCTGCCCCGATCCGGCAAAAAGTCCCGAAAATTTTAGGGACATCGCCGTTTCGTTGCCGGAGGGGGTTGCCGCCGTGACCGTTGCCTTGTTCGAACGCATCAGCATCAAGGGCAAGATCGCACTGATCCTGGCCGCGGCCGGCCTTGGGCTGGTCCTGGTCGCCGCGGTCAGCCTGATGGGCCTGCGCGCCGAGATGATGGCCGACCGCCAGGACAAGACCCGCAACGTCGTCGAGGTCGCCCACGGCCTGATCGCCCATTTCGAGGCGCAGGAGCGTGCCGGCACTCTCCCCCGCGCCGAGGCGCAGGCACAGGCGAAAATTGCCCTCAAGGCTCTGCGCCACGATGGCGACGAGTATTTCTTCATCACCGACCTTGCGCCGCGCATGATCATGCACCCGATCAAGCCGGAACTGGACGGCACCGACGTGTCGCGCAATGCCGATCCCAACAGCAAGCTGCTGTTTCAGGAGTTCGTCCGGGTGGTGAAGGCGGATGGCGCCGGCTTCGTCGATTATCTCTGGCCCAAGCCGGGATCGGCGCAGCCGGTGGCCAAGCTGTCCTATGTCAAGGGCTTCGCCCCCTGGGGCTGGCTGATCGGGTCGGGGATCTACATCGACGACGTCGACGTGGCCTTCCGCCATGCCGCTTTGCGGCTGGCCGGGACGGGGCTGCTGATCGCGCTTGCCGCCGTGCTGCTGGCGTTGCTGGTCAGCCGCGCCATCGTCCGGCCGTTGGACGGGCTGGGCCGCGTCATGCAGGATCTGGCCGGCGGCAACAGCGCGGTTGCAGTGCCCGGTCTGGACCGCCGCGACGAAATCGGCGCCATGGCCCGCACGGTGGAAATCTTCCGAGTCCAGCAGATCGACCTCGCCCGCCATTGGGACCGGCAGAAGATCGAGCATCGTGTGACCGAACAGCGCGCCCAGGCGCTGAAACGGCTGACCGACCGTTTCGACGCCACCATCGCCGAGACGATCCGCACCGTCGGCAGCGCCGTCGGCACGCTGGAGACCACCGCCCGCGCCCTGTCCGCCACCGCCGACCGCAACCGGCGCGAGGCGACCTCCGTCGCCGGCGCCTCGCAGCAGGCCAACAGCAGCGTGCAGACCGTCGCCTCGGCGGCGGAGCAGCTGACCGGCTCCATCGCCGTGATCGGCCAGCAGGTGGTGACCTCCTCGGCCATCTCCACCCAGGCGGTGGAGGCGTCGCAGAAGGCGGGCGAGCGGATCGACGGGCTGGGCCAGGCCGCCCAGAAGATCGGCGAGGTGGCCGACCTGATCGCCGGCATCGCGGGGCAGACCAACCTGCTGGCCCTGAACGCCACCATCGAGGCGGCACGCGCGGGCGAGATGGGCAAGGGATTCACCGTGGTCGCCGGCGAGGTGAAGACGCTGGCCAACCAGACCGCCAAAGCCACCGAGGAGATCGCCCGCCACATCGCCGACGTGCAGGAGGCGACACGCGCCGCCGTCGCGGCAATCCGCGAGATCGGCACCATCGTCGCCCGCAGCGACGAGATCAGCACCTCCATCGCCACCGCCGTCCAGCAGCAGGGCGCCGCCACCGGCGAGATCGCCCGCAGCGCCGGCGAGGCGGCGGAGGGCACCCGGCAGGTCTCCACCAGCATCGACGCGGTGTCCGGCGCCGCGCTGGAGACCGAACGGTCGGCCGACGCCCTGCTGGAGGCCGCCGGCGGCCTGTCGCAGCAGGCACAGGGGCTGCGCGGCATGGTCGATGCCTTCCTGGTCAATGTCGGGGCGATCAACTCCGCCCCACTCACCGCCCTGCATGACGTGCCGTCGGAAGGGTCGGAGCTGTTCATGCCCTGGACCGACGGCCTTGCGGTCGGCGAGGAGGTGATCGACACCGATCATATGATCCTGATCGCTCTGATGAACGAGGCGGCCTCTCTCGCCCAACAGGCCAAGACCGGGCAGAAGGGACGGGAGAGCGGCAACCGCCGGGCGCTGGTCGTGGCCGTTGACCGGCTGCTGGCCTACACCGTCCTGCATTTCGAGCAGGAGGAGCGGCTGATGGACCAGTGCGGCTATTCCGACGTTACCGCCCACAAGGCGCAGCACGAGGCTCTGCGCACCCGTGCCGGCGAACTACGCCGCCGTCTGGACGCCGGCGAGTCCGTGGCGGACGAGCTGCTGGCGCTGCTGCGCGAATGGCTGTTCGAGCATATCCAGCGCGCCGACAAGCGGATCGGCGAGCATCTGGCGGCAAAGGGCCGCAGCATGGAGGCGAAGGCGGCTTGACCGGAATGTCGGCTGCGCGATGGCGCCGCGCCCCCTTGACCTCGCCCCTTGACCTTGGCTGCGGACGGCCCCATTCCTGACGGACCATGAAGACACGACTCCTGCGCATCGCCGCCGCCTCCGCCCTCGCCATCGCCGTGTCCGCCGGGATCGCCTGGTGGCAGGTGCGCAACGCCGCCACCACGGTGGAAAGCGGAACGAAGTCCGCCGTGCCGATCGGCGGTCCCTTCACGCTGACCGATCACACCGGCAAGTCGGTCACCGACGCCGATTTCCGCGGCAAGTATATGCTGATCTATTTCGGCTATACCTATTGCCCGGACGTCTGCCCGACCGAACTTGGGGTGATGACCCAGGCGCTCGACCAGCTGGGTTCGAAATCGGAGCAGGTCCAGCCGATTTTCATCACGATCGACCCGGACCGCGACACTGTGGCGCACATGAAGGACTATGTGAGCCTGTTCCACCCCCGGCTGGTCGGGCTGACCGGCACGCCGGAGCAGGTGCGGGAGGCGGCGCGCGCCTATCGCGTCTATTATGCCAAGGCACCGCAAAAGGATGGAAAAGCCGACGACTACCTGATGGATCACTCCAGCTTTATTTACCTGATGGGACCGGACGGGAAGTTCGTCGGGGTGTATCCCGGCGGCACCACCGCCGACAAGATCGCACAGGATCTGTCGTCCCGCATCGGGAGCTGAGCGGGGCGGACCGGCCCCGGACCGGGTGAAAAGCGGCGAAAAAACCCTGAAAAGCGGTCATACCACCGGGTTTTTTCGCATGCTGGAGCGGGACAACGCGCCGCAGCGCGGCAAAATCCGCGAGTTTCCGACTCTTTTCTTTATTTATCAAAGACTTACACCACAGGTTTTGCGACTTGACAGGGTAACGCCCCGCCCGTATGGTCTCGCCGCTTTCGCATGGCTGCGAGCCAAGAGTGATTGAGAGGCGGAATGAACAACAAATCGCCCCCCGATCCCTTGGATGACCTCGAAGCCCGGTTGCGGAAGGCGCGTGAGGGACAACGCGGCTGGTCGGGCGGACCCGGTAGCAAATACCACCGTCCGCCGCAGGGCGCTCTCGCCACCGCCTGGCGCATCGGGACTGAACTGGTTGCGGCCATGATCGTCGGCGTCGGCGGCGGGCTTCTGCTCGATCGCTGGCTCGGCACCGCGCCCTGGGGACTGATCGTCATGTTCTTCCTGGGGGCTGCGGCGGGAGTCCTGAACGTCTACCGGGCCGTCACCGGCTTCGGCATCGCCGCCGGCTACCGCCGGCCCACTGGGGACGACAACGAGCGCCAAGACGGCGACGCACACTGAGCGAGGACGACCTTGGATCCGCTGCACCAGTTCCAAATCAACCCGTTGTTCCAGATCGTGCTCGGCGGCTACGACGTGTCCTTCACGAACTCGGCCTTCTTCATGGTCGTGGCCGTGGCGGCGATCTACGCCCTGCTGGTCATGGGCGTGGCGAACAAGTCGATGGTTCCGGGCCGCCTGCAGTCGCTGGCCGAGATGTTCTACGAGTTCGTCGCGAACCTGGTGCGCGACAACGCCGGCCACGACGCCCGCCCCTATTTCCCGTTCGTGTTCTCGATCTTCATGTTCGTGCTGATCGGCAACATGATCGGCATGATCCCGTACACCTTCACCTTCACCAGCCACATCATCGTGACGTTTGCGCTGGCGGCGACGGTGTTCGTGTTCGTGACCATCCTGGCCCTGATGAAGCACGGCCTGCACTTCTTCTCCTTCTTCATGCCGCATGGCGCTCCGATCGCGCTCGCCCCGATCCTCATCCCGATCGAGGTGATCTCCTACGTGATGCGCCCCGTCAGCCTCTCGATCCGACTTTTCGCCAACATGATGGCGGGTCACACGATGCTGAAGGTCTTTGCCGGCTTCACGGTCATGATGATCAGCGGTCTCGGCGCGCTGGGCTTCGTCACCGGCCTCGTCCCGCTGGCGATCAACGTCGCCCTGACCGGCTTCGAGTTCCTGGTGGCTTTCCTGCAAGCCTACGTCTTCTCAATCCTGACCTGCCTGTACATCCGCGACGCCCTGGAACTGCACTAAGCAGCGCCTGACGATCGCCGGACTAAAGTTCACCAACAGTTCCAACAAGTTCACCCTTACCTAGAGGAAGAGAGTACTATGGATCCTCAAGCCGCCAAGTTCATCGGTGCCGGTCTTGCCGTTATCGCCCTCGCCGGTGTCGGCCTGGGTATCGGCAACATCTTCTCGACGCTGATCGGCTCGATCGCCCGCAACCCGGCCGTCCAGCCGAAGGTCTTCCCGATCGGCATTCTGGGCTTCGCGCTGACGGAAGCCGTCGCGCTGTTCGCCCTGCTGATCGCCTTCCTGATCCTGTTCGCCTAAGGCCAGAGCGGCTTTTTAAAAAAACAGCTCTGACGCGGCGCCGGGCTTCCTGATCGGAGTTTCGGCGCCGCTCCTTTGCCTAGGGGGACCGATCATGCCGAACCTGTTGGCCAAAGGCCGGCTGGCCCGCTGGTCGGGAGTGGCGGGCGCTTCGCTCGTCACCCTCACCACGATGGCCGGCACCGTCCTGGCGGCCGCGGCGGAGCACGCTCCGGACGCGGCGCACGGCGGCGAGCACGCTTCCGGCGGCCTGCCGCAGCTCAATCCCGCCAATTTCCCGACCCAGATCTTCTGGCTGGCTCTGACCTTCGGCGTTCTCTACTACCTCATGTCCAAGAAAGCGCTTCCGCGCGTGGCTGAGGTTCTGGAAGCGCGGCAGGAGCGCATCTCGCGCGATCTCGCCAAGGCCGCCCAGCTGAAGGAAGAGGCCGAGGCCATCCTGGCCCAGGTCGAGAAGTCCCTCGCCGGCGCCCGCAGCCAGGCCCAAGGCGTCATCGCCGAGGCCAGCGCCGAGATCGAGGCGAACAATCAGGCCCGTCAGGCCCAGCTGAACGCCGACATCTCCGAACGCCTGCGCACTGCCGAAGCCTCCATCGCCGCGGCAAAGGAACAGGCTCTGGCCAACATCCGCGCCGAGTCGACCGGCATCGTCCGTGACATCACCGGCCGTCTGGCCGGCGTCGAGGTCGATCAGGCCCAGGCGGACGCCGCCGTCGCGGCCGTGCTTGAGGAGCGCCGGGGATGAACGCACCTGAATTTTGGGTAGCAATCGCCTTCGTCATCTTCGTGGCCCTGGTCTGGAAGAAGGCGTCGGTCGCCATCGGCACCATGCTGGATGGCCGCGCCGAGCGCATCCGCTCCGAACTGGACGAGGCCGAGCGTCTCCACCGCGACGCCCAGGCCCTGCTGAACGGCTACCAGAGCCGTCTGGCCGACGCCCAGAAGGAAGCGGAGGCCGTTCTGGCCCACGCCCGCGAGGAAGCCGCCCGCCTGCGCAGCCAGGCCGGCAGCGACCTCGAAGCGTCGCTGAAGCGTCGCGAGGCCCAGGCCATGGACCGCATCGCCCAGGCGGAAGCCGCGGCGCTGGCCGAGGTCCGCAACCTGACGGTCGACATCGCCATCGGCGCCAGCAAGCGCGTCCTGTCCGGCGGCCTGCCCGCCGCCCAGGCCGACAAGCTGATCGAGCAGTCGATCGGCGAGCTGCCGAAGCATCTGCACTGATCGGTCCCTCATCGATCAGCCGGGTTCCGTGGCAATGATTGTTGCGGCGTGAACAACGGACTTTGGAAAAGCCCCGGCCTATGCGCCGGGGCTTTTCTTTGCTCGAATGGAACGGTCGCCGCTCCCCCTCTGCCCTCCCCTTTTGCCCGGCCGGAGTTCCGTTCACCGATGTCCGATATCGCCCCGCTCCCTGCTCCGTTCCCGTCCGTGTTCGTCTCCCACGGCGCCCCCACGCTGATCCTGGAGACCAGCGCCGGACGCGACTTCCTGGCCGGGCTGGGCCGCAGGCTTGGACGGCCAAGCGCGATCCTCGCGGTTTCGGCCCACTGGACCACGCAGATGCCTGCGGTCAGCGGTGCGACGGCGCCGGAGACCGTCCACGATTTCTACGGCTTCCCCGACGCGCTCTATCGCATGCGCTACCCGGCACCGGGCGCACCGGCGCTGGCGGGGCGGGTGGCGGAGCTGACCGGCGCCATCGTCGATCCGTCGCAGGGGCTGGATCACGGCGCCTGGGTGCCGCTGATGCTGATGTATCCGGACGCGGACATCCCGGTGGCGCAGCTGTCGGTGATGCCCGGCCGCAGTGCCGCCGACCACATCGTGCTCGGCCGGGCACTCGAACCGCTGCGACGGGAGGGCGTGCTGATCCTCGCCAGCGGCGGTGCCGTTCACAACCTGCGGGAGTTCCGCTTCGGCGGCACCAGCGCCGCCCCCTGGGCGACCGGCTTCGCCAGCTGGCTGGACCGGACGCTGGAGGCCGGCGATACCGAAATGCTCGGCAACTGGCTCGACGTCAGTGCGGACGCCCGCCGCGCCCACCCGACGGACGAGCATTTCCTGCCGCTGCCGGTGGCGCTCGGCGCCGCCGGACCTCGGCCGAGGACCGAGCGGCTGCATGCCGGCTTCGAACATGGCAGCCTGGGCATGCACGCCTACGCTTTCACCGATACGGGCACCGATACGGGCGCCGCCTGATCTTTGGCGGTACTCCGTCGCACACTTGTCTGTTTGCCTGAGGGGATAGCCAAGCTACAATCCGCGCCGCGCGGACACCGGCCGCTCATTGGTTGTGGCCGGTCGGACGCGGGAATCGTCAGGCACAGCGCGAGCGGGAGTCGGTGTGAAGCGGAACGGCATTCTGTCCCGGAGCGGCCGCCGGACCCGATTCCGCGACATGACCGTGTCGGCGCGGGTGGGCGCGGGCTTCGGCATCGCGCTTGGGCTGGTGGTCCTGCTGGCCCTGATCGGGCTCGGCTGGTTCTACGCGGTGTCGCGCGACATCGGCGCCTTCTCAGGCCGCGCCGACCTGTCCCAGGTGGCGGCCGACGCCGACGTCAGCCTGCGCGACCTTGAGGTCGCGGTGCGCGACCATCTGACCTACGGCGACGACCAGAGCCTTCTCGATGCCTCCTGGCGGCATGACACGCTGCGCGAGCGGCTCGACGCGCTGGCGAAGGGCGTGGTGGAGACGGCGGATCGGCAGGCGGTGGACAAGGCCCACGCCTCGCTGGAGGATTATTGGGCGGCGGTGCAGAAGCTGATCGCCCTGCGCGGCGACCGTAACGGCCAAATGACTGGCGTGCTCGAGCCTCTGGTCGCCCAGACCCGCCAGAAGCTGAACCAGCTCAAGAATGCCGGCGGGGTCGATTCGACCGCGCTCGCCAGCGACGCCGCCATCGCCACCCTGCTGATGCAGGAGCATCTGACCCGCTACATCGACCGCCGCGATCCGCAGGACGCCGAGGCGATGCGCGCCCAACTGGCCGTCGCCCGCGACCGTCTGGCGGAGATGAACCGCTACCTGTGGGTGCCCGGCACCAAGCAAGCCATCGACGAGGTGACCGCCCTGCTGGCGAAGGCGGGCGGCGTGCTGACGGCCATCGAATCGTCGGTGGTGGAGGAAGACAATCTGCGCGCCGAGGCGATGGCGGCCAACGCGGCCGGCATCGCCGCCAATCTGGGCGAGATCCGGCGGCGGGCGGAAGCCGGGACCCGGGCCTTGCGCGGCACGCTGGGCAATGGCCTGTCCGGCTACACCAACGTCGCGCTGTGGATCGGCGGCCTGATCCTGCTGGCCGGGCTCGTCGCGCTGTGGCTGGTCCAACGCAGCGTCGCGGTTCCGGTGAGGACGATGGCGAACGCGGTGACGGCGCTGGCTGCCGGCCGCACCGACGTCACCCTGCCGGCGCTGACCGGCCAGGACGAGATCGCCGTCATGGCCCGCGCGGTGGAAGCGCTGCGCGGCACCTCCGAGGACACCAATCGCGAGCGTCGCGAGGCGGAAATCGAACACACCCGCCTGCTGCGCGAGAAGGCGATGGCCGAGGCGGCCAGCCGGGCCAAAGGCGACTTCCTGGTCAATATGGGGCACGAACTGCACGGCCCGCTGACCGAGATCGTCAATGCCAGTCAGACGCTGATGACCGACCTGCACCGGCTGGGCGTCGACGAGCTGGCGACCGATGTCGAGCATATCCAGTGGACCGGCGAGCAGCTGACCACCCTGGTCGACGCTTTACTGGATTACGCCAAGGTGGAAGCCGGGGCGATGGACGTCTGCCTGCAGGACTTCGACATCAACCGGCTGCTGACCGAGGCTCGCGAACGCTCGATGCCCGCCGCCGACCTCTATGGCAATGCGCTGGACCTGTCGGCACCAGCCGGGCTGGGGCAGATGCATTCGGACTTCACCAAGGTACGGCAGACCCTGCTGAACCTGCTGGACAATGCTTGCAAGTTCACCCAGGACGGCACTGTCACCCTCTCGGCGGAGAAGGTGGAGCGCGACGGCGCCCGCTGGTATCGCTTCACCGTCGCCGACACCGGCCGCGGCTTCCCCACCGCCCAGACCGGCCGGCTGTTCCAGCCCTTCGTCCAGGGTGCCGGCAACGGGACGGTGGCGACCCGCGGCCAGGGCAAACCGCGCGGCGCCGGGCTGGGGCTGACGCTGGTCGGGCACTACACCGCCATGCTGGGTGGCGACATCGAAGTGGCGAGCGAGCCCGGCCAGGGCACCCGCATCACCATCGCCCTGCCCGCCGTCTATGAACCGCCGGCGGAAGAGCGCCCCCTTCAGGTGGAAGCGGTCGGCAACGCCAAGCCACTGCTGCGGGTTGCCACGCTGAAGCCGGCCGGCCATCTCGCCAGCAGCACCTCGATGACGCAGATCGGGCCGTAACTGCGAGTCAGTAGCGCGGGCGCGCGGTGTCTTCCGGCGAGTCGCCGTCGTCGATCGGCTGGCCGTATTTCATCCGCCGCATCTTCTCCGCCACCCGCGCGATCTCGTCGGGCGGCAGGATCACCGGCTCACCGAACTGCTGGGCAAAGACATACTGGCGGGCCAGCGTCTCGACCTCGACCGCCAGCGACAGGGCGGACTGCACAGTGGTGCCCAGCACGATCATGCCGTGATTGGCCAGCAGACAGGCCAGCCGCCCCTCCAGCGCCGCCAGGGCGTGGTCGGACAGCTCCTGCGTGCCGAAGGTGGCGTAGGGGGCGCAACGGATCGAATCGCCACCGGCCAGCGCCACCATATAATGGAAGGACGGGATGCCGCGGCCATGCACCGCCAGCGCGGTGGCGAAGGTCGGATGGGCATGGAGGACGACCGTCACGTCCGGCCGCGCCCGCAGGATGTCGCGGTGAATGCGCCATTCCGACGAAGGACGGCGGTTGCCGAGATAGGTGCCGTCGAAGCCCATCTCGACGATGTCGGCCGGAGCCATGGCATCATAGGCCATGCTGGTCGGCGTGACGAGAAAGCCGCCATCGATCCGGTGCGACAGGTTCCCCGACATGCCCTGGTTGACGCCCAGCCGGTTCATGGCGAGGCAGCCGTCGATCACGGCCTGACGTTGGGCAAGGTGGCTGGTCATGGCGGGCGCATCCGGGATGGTGGGAGCGCCAAGAGGGCCATGGAGCGCGCAAAGGGTCAAGGGGGACGACGAGCGCCTCCCTCCTGGAATTCCCTATTCCGCCGGTGTCCCGTGGTGGCCGTGGCGCACCTTTTCGCCGGTGACCTCCTCGACCCACAGCGAGTGGTGCTCGCGCGCCCATTGCAGTTCGACCTGACCGTCACCCATGGCGGCGAAGGCGCCTTCCATACCGACGGAGCCGATGTAGATGTGCGCCAGGATGATGGCGATCATCACCACGGCAATCGCGGCGTGTGCCAGTTGGTAGAGCTGCAACTCCTCCAGCGAGGCGAAGCTGAAGGGGAAGACCAGTTGAACGCCGGTGAAGCCGAGCGCGGCGCCGCCGACCACGGTGGCCCAGAAGATGACCTTCTGGCCGCCGTTGAACTTGTGCGCCGGCGGGTGGACGCCCTTGGAGAACAGGCCGCCCGCCTTCAGGAACCATGTCAGGTCATGGCGCGACGGGATGTTGTGCCCGACCCACATGACGAAGATCAGCGCCACGCCCAGGATGAAGGCGAAGCCGAGGAAATTGTGCGCCAGCTTGCCGTAATGGGACAGGGCGGCAAACGGCTCCGGCCCGATCAGCGGCAGCAGCGTGTACCGGCCGTAGAGAACGTTCAGGCCGGAGATGGCGAGCACGACGAAACTGCCGGCGGTCATCCAATGCACACCGCGCTCGAAAGCATTGAAGCGCTGGATGGTGCGGCCGGTCTTCTCACCGTCGATGCGGATGCGCCCGCGAATCAGGAAGAACAGCACCAGCAAGGCCAGGATGCCGGCGAGGACCCAGGAGCCATACTGGCTGAGCGGCCCGTTGCGTACGGCGCGCCACGCCTCGCCTTCCGACTGGATCAGGACGCCGGCCTGCTTGTTGGGGATCGAGACGGTGCCCTGTTCCCCAAGCCGAATGCCGTGCCACGTATCGCCCAGGCTCTGGCCCGGGACCTGGGTCGGCACCAGCGGACCGTCGCGGTCGACCTGCTGCTCCGCCACCGGCCCGCCGACGCGGACGCTGGACTGGGCGGCGGCCGGCAGCGCGACGCCACCGGCAAACCCGATCCCGAGCAGCAGAGCGGCAACAGCCGACTTCATGCGATGACCTTCCATCGGACGCTCCCTATCGCGCAGCCTGATAGGCGGTGCGCTGTTGCAGCGCCCGCACCTGCTCGGCGGTCAGCGGCGTGTCGGCCGCGCCCTGGTAGACACCCTTGTCGAGATGGACCGGGCGCGGCGCCCCGTCCTCCTGGCAACCGGCCAGCAGGATCGCGGCGCCGAACGCCAGCAGGACGAGGCGCATCACCGTCACAGCCCCTGCTTCTGCACAGGCAGGCCGCCGGCGGCACCGCCGGTGCCCTGGAACAGGGAACCGCCGGGCTGGCCGCGCTCCTGACCCGACTTGGTCTGGTAGGCGGTGCCCCAGCCCCAGGCGCCGGAACCGAAACCGCGGGCGGCGACGCGCTCGCGGTAAATGTCCGACACCTTGTCGGCGTCACCGGCCAGCAGCGCCTTGGTCGAGCACATCTCGGCGCAGAGCGGCAGCTTGCCTTCGGCCAGACGGTTGCGGCCGTACTTCTTGAACTCCGCCTCCGAATTGTCGGCCTCCGGCCCGCCGGAGCAGAAGGTGCACTTGTCCATCTTGCCGCGGGTGCCGAAGTTGCCGGCCTGCGGATACTGCGGCGCGCCGAACGGGCAGGCGTAGAAGCAATAACCGCAGCCGATGCACAGGTCCTTGTTGTGCAGGACCACGCCCTCGGCGGTTTGATAGAAGCAGTCGACCGGGCAGACCGCCTTGCAGGGCGCGTCGGAGCAATGCATGCAGGCGACCGAGATCGTCCGCTCCCCCGGCCGGCCGTCGTTGATGGTCACGACGCGGCGGCGGTTGATGCCCCAGGGCACCTCGTTCTCGTTCTTGCAGGCGGTGACGCAGGCGTTGCACTCGATGCAGCGCTCGGCGTCGCACAGGAATTTCATCCGGGCCATGGTTCAAACTCCCGCGCGTCAGGCCGCCTGGATGCGGCAAAGGGTGGTCTTGGTTTCCTGCATCTGGGTCACCGAATCGTAGCCGTAGGTGGTCGCCGTATTGGCCGCCTCGCCCAGCACGATCGGATCGGCCCCGGCCGGGTATTTGGAGCGCAGGTCCTGCCCCTGATACACGCCGCCGAAATGGAAGGGCATGAAGGCGACGCCGCGGCCGACACGGTCGGTGACCATGGCCTTGACCTTCACCTTGCCCTTCTCCGGGCCTTCCACCCACACCAGCTGGCCGTCCTTGATGCCGGCGTTGTTGGCGTCGAACGGGTTGATCTCGACGAACATGTCCTGCTGCAGCTCGGCCAGCCAGGGGTTGGAGCGCGTCTCGTCACCGCCGCCCTCATATTCGACCAGACGGCCGGAGGTGAGGATGATCGGGTACTCCTTCGACACGTCGCGGTCCTGGATGGACTTGTAGAGCGTCGGCACGCGCCAGGACTTGGTGTCCTTGTAGGTCGGATAGCTGGCGACCAGATCGCGGCGCGGGGTGTAGAGCGGCTCGCGGTGGATCGGAACCGGGTCCGGGAAGTTCCAGGCGACGCAGCGCGCCTTGGCGTTGCCGGGCGGGTTCAGGCCGTGCTTGATCGCCACGCGCTGGATGCCGCCGGACAGGTCGGTGGTCCAGGACACGGCCGCGACCTTCTCGCCGCCGATCTTCTGGATGACCGCCAGTTCCTCTGCCGTCAGGTCCTTGTCGAAGCCCAGCTTCTGGAGCATCGCCATGGTGACTTCCGGATAGCCGTCCTTGATCTCCGACCCTTCCGGATAGGAGCCTTCGGCCAGCAGCGTCACGCCGTTGCGCTCCAGACCGAAGCGGGCGCGGAAGGCGCCGCCGCCCTCGGCCACCGGCAGCGAGGTGTCGTAGAGGTTGGCGGACCCCGGATGCTTCATTTCCGGCGTGCCCCAGCAGGGCCAGGGCAGGCCGAAGTAGTCGCCGTCGCACGGGCCGCCATTGGCGCGCAGGGTCGTCTTGTCGAAGGTGCCCTGATGCTGCATGTGCAGCTTGAGGCGCTCCGGCGACTGGCCGGTATAGCCGACCGACCACATGCCGCGGTTCCACTCGCGGGTGATGTCCTCGACCAGCGGCTCGTTGCCGTTGACCTTGATGTTCTTGCAGAGATCCGCCGCGAAGCCGAACTTCTTGGCGAAGAGATACATAATCTCGTGGTCGGGCTTCGACTCGAACAGCGGCTCGACGATCTTGTCGCGCCACTGGACCGAGCGGTTCGACGCGGTGGCGGAGCCGTAGGTCTCGAACTGGGTCGCGGCCGGCAGCAGATAGAAGTCGTTCTTGCGGTCGGGCAGCACCGCCGTCATCGTCGGATACGGATCGACGACGACCAGCAGCTCCAGCTTCTCCATCGCCTTCTTCATGTCGGGCAGACGGACCTGGCTGTTCGGCGCGTGGCCCCAGAAGACCATGCCCTTGACCGGGTTCGGCTGGTCCAGGTTCTCCTTGGCTTCCAGCACGCCGTCGAACCAGCGCGACACCGGGATGCCGGTGCTCTCCATCAGCGCCTTGGAGGCGAAGCGCTTCTGGATGCCGTCATAGGGGAGATCCCAGACGCGCGCCCAATGGCGCCATGCACCCTCGGCGAGGCCGTAATAGCCGGGCAGGCTGTCCGAGGTGACGCCGAAGTCGGTCGCGCCCTGGACGTTGTCGTGGCCGCGGAAAATATTGGTGCCGCCGCCGGACACGCCGACATTGCCCAGTGCCAGCTGCAGCACGCAATAGGCGCGGGTGTTGTTGTTGCCGATGTGATGCTGGGTGCCGCCCATGCACCAGACCAGCGTGCCCGGACGGTTGGAGGCCAGCGTGCGGGCGACGCGCTTCAGCTGCGAGCCCGGAACGCCGGTGACGCGCTCGACCTCTTCCGGCGTCCACTTGGCGACCTCGGCGCGGATGTCATCCATGCCGTAGACGCGCTTGGCGATATAGTCCTTATCCTCCCAGCCATTCTCCAGAACATGCCAGAGGATGCCCCAGATCAGCGCCACGTCGGTGCCGGGACGGAAGCGGATGTATTCGTTGGCGTGGGCGGCGGTGCGGGTGAAGCGCGGATCGGCGACAATCAGCGGCGCGTTGTTCTGCTCCTTCGCCTTCAGCACATGCATCATGGCGACGGGGTGCGCCTCGGCGGCGTTGGAGCCGATGAAGAACAGCGCGCGCGACTTCTGGATGTCGTTGTAGCTGTTCGTCATGGCGCCGTAGCCCCAGACGTTCGCCACGCCGGCGACGGTGGTGGAGTGGCAGATGCGCGCCTGATGGTCGACGTTGTTGGTGCCCCACAGCGCCGCGAACTTGCGGAACAGATAGGCCTGCTCGTTGCTGTGCTTGGCCGAGCCGAGCCAGAACACCGAATCCGGGCCGGACTGCTCGCGGATCGCCAGCAGCTTGGAGCCGACCTCCTCGATGGCCTGATCCCAGCTGATGCGGGTCCACTTGCCGTCGACCATCTTCATCGGATAGCGCAGGCGACGCTCGCCATGGGCGTGCTCGCGCACCGACGCGCCCTTGGCGCAGTGCGAACCGAGGTTGATCGGGCTGTCGAAGCCGGGCTCCTGCCCGATCCAGACACCGTTCTGCACTTCGGCGACCACGGTACAGCCGACCGAGCAATGGGTGCAGACTGTCTTGATCTGCTTCACCGGAGCCCCGGCGACGGTGGCGGCCGTGGCGGCGTCGGCCTTCTTCACCATGCCGAAGGGCATGGCCGTGGCCAGCGCGGCGCCGCCGGCGGCGATGCCGGAGGTGCGCAGGAAGGCGCGGCGGTCGACGGTGACGCCGGTGGCGGAGGCCAGCGTCTGGGTAAGGGTGCGGGCGAGATGGCGGCCGCCGGAGGTGGCCGAGCTTTTCTTGATGAGCATCGGGGCGTTCCTCCTAGAAGCGGCTGACTTCGTAGACCTTCCGGACATGGTCGGTCTCGCGGTAGCCCGTGGAGGTCGTCTCGGCCAGGGCGGCCTCGGCCGTGCCGCTCGCGGCGGTCACGCCGGCCGCGACGGCACCCAGCGCGCCGACGCCGAGGCCAGAGACGCGGAACAGGTCGCGCCGGGCGAGCCCCTTTTCCGTGCCCTGGATGTCCGTGTTCTGCTTTGCTGCTTCATCAGTGGCTTTGACCGCGTTCCGCGTCATGGCTTCGCTCCTCACCTTTACGCCGCAAGGTCGAAGGCGCGCGCCTCGACCGCCAGAAAACTTCGTCCGACCGCACCGACCGCCCGATAAAAGCGGGCCGACGGCGAGGTCTCCAAATCCGCGAAGAACCGCCCGGCCCAGGAGCCGATGTGGCGGTCGAAGAAAGCCCGCTGCGCATCGAGCCCGGCGATCCCGCCGTCCTCCGGCGCGAACGCGCCGGCGATCAGGCCGGCCATCATCTCGCACAGGGCGGCGATGTGGTCCTCCGGCTCCGTCACGCCGTCGGCACGGGCGATGCCCAGCCGCGCCATGTCGGCGCGCAGCTCCGCCAGCGGCTTTTCGTTCAGGAATCCGGTCAGGTAGAAGGAGCCATAGGGCGTACGCTCGCTGCCGCCGACGCCGATGAAGAGGGTGGTGAACTCCTCTTCCACCGCCGCAGGATCGTTGTCCCGCGCCGCGCCGGCCAGCTGGTCGAGAGCCGCGCCGAAGTCGCCGCCCTCCCCTGCCAGCTCACCCAGCGCCGCCAGGAAGGCCGCATCGGGCGCGCGCGCCAGCAGGCGCGCCAGCAGGCCATAGACCTGCGCGCGAAGCAGTTCCTCCTCCGCGACCGCGGGGGAAACGGTGTGATCGACGGCCTTGGACACGCGCCGCAAACTCCTCCCGGACACAAGACGGGTGCATCGGCGTTCACGGTCCAGCCGCGCGCCGTCCTTGGACCCCTGGTCCCGCACCCCTTTTGATGCACCTGCGAAAAGCCGTTGCCTTACAGTGGCTTAGCGTTCGGTAGATGGATAATAGAAGGACTGAACCTGTCCTTTTGTCAACTAAGGACACGCCCGAAAGGGAGAACAAATGAAACTTTATCGTGCCGCTATGTTCGCGCTGTCAGAGCGCCCCTTTGTTTTGAAGGCTGCCAATTCAGCGCGACAATCCGTCGCATTTTGAAAGTCGTTTTGCGAGGGGGGGAAGCAAGCTGAGAGCAAACTCCCTCTCCCCCCTGGGGAGAGGGTCGGGGTGAGGGGGATGCATGGCGTGGATGAATGGGGAGGTGGGGGCTGCACGTGGACTGATAAGGTCCTGCTGTGCGTCCCCCTCACCCTAACCCTCTCCCCGGGGGGGAGAGGGGATTGGTGGCTGGGGAGAGAAGGTGTCGTCCGTCGCCACGACGTCTACGTCGGCGGACGTGGCGGGGGAAAGTTCTGCACCCTCAGCCACCTCGTCCAGCGTGTCGAGGAAGCCCTTGCCGACGCGGTAGAGGGTCTTCACCGGGACACCGCCGGTGAACAGGCTGGCATAATCGTCGGCGTAGTCCTTCAGCCCGTCGTCGTTGGCGTAGACCGGGTCGGAGGCCCACAGCTTGCGCAGGGCCTGGCGGTGCAGATCCTCCGGCACCTCGGCGCGCAGGAAGGGGGTGAAGTCGGACTCGCCGGTCAGTTCCTCGATCGGCGGGAGATCCTTCAACGGATCTTCGGGTTCCGCATCCGGCTGGGCGGACTCGACCTGCACGTCTTCGGCAACGGCGACGGGAAGGTCGGCCGTCTCTTCGACCGGCGGCAGATCGACAGGTGTCGGCTCCGGCTTGACCGCCGTGCGTTTCAGGCGCGACCAGCGCGACAGGAAGGCTTCGTCGCTCACCGCTGCCGGTCCTCTTTCTCGAAATGGCGCTTGCGCTCGCGCTTGTGGAAGGGGACGTCGACATGATGCTGCTCGACGAAATCACGAACCAGCGCAATCACCTCCGCCGGCATCGGCACCGTCTCCACCACATCGGAACCGACCTGATAGCCCTCCCCTTCATGGGCCGACGCGGTAACCGTGAAGGGCACCAGTTCATCGCCGTCTGGGCCGGGGCGCATCACCACCCAGAGGCGCGGCGGATCCTGCGACAGGTTCAGACGGTAACCTTCCGTGTCGGTGCGGAACAGTTCCAGCGTCAGGGTGGCGGCGTGGCTGTGGGTCCAGCCCTCGCCCTCCAGCAGGACGCGGCCGGGCGGATCGACCGGGCCGGCGCCGGGGATGACCGACACCGGGCGCCAGCTCCAGTCGGCCCAGGCGGTGACGCCGCGGCGGCGCTCCACCACGATGCCCAGCGGCATGGTCTCTATGCGGTCAAGGGAATGGGAAGCGGGCTGTTCCGTCATGTCACATGTCCCGACGCCAGCAGGCGTTCGGCCTCGGCCAGATCCTCCGGCCGGTTTGTGTTGAAGAAGGGATCGACTGGATCGACGGCAAAATCGGCGACAGCCAGACGGTAGCGGGCGGTCCAGGCATCGACCTTGCGGACGCCCTCCTCCACCATGGCGCGGCGGAGGTCGCCGGCCAGACGGATCGGCCACAGGCCGAAGACCGGATGGTCCTGCCCACCCGACCGGGCGCAGGCGAGGTCGGCGCCCTCATGTTCCAGCGCCGCCACCATGCGGGTGACGAGGTCGCGCGGGATGAAGGGAGCGTCGGTGGCGAAGCTGGCGACCCAGCCGATGCCGGGCGCCGTGCCGCGCATCCACTCCATACCGGTCAGCACGCCGGCGAGCGGGCCGGCATAGCCCTCCACCACATCCGCCGCAACCGGCAGGTGGAGATGGGCGAAGCGGGCCGGGTCGCCGTTGGCGTTCAGCACCAGCGGCCCGACCTGCGGCCGGACGGTGGCGACGATGCGTTCCAGGATGCTGCGGTCGCCCAGCGGGCGCAGGCACTTGTCGCCGCCGCCCATCCGGCGCGACAGCCCGCCGGCCAGCAGGACGCCGCCAATGTCGGGGTGAACGGAGTTAGTCGTCATCGCGGCTTCCCTTGCGTCCATGCCGACGATCCTCGTCGTCGGCTCCGCCGGCATCGGTGTCGAACACCAGCCTGTCGGTGCCAGCCAGCGCGATGAAGCGCTTGCCCTTGGCCCGGCCGACCAGCGTCAGGTTGGCCTGCCGTGCCAGTTGCACGCCCCAGGCGGTGAAGCCGGAGCGCGAGACCAGGATCGGAATGCCCATCTGCACCGTCTTGATGACCATCTCGGATGTCAGGCGGCCGGTGGTGTAGAAAATCTTGTCCGAAGCGGAAATGCCGTTCAGGTGCATGTAGCCGGCGACCTTGTCCACCGCATTGTGGCGGCCGACATCCTCCATATAGACCAGCGGCCGGTCGCCCTGGCACAGCACGCTGCCGTGGATGGCCCCGGCTTCCAGATACAGGCTGGGCTGCAGGTTGATCTGCTTGGACAGCGCGTAGATCCAAGAGGTGTGGAGCCGCACGTCGGCGGGAAGCCTGACGGACTCGAAGGTCTCCATCACGTCGCCGAAGGCGGTGCCCTGGGCGCAGCCGGAGGTCAGCGTCTTCTTCTTCAGCTTGGATTCATAATCGGTCGCGCGCTCGGTGCGAACGACGACGGTGTCGGTTTCCTCGTCCACGTCGATGCCGGTGATGCGATCGTCGCGCCGCAGCATATTCTGGTTCAGCAGATAGCCGACGGCCAGACAGTCCGGATAATCGCCGATCGTCATCATGGTGACGATCTCCTGCCCGTTCAGGTACAGGGTCAGCGGCCGTTCGACCGTGACGGCGGTCTCGATCTCGCGGCCGTCCTGGTCGAGGCCGCGGACGCGCTCGGTCAGCTTGGGGTTCGCCGGATCCGGCGCTATGGTGAAGGTCTTCAGGCTCATGGTCGGGCTCATGCGCGCGAGTGTGGGCGAGCGGCGTCCTTCGGACAAGCCCCCGCCGGAATGATTTGAAAAGTGATTTGGACTGAATGCAGGATTTTTCCCAAGCCCTTGCCGTCGCTTTTTCCATGATCGTGTCGATGGACGACGGGCTGATGCGGATCATCGGCCTGTCGCTGCGGGTCAGCCTGACAGCCGTCGCCACCGCCACGCTGATCGGCCTGCCGCTGGGCGCCGCAGTCGCGGCGTTGCGCTTTCCCGGCCGGCGCGCCGTCGCCATCACCTTGAACACGATGATGGGGTTGCCGCCGGTGGTGGTCGGGCTGGTGATCTATCTGCTGCTGTCGCGCTCCGGCCCCTTCGGGGTGCTGGGTCTGCTGTTCACCCCGGCGGCGATGATCGTCGCCCAGACGGTGATGATCGTGCCGATCGTCGCCTCGCTCACCCGCCAGACGGTGGAGGATCTGCTGGTCGAGTATGACGACTTGCTGCGCGTCGCCGGCGCCGGGCCGATCCGCCGGCTGGTTACCCTGCTGTCCGAAGCGCGCTGGAGCCTCGTCACCACAGTGCTGGCCGGATTCGGGCGCGCGTCAGCCGAGGTCGGGGCGGTGATGATCGTCGGCGGCAACATCGAGCATGTCACCCGTGTCATGACCACCGCCATTGCGCTGGAAACCAGCAAAGGCGACCTGCCGATGGCGCTGGGGCTGGGCATCGTGCTGATGACGCTGTCGCTGGCGATCAACCTCGCCGCATCGCTGCTGAAGGAAGCGGGAGACAGGCCGGCCTGATCCGGCCGAACCGTTCTTTCCACCATGCGGCAAAATCGACGGAAGCTTGGCAAATCTTTGCAAGGTCGACCAACATGCGCTATGCCTTCCAAGCAACAACGCCTGTGGAAGGAGCAAAGTGATGCTGCGCCGCTCGTTCGTGCTGGGCTGTGCCGCCGCCGCGGCGCTGGCCGCCCTGGTCCAGGCCGTCCTCCCGTCGGCCACCCTGGCCGCCGACCGCTTCATCACGGTGGCTTCCACCACATCGACCGAGGATTCGGGCCTGTTCGGCTCAATCCTGCCGAAATTCACCGCCAAGACCGGGATCGAGGTGCGGGTCGTCGCCAAGGGCACCGGTCAGGCCATCGACCTCGCCAAGCGCGGCGACGCCGACGTGCTGTTCGTCCATCACAAGCCGTCGGAGGAGAAGTTCGTCGCCGAAGGCTTCGCCACCGTGCGCAAGCCGGTGATGTACAATGATTTCGTCGTCGTCGGCCCCGCCAGCGACCCGGCCGGCGTCAAGGGCAGCAAGGATGTCGCAGCATCGCTGTCGAAGATCGCCGAGGCCAAGGCCCCCTTCGTGTCGCGCGGCGACGACAGCGGCACGAACAAGGCCGAACTCGCCCTGTGGAAGACGGCCAATCTCGATCCTGCCAAGGCGGATGGCGGCTGGTACCGCTCGATTGGTCAGGGCATGGGTCCGACGCTGAACACCGCCGCTGCGATGAACGGCTACACCCTGACCGACCGCGGCACCTGGCTGAACTTCAAGAACCGCGGCCCACTGACGGTGCTGGTGGAGGGTGACAAGCGGCTGTTCAACCAGTATGGCGTGATGCTGGTCAACCCGGCCAAGTTCCCCCACGTCAAGGCGGCCGACGGTCAGGCCTTCGTCGACTGGCTGGTCTCCGCCGAGGGCCAGAAGGCCATTGCCGACTACACCATCAACGGCGAACAACTGTTCTTCCCCAACGCCAACGAGCCGGGGGCGTAAGGAGCCGCGGGTTCCTGCGATCCCGCTGTCCGGTAGGGTCGCAGGAACTGTCCAGTCAGCGTTTATCCGGACCGACCCCAATAAGATTCCCGTTCCCATCGCGCCGTATTCCCCCATATGAGTGTCCTCAGGCCAGGGGCGTCAGCCCCAAGCGACAGGAGTTTTGGGGACGATGAAGATCGGCGATCGGACGGTGCTCGTCTGCGACTGCGCGCACAGCATCGCGCTGGACGGGGCGGCGCTGGGCAAGGCTTGCGGCGAGGGCAGCGTTCCCACCATGCATACCCAGCTGTGCCGGGCGCAACTCGACCGATTCGAGGCGGCGGTCGCCAACGGGCAGCCGCTGCTGGTCGCCTGCACGCAGGAAGCGCCGCTTTTCAGTGAGATTGCAGCGGAGGTGGCGCCCGATACGTCCCTGACCTTCACCAACATCCGCGAACGCGCCGGCTGGTCGGACGAGGGCGAACAGGCGCTGCCGAAGATCGCGGCATTGCTGGCCGAGGCGGCCCTGCCGATCCCGCCGACCGGTGCCCTGACCCTCACCTCGCAGGGCACCTGCCTGGTCTATGGCAATGACGAACGCGCCATCGAGGCCGGGCGGGAGCTGGCCAAGCGGCTGGACGTCACGGTCCTGCTGACCAGCGCGAAGGACATCGCGCCGCCGCCGGTGATGGACGTGGCGATCTTCCGCGGCCGCATCCGCATCGCCCGCGGCTGGGTCGGCGCCTTCGAGATCGTGGTCGACGATTACGCCCCCGCCCTGCCCTCCTCGCGCGGAGCACTGGGATTCGAGCCGGCGCGGCAGGGGGCGTCGGCCCGCTGCGACCTGATCCTCGACCTGACCGGCGGCACGCCGCTGTTCCCCGATCACAAGCGCCGCGACGGCTACCTGCGCCCCGACCCCAACAGCCCGGCCCAGGTCGCCAAGGCGCTGCTGGAGATGGCCGATCTGGTCGGCGAGTTCGAGAAGCCGCGCTTCGTCGACTTCAAGGCCGATCTCTGCGCCCATTCGCGCAGCCGCAAGACCGGCTGCACCCGCTGCCTGGACGTCTGCCCCACGGGGGCGATCACGCCGAACGGCGACCATGTCGCCATCGACCCGCATGTCTGCGCCGGCTGCGGATCCTGCGCCGCGGTCTGCCCGACCGGGGCCGCGACCTATGCCCTGCCGCCAGCCGCCACCGTCTATGAGCGGCTGCGCACGCTGCTGGGCACCTATCGGAAGGCGGGCGGCGTCGCCCCCGCCCTGCTGATCCACGATCCGCGCCACGGCGATGCGCTGGTCGGCATGATGGCACGGCATGGCCGCGGCCTGCCGGCCCGCGTGCTGCCCTTCGCGCTGAACGAGGTGACACAGGTCGGCTTCGACCTGTTCGCGCTGGCGCTGGCCTATGGCTGCACCCATGTCCGCGTCCTGACCGGGCCGGAGAATGAGGGGGAGACCGCCGGCCTCGCCTCGCAGATCGGGCTGGCCGAGGCCGCCTTCAGCGGGCTCGGCTACGGCTCCGGCCGGGTGGCGGTGATCGACGCCGCCGATCCCGACATGGTCGCGGACGAGCTTTGGGCTCTTCCGGCGGATGCGGTCGAGGCGGGGATGTTCCTGCCGATGGGACCGAAGCGCACGGTGACCATGCTGGCGCTGCGCCACCTGCACAAGGTGGCTCCTGCCCCGGTCGAGGTTCTGCCGCTGCCGCCGGGTGCGCCGTTCGGCCGGGTGTCGGTGGATGTGGCGGGCTGCACGCTCTGCCTGTCCTGCGTCGGCGCCTGCCCGACCGGGGCGCTGCTCGACAACGCCGACAAGCCGATGCTGTCCTTCGCCCAGGATGCCTGCGTGCAGTGCGGCCTGTGCAAGACCACCTGCCCGGAGAAGGTCATCTCGCTGGTGCCGGAGATCGACTTCCGCGATCAGGCGCGCGGTGCCACGGTGGTGAAGGAGGAAGAACCCTTCTGCTGCGTGTCCTGCGGCAAACCCTTCGCCACGAAATCCTCGATCGAGAAGATCGTGACGACGCTGGCGGGCAAGCACTGGATGTTCGCGACGCCGGAGGCCGCCAACCGCATCCGCATGTGCGAGGACTGCCGCGTGCGTGACCAGTTCGAGCGTGGGAACGAGCCCTTCTCCATGGGCCGCCCGCCGGTGCCGCGCACCACCGACGACGACCTGCGCGAACGCGAGGAAGCCGAACGGGAAGCACAACTGGCGGCCGTGCGACAAAAGCTGATCTGACGCCGATCCCTCTTGATCGCAGTCAAAGTCGGCATACCGTGATGTGGAATACGGTCCCGTCACCGTTGCACATCGTGCGTGTGGCGAACATATACTGTGGCGGCCTGCAATACGGTGGTCCGTTTGGGGCCGCCCGTGGAGTACAGCGATGATCGATCCCGTGTCCGAAGCCCAATCGCCAGCCAGCCTCGCCCCGCTCGTCGATCCGTTCGGCCGCAAGGTGGAGTATCTGCGCGTGTCGGTGACCGACCGCTGCGATCTTCGCTGCGTCTACTGCATGGCGGAGGACATGAGCTTCCTGCCGAAGGCGGAGGTGCTGACGCTGGAGGAGCTGGACCGGCTGTGCAGCGCCTTCGTCAAGCTGGGCACGCGCAAGCTGCGGCTGACCGGCGGCGAGCCGCTGGTGCGGCGCGACGTGATGCGGCTGATCCGCTCGCTCGGCCGCCACATCGAATCGGGCGACCTGGACGAGCTGACGCTGACCACCAACGGCACCATGCTGTTCAAGCACGCCGCCGGCCTGTACGAGGCCGGGGTGCGGCGGATCAACGTGTCGCTGGACACGCTCGACCCGCACAAGTTCCAGGCGATCACCCGCTGGGGCAAGCTGGACAAGATCCTGGGCGGGATCCAGGCGGCCAAGGACGCCGGGCTGAAGATCAAGATCAACACGGTGGCGCTGAAGGGCGTCAACGACGACGAGATCCACCGCATGGTGGCGTGGTGCGGCGAGCAGGGCTTCGACCTGACCTTCATCGAGGTGATGCCGATGGGCGACATCGGCGAAGGCGCCCGGCTCGACCAGTATTGGCCGCTGACCATGCTGAAGGCCGAGTTGCAGAAGCGCTGGACCCTGACCGAGAGCGATCACCGCACCGGCGGCCCCGCCCGCTATGTCCGGGTGGAGGAGACCGGCCAGCGCGTCGGCTTCATCACGCCGCTGACCCACAATTTCTGTGAGAGCTGCAACCGCGTGCGGCTGACCTGCACCGGCACGCTGTACATGTGCCTGGGCCAGGAGGACGCCGCCGACCTGCGCACGCCGCTGCGCGTCAGCGACGAGGACGGCCCGCTGATCGACGCGGTGCGCGAGGCGATCACCCGCAAGCCCAAAGGCCACGACTTCATCATCGACCGCCGCCACCAGGGGCCGGCCGTCGGACGGCATATGAGCGTGACGGGGGGGTGAGATCGGGAGGCGCCAGCCCCCACCCCGACAACCAACCACGAGCGAGCACCGCCATGTCCCTGCCCTTCCTGTCCGGACTGCGCGTCATCGACCTCGGACAATATCTGCCCGGCCCCTATGCGGCACAGCTTCTCGGCGATTTGGGCGCCACGGTGGTGAAGGTGGAGCCGCCGGCCGGCGATCCGCTGCGCCGGCTCGGCCCCGTCGACAGCGACGGCAACACCGCCGCCTACAAGCTGCTGAACGCCGGCAAGACCGTCATCCGCCTGGACCTGAAGTCGGCGGAGGGACGCACGGCGCTGGAAGGGCTGCTGGCGAAGGCCGATGCGCTGATCGAAAGCTACCGGCCGGGCGTGATGGACAAGCTGGGGCTGGGGCGCGAGCGGCTGCGGGAGATCAACCCGCGGCTGGTCCATGCCAGCCTGTCCGGCTGGGGCTATGACGGCCCCTATGCGACGCGGGCCGGGCACGACCTGAATTACATGGCGGTCGGCGGCGGACTGGACGCCTCCGGACTGCCGGACCGGCCGGTCATCAGCTATCTGCCGGTGGCCGATTTCGCCTCGGCCCAGCAGGCGGCGCTGGCGATGGCGGGGGCGCTGCTGGGGCGCGAGCGGACCGGACAGGGCTGCTTCCTCGACCTGTCGATCATGGAATCGGTGCTGGGCTGGCAGGGCATGAGCCTGACCGCGGCGGCGCGCGGCACCATGCCCGGACGCGGCGAGGCGCTGCTGTCGGGAGGAGCCGCCTGCTACCGCATCTATCGCACCGCCGACGGCCGCTTCGTGACCCTGTCGGCGCTGGAAGCCAAATTCTGGCAGGGCTTCTGCGAGGCGGTTGGTCGCCCCGACTGGATCGCCCGGCAGGAGGACCCCCTGCCCCAGACCGCCCTGACCGCGGAGCTGGAGGCGCTGTTCGCCGGCCGGACGCTGACCGAATGGAAGGCCCTGCTCGACCCCGTCGACTGCTGTTTCGAGGCGTTGCCCGAACTGACGGAGGTGCAGAACCACCCGCACATTGCGGCGCGCGGACAGGTCCGCGTAACGCCGGGGCCGGAGCCGCTGGTGGAGACGCTGATGGGCCTGCGCGTCGACGGCGCCCCGCCGCCGGAGCGCGCGCCCCTGCGGGAAAGCGACGCCGCCGCCGTTCTGGCCGGCTGGGAATAACGCTCAGCCCTCCCGCCGGTAGGGCGACAGTTCCTCGTCCAGCGCCTCGATCTCCGCCTCCACCGCGGGGCGTTCCTGCTGCAGGTAACGCTCCACCGCGCGGCGGAATCCCGGGTCGGCGATCCAATGGGCGCTGTAGGTCGGCACCGGCAGGTAGCCGCGCTGGATCTTGTGCTCGCCCTGCGCGCCGGCCTCGACCCGCGCCAGCCCGCGTTCAATGGCAAAATCCAGCGCGCGGTAATAGCACGCCTCGAAATGCAGGAAGCGGTAACTCCCGTCGGAGCCCCAGTTGCGGCCGTACAGCGCGTCGTCACCCAGCAGATTCAGCGCACCGGCCACCCACTCCCCGCCATCCTCACACATCACCAGAACCACCCGGTCGGCCATGGTCCGACCCAGCAGCTCGAAGAAGCGGCGGTTGAGATAGCCGCCACCCCATTTGCGGTCGGCGGTGTCCAGATAGAAGCGGTGGAAGGCGTCCCAATGCTCCGGCTTCAGTTCGTCGCCGGTCAGGGTGTGCAGGCGCACGCTGCTCTCCGCGACCTCGCGCCGTTCCTTGCGGATCGCCTTGCGCTTGCGGGAGTTCAGCGCCTCCAGGAACTCGTCGAAGCTTCCGTAGCCGCGGTTGTGCCAATGATACTGAACGCCCAGCCGCTTCAGCCAGCCGGCCTCGCCCAGCCGGTCCCATTCCTCGCGCTCCGGAAAGGTGACGTGGGCGGAGGAAACGCCATAACGCTCCGCCACCTGCTCCAGCGCCGAGATCAGCGCGTCGGCGACGGCATCGGCGCGCGGGCCGGGCGCCACCAGCAGGCGCGGTCCCGGCACCGGCGTGAAGGGCACCGCCACCTGCAGCTTGGGGTAATAGTTGCCGCCCGCCCGCTCATAGGCGTTGGCCCAGGCGTGGTCGAAGACGTACTCGCCGTAGGAATGGCTTTTCAGATAGGCGGGCACCGCACCGACCATGCGGCCGGCCCCGTCATAGGCGGCAAGATGGCTTGGCTGCCAACCGGACTTGCCGGTCGCCGATCCCGATTCCTCCAGCGCCAGAAGAAAGGCGTGGGAGAGGAAGGGATTGCCGGGACCGGCACAGGCGTCCCAGCCCTGCTGGTCCGCCTCGCCGATCCCGGTCAGAACCTTGACGGTGATGGCATCGTTGCCGTCGGGCATGCATGCGTCTCCTTGAACACTGGCAAGGAGGTAGGCCTCATGCCGCAAGACAGCAAGACGCCGTCACCGCCGTAATTTCCTGAGGCTACATGCCTCAGGCCACTTCCAGGATCGCGTCAACCTCGACCGCGACGTTGCCGGGCAGAGACGGGGCGCCGACGGCGGCGCGGGCATGCTGGCCGGCCTCGCCGAAGACGTCGCGCATCAACTCCGACGCGCCGTTGATGACCAGCGGATGGTCGTGGAAATCGGCGCCGGAATTGACGAAGCCGCCCAGCCGCAGCACGCGGGTGACGCGGTCCAGGTCGCCGCCCAGCGCGGCCTTGGCCTGGGCCAGGATGTTCAGCGCGCACAGGCGTGCGGCTTCCTTGCCCTGTTCGACCGTGAAGTCCTGGCCGACCTTGCCGACGAACTTGCGCTCGCCGTTCCAGACCGTCACCTGGCCCGAGATGTAGAGGGTGTTGCCCGAACGGGTGTAGGGCACATAGGCGGCCACCGGGGCGGCGGCCTGCGGCAACTCGATGCCCAGTTCCGCCAAGCGTGCGTCGATCCGACCGGTCATGATGCTTCTCCCTTCCCTGCTTTGGCCCTCGTCGGGGCCATGCGTTCGATGTTTGGGACGTGGTTTGGAGCCCGACCATAGCCGTGCCGGCAGGCCGGTGGGAAGATTCTTGCCGCCCGGCATCCGGCAGAACCGTCCGTCAGCGGCAAAAGATTCCGGGAAACTTTTTCGGACGCCGAGCCCGAACGCTTGGGCCCAACCCTGCCCTTTTTGCCGACCAATTTTTATTTCATAGCGAAATCAGTGACTTATGGAACACCACGCGAGTTGGCACGGCGCTTGAAAGAGTGGTGTCAGGAAAACGCACGTTGCCTCGCCGGTCAAATGACCAGGGGCGGGGACAGCCTCAGAAGGAGACTAGGACCATGGCCGGAAATGTGACCCTGACCGCCTCGATGCGCACCAACCTGCTGCAGCTGCAGAGCACGCAGTCGCAGATCGACAAGAAGCAGAACATCCTGTCGACGGGCAACAAGATCAATTCGGCTCTGGATGGTCCCACCTCCTTCTTCGCCGCCAAGGGTCTGAACCAGCGCGCCGGCGACCTGTCCTCGCTGAAGGACGCGATGGGTCAGTCGATCAGCACCATCCAGGCCGCCGACAAGGGCCTGACCGCCATCGACTCCATGGTCGACCAGGCCAAGGGCCTGACCACCGCCGCCTATGCGGCCCTGGGCAACGACGCCGCCTCCATCGCCACCCGCAAGTCGCTGGCCTCGCAGTTCAACACCCTGAAGGACCAGATCGACAAGCTGGCCGCCGACAGCGGTTATCAGGGCAAGAACCTGATCAACGGCAACGGCATGAGCATGGACAGCACCAGCGCGTCCCGTGCCGCCGTCAACACCATCGTCGGCGTCGACAATGCCCGCGTCACCAACGTCATCGCCCCCGACACCTACGCCATCCGCATCAAGGGCGACGGCTCCGTCGAAGGCAAGACCGCCGACATCTCCACCGCGGAGAACGCGCATGGCCTCGTCGGGCTGAAGCTGTCGGGCACGATGTCCAGCACGTTGGGCAGCTTCTCCGACGTCCAGATCGAGGTGCGCGGCGCCAACGGCCGCACCCGCGACTTCATCGTCAAGGACGGCGACGAGAGCCGCACGATCTCCTACTTCGACAACACCCAGACGATCGAAGCCAAGCTGACGCAGGCGGCGACCTCGACGAAGGCCCAGATTTCGAACGTCAACATCGGTGGCACCATCGAGGAAGGCGACATCTTCACCATCACGGTGGAGGGCCAGTCCTTCAGCTACACCGCCACGAAGGGAGACGTCGCCGTCGGCCAGAACGCCGCCGTCAACGTGGCGACCAGGCTGCAGGCCTCGATCAGCGGCGCCATCTCGGGCAGCGGTCGTCTGGCCGGCAAGGATGTCGCCACCGCCTCCATCGGCACCAGCGGCACCATCACCCTGACCGGCAACACCACGACCGGCGTGGTGCGCGAGATGACGGTGACGACCAGCGCCACCAACGCGCTGACCAAGAAGATCTCGGAGAGCTTCGCGTCGGGCACCATCGTGTCCTTCACGGTCGACCGCCGCCTGCTGGAAGCGGCGAACAACCAGGGCAACGGCATCTCGACCATCGAGAAGAAGGTCGACCTGCAAATCCAGGTCACCAACTCCAACGGCGCCCAGGTCACCCGCGACGGCACGAGCGATCAGGGCGACGGCAAGCTGGCGGCGGGCGACCAGGCCTTCGCCTTCGACAGCGGCACGGTCCATCTGAACGTCGACGCCAAGACCATCAAGCAGGCCGCTTCGTCGAACTGCTCGGCCAACATCGTCACCAAGCAGATCTCCGACGCCAACACGTCCAACGACATCACCGTCCAGCTGAACGAGCGCAACACCAACTCGATCACGGTGGGCGCGGTCAACCTGTCGACCAGCGGCCAGGGTCTGCAGATGGATGCGGCGCAGAACGGCTGGATGGACCGCTCCGACATCGACAAGGCGGTTGCCGGCCTGGATCACGCCAAGGCGACGATCCGCTCCGCCTCGCAGAATCTGTCGACCAACCTGAACATCATCACGACCCGCGAGAGCTTCACCAAGGAGTTCAGCGACGTGCTGACGGAAGGCGCCAGCAAGCTGACGCTGGCCGACCAGAACGAGGAAGGCGCCAGCCTGCTGATGCTGCAGACCCGGCAGCAGCTGGGCACCATCGCCCTCTCGCTGGCCAACCAGTCGCAGCAGTCGATCCTGCGCCTGTTCTGATCCGGAACGGCAGCCAGGTACACGAAAAGGGGCGCCCCCGCCGGGGCGCCCCTTTTCGTTTCGTGTCTTTCCAAACCCGCAAGTCTCCAACCGGCTTGGCGCCGGTCAGCGCCGCCGCAGGGCCTCCGCGATCAAGGCCCGGGCGTCGGCAGCCAGCGCGGCACGGCCTTCCGCCCGCGTGTACATCATGTGGCCGCCGGGATGCACCGTCACCGAAGCCCGGCCGCGTTCCCCCTCCGGCAGTTCCAGCCTGGACGCAACCCAACGTGAGGCCATGTAGGGCGTGATCAGGTCGGTGCGGCCATGAACGATCAGCACCCGCAGCGCCGGCTGCAGGGTCAATGCCGTCTGCAGCGCGTCCACGGCGCTCGGCACCGTCATGCGCGGCCATTCCCAGTTCCGGTTCACCCGGTCGCTGAGCAGCCGGTAAGGCTCGTCCGCCCGCACCCCGAGCGCATCGTGGACATAGGCGGCGAATGCCGTGGTGTAGGTCGGGATCGTGCCCTTCAGGAAGGGGTCGAATGGCACGCGCGGCGCGCCCGGATCGGGATCCGGTGCGGTGAAGGTCCCGTCATAGATGCTGAGGATCCGTTCCCGGTCGCGCAGAAGTTCGCGCGTGAAGACGCCCATCGGAACCCGCCCGCGCTGGCGCCGCACGATATCCACCGGCAGGCCGGTGATACGCGCCACTTCGGCGAAGATGTCCTTTTCCGCGTCGAGCCGGCCGTAATCGAGCCGGGCCAGGCCAGTCAGGTAAGGGCCGAGCGCGAAGCGTTCCGCGGTTTGGGCCGCCTGTTCCGGCGGACCGGCCGTGCGTCCCAGCGCCGCGGCGGAAGCGGCCATCGACGGCAGCTTCAGGGCCGGGCCGAGAATGCCGTCCTCGTCGATGGCGGCGAAATCGACGACCGGCGATACCAGGATCAGGCCGTTCACCGCAAGCCCGACCCGCTCGATCAGCTCGTCCGCCATCGTGGCGATGCGGAAACCGCCATAGCTTTCTCCCGCCAGGAAGGTCGGCGACGACCAGCGGCCATTGCGGGTCAGCCACAGCCGGACGATCTCGGCCATCGACCGCGCATCGCCCTCCACCGACCAGAAGCGCTTTTCCGCTTCGTCGGGTTTCAGTGCGCGGCTGAAACCGGTGCCGACCGGATCGATGAAAACGAGATCGGTAAAGGCCAGCCAGCTGTCGGGATTGTCGACCAGCGGTGCCGGTGGCCGCGGCAGGGTTCCGTCCGGCCCGAAGGCGACGACCTTCGGGCCGGCGGCACCCAGATGCATATAGGCGGATGCCGCTCCCGGCCCGCCGTTGAAGACGAAGGTAACCGGGCGTGGACCCTCGGACGGATTATTGGGTTCGGCCGGTTCGGCGGTGTAGGACACCGTGAAGATGCGGGCCGCCAGTTCCTCCTTCGCGCCGTCGCGCAGCGGCAGGAACTCCGCCGTCGCGGTGTAGCCCAGCGCCCCACTTGGCAGCGGCAGGCTGTGCCGGGTAACGCTGCGCTGGGGGTCGAAGCCTTTGAGGCCGTCGTCTTGGCGGCCTTCGGACTTGCGCTCTTCCGGCTTTCCCGCTTCGGTCTTGCCGCCTTCCAGCCGGTCTGCCGCCCCCTCTCCACTCTTTCCCCGGCCGGCCTCCGCCGCAGCGGCGGAACCGGGGACCAGCGGCGGCATCAGCAGGGCCGGGAGCAAGGCCATCGCCAACAGACGTGACAGGCTGCGGGAGCGGGAAGGCGCGGACAGGAGCGGCATCTGGGAATCCAAGACAGTTTCTGCGGGTCGGTCTCCGGCCAACGCATATTGCGGTCCCGCTCGCGATCCGCAACCTGCCCATATTTCGGTGCCATTTTTAGGACATGTTTTTTCCGGCGGCGACGCAACGCCGGCCTTGTCGGTTCCGCCGTGTGATACAAATTAACTAACCCCAAAGGGTAACATCTTCCGGGTTAGAATTCTTGCATTGCCCATCCGGGTCAACTTTGACGGGATCCCGCCGAAATGCTCCTTCCACGGCACGCCACCATACGCGCACGGCTGTTCCTCGGCTTCGGCGCGGTGCTTGTGCTTCTGATCAGCCTGACCGTCATCGGGGTCCGCGAGGTGCGGAAGATCGATGCCGATCTCACCCGGATTAACGACGTCAACAGCGTCAAGCAGCGCTATGCCATCAATTTCCGCGGCAGCGTGCATGACCGCGCGATTGCCCTGCGCGACGTTGTGCTGACCAGCGATGCCGCGACCCTGTCCGCCGTCCTGGCCGACATCGACCGGCTGGCCGCCTTCTATGATCAGGCGGCCAAGCCGCTCGACGCCATGTTCGCGACGATGACCGACATAGAGCCGGAGGAGCGGTCCATGCTCGCCGGCATCAAGGAGATCGAGGCGAAGACCCTGCCGGCGATCAAGGCGGTCACCGCCGCGCGCAAGGCGGGTGACGTGGCCGCCGCGCAGAAGGCCCTGATGCAGGACGCCCGTCCCGCCTTCACCGAATGGCTGAAGCGCATCAACGCGTTCATCGACCTGCAGGAGCAGAAGAACCAGCATATCGCCGCCCGCGCCCGCACGGTCGCCAGCGGCTTCCAGGCGCTGATGCTGTCGCTGTGTGCCGCCGCCCTGCTGCTGTCCGGCGCCTTCGGCCTGTGGACGGTGGCGGCCCTGCGCCCGCTGCGCCGCCTGACCGACGCGATGCTGACGCTGGCAAAGGGCGACCTGAGCGTGACCGTGCCGCCATCCGAGGCCAAGGACGAGATCGGGAAGATCACCGGCGCCGTCGAGGTGTTCAAGGCCAACGCCGTGGAGGCCGATGCTTTCCGCCGCCGCCAGGCCGAGACCGAACATGCCGCCGAGGAGCGCAAGCGGGCCGAGATGGCGGCGCTGGCCGACAGGTTCGAAAGCGAGGTGAAGGGCGTGGTCGACAGCGTCACCTCCTCTTCCACCGAGGTGCGGTCCCTGGCGCAGTCGCTGGCAACGACCGCCGACCATACCGAAACGCAGGCGACCACCGTCGCCGCCGCATCGGAACAGGCGTCGGTCAATGTCCAGACCGTGGCCGCCGCCGCCGAGGAACTGGCCGCCTCCATCGCCGAGATCGGCCGGCAGATCGGCGAGAGCAGCCGCAAGGCCAAGCAGGCGGCCGATCAGGCCGACGGCACCAACCGCATCGTCGATGGCCTGTCGTCCAAGGCGAACCAGATCGGCGACGTGGTGAACCTCATCAACTCCATCGCCGGTCAGACCAACCTGCTGGCGCTGAACGCCACCATCGAGGCGGCACGGGCCGGCGAGGCGGGCAAGGGCTTCGCCGTGGTCGCCAGCGAGGTGAAGAGCCTGGCCAACCAGACCGCCAAGGCGACCGGCGACATCTCGCAACAGATCGCCGAGATTCAGACGGCGACCGCCGATGCGGTCCAGGCGATCCAGAGCATCGCCGCCACCATCGGCGAGGTGAACGTCATCGTCGGCACCATCGCCCAGGCGGTCGACGGCCAGAACGCCGCCACGATGGAAATCGCCCGCAACGTTCAGCAGGCGGCGGCCGGCACCAACGAGGTCTCCTCCTCGATCGGCGGCGTCCTGCAGGCGGCGTCGGAGACCGGAAGCGGCGCCAGCCGCCTGCTCTCGTCGTCCGGTGAGCTGTCGAAGCAGGCCGAGCTGCTGCACGCGCAGGTCGACCGCTTCCTCGGCAGCGTGCGCGGCAAGGTCTGAGGCCGGCACGGTCCGATCCCCGTCACCGAGGGGGTGGGGCAAAAGGTAGCAAAGCCCACGCTTGCGGGCGGCGGCCGGGGACTCTAGGAGAACTCCGGCCGTCGCAAGTTCTGCGCGTGCCGACCGACCGATGCACCCTCCGACCACCACGGGGCCCGCCATGATCGACAGCGAGAGCAACGATACCGTCGATTACGGCCGCCTCGTCTGGAGCGACGATCTGGTCCTGGGCGTCAACTCCATCGACGAGCAGCATCGCGAATGGATCGCGCTGGTCCAGGCCTTCGAACGTGCCGTCACCGAAGGACGACCGGCCGAAGAGATGCGCAGCACCCTGGCCGCGGCCGTCGCCTACACCGAGTCGCATTTCGCCGACGAGCAGAAGGTGATGGAGGAGGCGGGCTATCCCTTCCTCGACGACCATATCGGCCAGCATCAGCTCGCCTGGGATCGGGTCCATGCCTTCGCATCAGTTGAAGGGGCCGGCGAGTTGGCCGACGAGGAGATGCGGCGGAGCTTGGCCGAATTCCTGCCGCAGTGGCTGATGCTGCACATCAACACCGCCGACCGCCAGTTCGCCCGCTGGCTGAAGGGCACCATGGCTCCCGACACCGCCCACGGCACCGCCTCCGGCGGCCCGGCCGGTCCCGACGGCCGGGTGTTCGGCGACATTCCCGTCTGAATCCCGTCACACTCGGGCGGGATCCGGACCGCCTGCCGTTGCGAATCGCCGGAACCGCCGCTACACAGGGGGCATCCGCGCGATGCCATCCCGTTTTCCGGAGCGTTCTTCCATGTCGACCCTGCCCGATCAGGCCACCATCGCCGCCACCGCGGCCAAGATCCTGCTGGAGATCAAGGCGCTGCACTTCAACGCCGAGACGCCCTTCATCTTCACCTCGGGCTGGGCGAGCCCGGTCTACACCGACTGCCGTCGCATCGTCTCCTTCCCGCGCGCCCGCAAGGCGCTGATGGATTTCGCCGTCGCCACCATCGAGCGTGAGATCGGCTATGAGGCCATCGACGCGGTGGCGGGCGGCGAGACCGCCGGCATTCCCTTCGCCGCCTGGATCGCCGACCGGCTGGAACTGCCGATGCAGTATGTGCGCAAGAAGCCGAAGGGCTTCGGCCGCAACGCCCAGATCGAGGGCCTGCTGACCGAGGGGCAGCGCGTCCTGCTGGTCGAGGATCTGGCCACCGACGGCAAGAGCAAGGAGAACTTCGTCACCGCGCTGCGCAACGGCGGCGCCCAGGTGACCGACACCTTCGTGATCTTCCACTACGGCATCTTCCCGCAGTCGAAGGTCAACATGGACGCCATCGGCGTCCGTCTGCACGCGCTGTGCACCTGGTGGGACGTGCTGAAGGTCGCCCGCGACAACCGCTATTTCGACGAGAACACCCTGTCGGAGGTCGAGAAGTTCCTGAACGACCCGGTCGGCTGGTCGTCGGCCCACGGCGGCAAGTCGAGCATGTGATAAGGGGCGGGGGGCGGTACGCGCCGCCCCCCATGGGTGCCCGATCAGCCGCGGCGGACGTAGAAGGCGTCGCCCCAGCTGTGGTGGAAGGGGCTGATTTCCTCGACCCGCTCGAAGCCGTGGGGGAAGAGAAGATCGTCGATATCGGCGATCCGTCCGCAACCCTGATAAAGTTCGGCGTAATTCACCTCCACCGCCACGGCGTCGAAACGTCCCAGCAGCGGGCCGCAGCCGGCCAGGATCATCCGCTCCGCGCCCTGGGCATCGATGGCCAGCACATTGTAGCCGTCGGCATCGATGCCGAATTCCGCCAATATGTGGGGCAGCGGGGCGGCATCGACCTCGATCGTTCCGGTCAGGGTGATGCCGGGATAGACGTCAAGATGCTCCTTCGGCGGCAGCAGAGAACTGGACTGGCTGCCGCTCATCCGGGAAAAGGGGAGCCGTCCGACCCGGTCGGACACCGCGCGATTGACGCAGACGACATCCTGATTGCCGACGAAGCGGGGGGCCAAGCGGCTATAGGTGTCCGGATCGGCCTCAACGAACAGGACGCGGCGGCAGCCGGCTTCGACATACTGGGGATATTCCTCGCCCTCATGCGCGCCGACATGGACGATCCCGCGCGGGACGATGCCATAGCGCGGAAACAGGTCGGAATAGCGGAACATCGTCCGGTCGCGGGTGAAAAGCCGCTGCACATGGCGCGGCGCGACCGCGAGGTGGGTGCAGGCCCCGTCTTCCGGAGGCGGTTGCAGACAATGCTGCAAGGTCCGACCGTCGAAACGGAACATCGAATAGCGATTGCGCTGCAACAGGGCATAGAGCGCCGGCAGGTCGCCGGCCGCAACGTCACCCTCTCCGGCTCCGTCGAACTGAACGAAATCAATGCGGCGAAGCCGCAGCATCTCTCCGGCGCTTTCCAATGCCGACAGCACACCGTCGACGCGATGCAGCATCAGCCAGTCGACATGCCGCAGGCCCAGGCCGGCGCACCAATCGTCCACCGGACCGGGTGCGTCAGCGGCGATGACGATCCGGTCTTCCGATCTCAGTCCGTCGGACCACGCCTCCGCCCCCTGCCCGGCGGCGAGCAGCGTGACCCGCCCGTTCAGGAAATTCTCCAGCAGAGTGGTCACCGGCGCAGTGCTCATACCCGTTCTCATCTCCAGTTCACCGGTCCTGTTGCCGAAACCACAGTCGGCCGGACGCGGGGGCGATCATAAAGTCCGCTGTCGGCGAAAATGACAAGCCGCCTGTCATGCCGCCGGTCCACCTCCCGCCGAAGATTCACTGCGCAGTGTCGGCCGCCATTTGGTCCGGCCGGGGCCGGTGGTTGAAGCGCACACGGACGATTTCCCACCGCGCTTGCGCCTGGGCGACGGTGCCGTCGCAGGGCCGGCGGTCCAGTACGTCGAAGGACAGCGTCGACAGCCCGTCGCCGGCCGGGATTTTCCCGGTGGACCAAAGCTCCTGAAAGACGCGGCGGTTGACCACGGAGATCGGTGACGGCGCCGCATCCGGCGTGAAGCCGTCATTGTCGTGGTCGAGCGGCTGGAAGCGGCCCTTGCGTCGGCCGGTGGGGATGCGGCGCGCCCGGATGCGTAGCGAGAAGTCGAAATCCTCGTAACCCCAGCCCCAGAACAGGTTGGAATAGCCGTCGACCTGCCGCATGACGCCGTTCGGCATCAGCAGTGCGCCGCCCATCGTGCTTTCCAGGTTGGTGGTCACCGTGCGATCCGAGCGTCCGGGCGCCACCGGCCGCTGCTCCGCCCCGTACCAGAGGATGGAGGTGGGGCAGTCTGCCCAGGAATAGTCGGCATCGACCGGCAGGTAATCGACGTCATGCAGACAGGTATAGTCGCTCTGCCCTTCACCCAGCAGGAAACCGGCATTCTTCAGCGCCCCCCGGTTGAAGGGAAGGCCGGCCTCCTGCTCCACGATGGTGACGCGATAGTCGATCCTCGGCACGTGCCGGTCGAAATAGGCGCTCACCCACGGAACGAATTGCCGCAGATGGCTTTCCCGATCCCGGTAGGGGACGACGATGTGGAGGCGGGCGCCCGCGCTGTCGCCGGTCGTCATGTCAATTTTTCCCTTCCTGCGCAGCGGATGGCAAACCGCCACTGTCGTCGGCCGCGATGGCGATTGCGCGCGGAGAACCGCCCGCGAGATGAATGTCCCACATCGCCCGATAGGCGGCCTCGAGATGCCGGGTGAATCGGGGGGTATCGAACAGCGGGCAGCTCTGCCGATTGCGCATCAGCCGCTCCCGCAGGCCGCGGAGCCTTTGGGGCGAGCGGGCGAGGTCCACCGCCGCCGCCTCATACGCCTCCTGCCCGTCGACGATCAGCTCCGGCAGTCCGGCGGCCCGCAGCAGGCTGGCCGCCACGCGCCCGGCAAAGGTCGTGCCGAGCCGCGTCAGCACCGGCAACCCCGCCCACAGCGCATCGCTGGCCGTGGTGTGGGCGTTGTAGGGAAGTGTGTCGAGAAACAGGTCCGCCAGCCGGTGACGCGCCAGATGCTCGGCATGGGGAATCGGGCCGGCGAAGACGAGGCGGCCGGGATCGAGACCGCGGGCCTCGCCCTCGCGGCGCAGGTTGGCCGCCACCTGCGGATGTCCGGCATAAAGCCACAGAACGCTGCCCGGCACCGCCGCCAGGATGCGCGCCCAGCCGTCGAACAGGGCGGGCGTCAGCTTGTAGGCGCTGTTGAAGCAGCAGAAGACGAATCCGTCGGCCGGCAGCCCGCAATCCGCGCGCGCCGGGGTGGAGGTGGCAATGGCACGGCGGCGGTCGTTGGGCTGGTAGCAATCCGGCAGCCGCACCACCCGCTCGGTGAAGAACGCCTCCTCGCCCTCCGCGATCACATCGGGGTCGGCGAGGATGTAGTCGACATAGTCGGCCCCCAGCGTGCCTGGATAACCCAACCAGTTGACCTGCAGCGGAGCCGGGTGGGCAGCCAGGATCGACGTCCGCGAGAAGGTGGTGAAGCCGGTCAGATCGACCAGAATGTCGATACCGTCGGCGGCGATGACCTGCGCCGCATCGGCGTCGCCATGGCGGTAGAGGTCGACGAACCGCTCGATCCCCTGCTCGAACCGACGGCGCAGCGGGCTACCGTCGTCGGTGCCGGTCGAATAGGCGGTGACGGCGAAGCGGGAGCGATCATGCGTTTCCAGGGCATCCACCATCAGGTGGCCCATCGCATGTTCCCGGAAATCCGACGACAGATAGCCGATCCGCAGACGCTCATCCCGCGGAAGAGCGGCGGGCCGAGAGACAGGAACGGCGCCGCGGGCCTTCGCCGCCGCCCAGCGCGCCGCCGCCGACTGCTGGTCGGCAAGGGTCGAGGCGCAGGACAGGACGTCGAACGGGGATATGCCCTCCGCCCCCTCCCGCACCCGGCGGAGAAGCAGCGCCTCCAGACCGTCCAGGTCACGCCAGTCGCAAAGCTGCCTCTGCTGGTGAACCAGCTGGCCCAGGGCCGCGCCATGGCCGGGAACCAGCCGCAGCACCCGTCGGCAAGCGTCCGCCGACACCGCGCTCCAGCCGCTCATCGCGGCGGCCATCGCCAGATCGGCACAGGCGTCCGCATCGTCGGGAGCCAGGGCGACGGCATTGCGCAGGGCAGCGACCGCAAGATCGGGGCGGAATGCCTCCGCCAGAATGCCGGCCAGCCGCCGCCATGCCTCGGCGTTCAGCGGCTGCCGGACGAGCAGGCTTCTCAGGATCGCCAACGCGCCGTTGGACTCGCGCAGGATCGACAGGACCTGGGCCAGATTGATCTCCGCCACCGGGAAATCCGGCTGCAGGTCCAACGCCGCGCGATATCCGGCGACGGCCTCGCGCAGGCGGCCGAGTTCGCGCAGGGCGTTCGCGAGATTGTTGTGCGCGGCCGGATCGGAAGGCTCCAGCCGGACCGCTGCGGCGGCGGCACGCCAAGCCTGCTCGCGAAGGTGCATCGCATGCGCCGCATTGCCCAAAGCCAGCCAACTCCGCGCACTCGACGGATCGAGCGCCACCGCCGGACGGCCGGCGGCGACCGCTTCGGCCGACCGGCCGGCGGCATGGAGCAGGCAGGTCAGGTCGTGTCGGATGCCCACGTCCATGGGCGCCAACCCGATGGCCTTGCGGAAAGCCGCTTCCGCCTCCGCATTTTGGCCAAGGTGATGGAGCGCCACGCCCAGCCTGGACAGTGCCGAGGCGTCGGCGGGGGAGAGCCTCGCCGCCTGCCGGTGCGCGGCCACCGCCTCGGCGAAGCGTCCGAGATCCTGCAGGGCGACGCCGAGATTGTTGTGGACCTCTCCCAGATGGAAATGGGTCGCCAGTACCTTGCGGTAATGAGGTTCCGCGTCCTGCGGCCGTCCCTGGCTGTGCAGAGCCAGCGCCAAGCCATAATGGGCATCGACCGAATCGGGCGCGACCCGCAGCGCCGCCGCATAGACCGTCGCCGCCGCGTCCCAGCGGGCCATGGCGGCCATCGCCGCGCCGAAATCGAGATAGACCTCCAAGTCCTTGGCGATGGCCAACGACTTCTGGAACAGGATCACCGCCTCGCGCGCCCGGCCCAGCCGCAACTCCACGACACCCAGCCGATGCAGGATCTTCGGGTTCTGCGGCTCGGCCTGCAGGGCTTCGAGGTAGCGCGCCCTCGCCTCCTCCAGTTTGCCGGCCTGTTCCGCCGCCACGGCGCGGGCAAAGCTGGTCAATTGGCTTTTCGGTGCCATAGCCGACCTCAACCGCGCCAGCGCGTGTGTTCCAGGATGCGGGGGATCCCGGCCGGACGTCTGGCATCACCCCAGTTCGAGATGTCGGGAACGGTGGTCACGCCGTAGCGGCGACCGAGCAGGCTGAGGATGCTCTGATCGTGGCGATGGTCGCGGAACTCCGGATAGTTCGGCAGGCCGCATTCGTTGGGGGCGTCGGTGATCAGCCGGGCATCCTGGGCATAGCGCAGCCATCGGGAAATGAAGTCCCTGCTTTCCGGCCCGCGCTCGCAGACGATGAAGCTGGCGAGGATCTGCGGCGCGTCGATGAAGGGCGGCCGGTCCAGCCCCATGAAATGGAAACAGTCGCGCTTCGTCCAGACGCGGTTGCTGTGCTGGTCCTCCAGCGTGAACAGCAGCACCGGCAGGTCGCGCCGTTGGCGGCAAAGCTCGATCACCGGATCGACGCTGTGGACGAAATGGGCGCCGCTGTCGCTGTAGAACAGCATGTCGCCATCCTGGAGATGATCCCGCAGCATGAGATCGATGAAATAGGGCTTCCACAGCCAATAGCCGGCCCCGCGCGGCTGCTCCAGGATATGCCGGTTCCGTGCGGCGAAGGTGGCGTCGATGTGCTGCCGCCCCATCATGGCCACGCCGTCGAAGCCGCCCACGGCAAGGCCGGTCTGCGCATTGTGTTTCTGCGCCGTGGTAAAGGCCCCGTCGGCATAGTTCAGCAGCACCCGCTTCATCGTCCGTCCTCCCGCCGCTCAAAGTCGGCTTTCGATCCATTCGGCCAGACGGTAGGCGTCGAAATAGAAATCCTCCGCGCCGAGGAAGGGTGGCGTGCTGCGATAGCGGCGGTAGGTGTCGTAGTCGTCGTCGGCGGCCAGAATGGCATCGATGGCCTCCTCATCGGACGCGTAGCGCGACACGTCGATGAAGCTGCCGGCGGCGACATCGCGCAGGACCCCCGGATCGCCCCAGTAAAGCGGCACGGCGCCCGCCTGGAAGGCGTCCAGGATCTTTTCCGTCAGATAGCCGGGATGGCTCGCATTCTCGAAGGCGAAAGCGAAGCGGTAGCGGGAAAAGACCCGGATCTTCGGCAACCAGCCCATCTTGACCACGCTGCCGGTGTTGTTCAGCAGCCAGCCCACCGATTCCACATGGCGCCGGGCGCAGAGCATCTGGAAGAAGTCGTTGCGCCGGGCGCAGTTGGGGTTCTTGTAGAGGAAGGCGCAGAATTTCCGCTTCGCGGCCTCCTCCCGCGTCGGCGGCGCCGGCGGCAGGACGGGATGACAGAAATGCGGCGTCGCCCCCTCGCGCCTGTGGTCCCAGGCATGCATGACGTAGAGCGGCAGGCGGTAATGCCGGGGATCGTCGATGCGGTCGAACGATACCGACATGTCGACGCCGTCGAGCGGCGGCCGGACATTCTCGCCGGTGAAGAACATCGACCGGACGGTCCGCGCCTCGCGGTGGCGGGTGCCGAACACCGACACGATGGCGAGATCGCTGTCGTTGTCGACGACCGATACGTCGAAGCGGGCGGACAGGATGTCCACGAAGAAATTCGCGGCCGGATCGAACTCCGGCCAGAAATCGTAGAAGGCGATTTTCAGCCGCGGCTTCGCACCGCGCTGGCCGTGGTCCGGCCCATGCAGCAGAAAGCGGTCGAGACGTGCCGGATCCTGATGGGAAGACGCCAGAAATTCCGAAAGGAAATCGCTGGTCCGTTGATCGATCATGCCCAGGACGCTCCCGCACGCACTGCTTGCCGCGAGCGGCCCCTTGCCTCGGACAAGCTCGGCGGCCACACCGTAAATTTGCCGCCGCCCGCTTGCCAGCGCTAATTTTCGGAACCACCGCGCGGCATTTGACCGGCGAAGCGGTTTCGCAGTTGCACAGGGCGCATGTGGCGGTCCTTGACCGTACGGCCCGCGCCGCTAATATCCGGCGCCATGGACGTCTCTGTACGGATCCCGATGATGATGCGCGCACCGGCGCATCGCGCGCGAATTACCGGCCCGGCTCTCTGAGGAGGGCCGGGATCGAGACCTTATGTGCGTCGGGTGGCAGGAACCAGCCGCCCGATGGTGACGCCTTCCCCCAGGGATCCGATATGACCCGCGATTACAAATCGACCGTCTTCCTGCCGCGCACCGACTTCCCCATGCGCGGCGGCCTGCCGACCAAGGAGCCCGAGCTGCTGAAGCGCTGGGCCGAGATGGACCTGTTCGGCAAGCTGCGCGCCGGCGCCAAGGGCCGCAAGAAGTTCGTGCTGCATGACGGCCCGCCCTATGCCAACGGCAACATCCACATCGGCCATGCCGTCAACAAGATCCTGAAGGACGTGATCGTCCGCTTCCGCCAGATGCAGGGCTTCGACGCCGACTATGTCCCCGGCTGGGACTGCCACGGCCTGCCCATCGAATGGAAGATCGAGGAGAAGTACCGCAAGGCCGGCAAGAACAAGGATGACGTGCCGCTCATCCAGTTCCGCGCCGAATGCCGCCAGTTCGCCGAGGAATGGGTCGGCATCCAGGCCGCCGAGTTCCGCCGGCTGGGGGTCGAGGGCGACTGGAAGCACCCCTACGCCACCATGACCTTCCCGGCCGAGGCGCAGATCGTCCGCGAGATCCACAAGTTCGCGATGAACGGCGGCCTCTACAAGGGCTCCAAGCCGGTGATGTGGTCGGTGGTCGAGAAGACCGCGCTGGCCGATGCCGAGGTCGAATACCACGACCACACCTCAACCACCGTCTTCGCCCGCTTCCCCGTCTGGGGGTCGTCGGCGCCGGAGGTGGACGAGGCCAGCATCGTCATCTGGACGACCACCCCCTGGACCCTGCCGGCCAACCGCGCCATCGCCTATGGCGACGAGATCGAATACGCGACCTTCAAGGTGACCGCCGTCGCCGAAGGCAGCAAGGCCGTGGTCGGCGAGCGCCTGGTGCTCGCCACCGGCGTGGCCGAGGGCGTGCTGAAGGAGGCCGGCGTCACCGAGTGGAAGCAGCTGCACCGCTTCCCCGGCTCGCGCCTTGCCGGCACCTATTGCCGCCACCCGCTGAACGGCAAGGGCTACGACTTCAAGGTGCCGCTGCTGGCCGGCGACTTCGTGACGACCGACGCCGGTTCGGGCTTCGTCCACATCGCCCCCGGCCATGGCGAGGACGACTTCCGCCTGGGTCAGGCCAACGGCATCGAGGTGCCGCAGACGGTGGGCGAGGACGGGCGCTATTACGCCCATGTCCCGCTGTTCGCCGGTCTGGCGGTCTACACCGACCAGGGCAAGTCCGGCCCGGCCAACAAGGCGGTGCTGGAAGCTTTCGATGAGGCCGGGTCGCTGCTGGCCAGCAACCGCATCAAGCACAGCTACCCGCACAGCTGGCGGTCGAAGGCGCCGCTGATCTTCCGCACCACGCCGCAGTGGTTCATCTCGATGGAGACGAACGACCTGCGCAAGGTGGCGCTGCAGGCGATCTCCGACACCCGCTGGGTCCCGCCGCAGGGCGAGAACCGCATCCGCTCGATGATCGAGAGCCGTCCGGACTGGTGCATCAGCCGCCAGCGCGCCTGGGGCGTGCCGATCGCACTGTTCGTCCGCAAGGCGACCGGCGAGATCCTGCGCGACGAGGCGGTGTTCGCCCGCATCGCCGACATCTTCCAGCAGGAGGGCGCCGACGCCTGGTTCGCCCGCGATCCGCAGGACTTCCTCGGCAACGCCTACTCCGCCGAGGAGTTCGAGCAGGTCCGGGACATCGTCGACGTCTGGTTCGAGTCGGGCTCCTCGCACGCCTTCGTGCTGGAACAGCGGCTGGAGGAACTGGCTTGGCCGGCCGACCTCTATCTGGAAGGCTCCGACCAGCATCGCGGCTGGTTCCATTCCTCGCTGCTGGAAAGCTGCGGCACGCGCGGCCGGGCGCCCTACAACGCGGTGCTGACCCACGGCTTTGTGCTGGACGAGCAGGGCCGCAAGATGTCCAAGTCGCTGGGCAACGTGGTGGCCCCGCAGGAGGTCTGCGACCAGTATGGCGCCGACATCCTGCGCCTGTGGATCATCAATTCCGACTATTCGGAAGATCTCCGCATCGGCAAGGAGATCATCAAGACCCAGGCCGACCTGTACCGCCGCCTGCGTAACACGCTGCGTTACCTGCTGGGTGCGCTCGCCGACTACACCCCGGCCGAGCGGATCGACGCCGCCGAGATGCCGGAGCTGGAGCGCTGGGTCCTGCACCGCCTGTCGGAGCTGGACACGCTGGTCCGCGAGAAGGTCGAGGCCTACGACTTCCATGCCCTGTTCGTGGCCCTGCACAACTTCTGTGCGGTGGAGCTGTCGGCCTTCTACTTCGACGTCCGCAAGGACAGCCTCTATTGCGATCCGGTCGATTCGGTGCGCCGCCGGTCGGTGCGGACGGTGATGGAGCATCTGTTCTCCACCCTGACCGCATGGCTCGCCCCGATCCTCTGCTTCACCGCCGAGGAAGCGTGGCTGGCCCGTCCGGACGGTCTGGGCTGGACCGAGGAAAGCGTGCATCTGCGCGGCTTCCCGGAAGTCCCGGCGGAATGGCGGAACGACGCGCTGGCTGCCAAGTGGGAGTCGGTGCGCAACGTCCGCCGCGTCGTCACCGGTGCGCTGGAGCTGGAACGCGCCAACAAGACCATCGGCTCGTCGCTGCAGGCCGATCCGACCGTCTTTGTCGACTCGGCAACCAAGGCCTTGCTGGCCGATGTCGATTTCCAGGACGTCTGCATCACCTCGGCCATCGAGGTGACGGACGCGGCGGCGCCGGAGGGAGCCTTCACCCTGGCCGACGTCCCCGGCATCGCCGTCGCCCCGGCCCTGGCCGACGGCGAAAAGTGCGAACGCTGCTGGAAGGTCCTGGAGGAGGTCGGCATGGTCGCCGACCACCCGACGCTGTGCATCCGCTGCTCGGATGCGGTGGCATAAGGCAAGTCGGCCGTCACCCCCACCCTAACCCTCCCCCGCTGGGCGGGGGAGGGAACTCCGCCGCCCGACGACCAATCCCCCTCCCCCGCATCGGACGGACCTTCGGTCCGCCGAGAGCGGGGGAGGGTCGGGGTGGGGGCAGGGGGCGGCTGCTTCCGGAGTTCACATGAACGCCTTCGTTGCCAACCAATCCCGCTCCTACTGGCTGTTCGGGCTGATCGTCGCCGTGGCGGTGGTCGTGCTCGATCAGGCAAGCAAGTGGTGGATCCTCGAACAGGTCATGCAGCCTGTGCCGCATGTCGTCGAGGTGACGTCCTTCTTCAACCTCGTGCTGGTGTGGAACTTCGGCGTCAGCTTCGGCACCTTCGCCGGCGGCGGGGCGCTGATGCCCTATATCCTCAGCGCCGTCGCCGCGGTGATCGCCGTCTGCCTGATCGTATGGCTCAAGCAGGCCGAACGGCGGCTGATCGCGCTGGCGCTGGGCTTCATCATCGGCGGGGCGGTGGGCAATGTCGTCGACCGGCTGATGCATGGCGCGGTGGTCGACTTCCTCGATTTCCATCTCGCCGGCTGGCATTTCTGGGCCTTCAACGTGGCCGACAGCGGAATCAGCGTCGGCGTGGTGCTGCTGCTGATCGATGGACTGTTCGCGGGCCGCGAAAAGTCGTAAGAGTTCCGTCGCCGGTGGCGTTATAACCGCCGGCGAGCGCTGACCATGCGGTCCCGACCTTCGGGCCGGGTCGCTACGACGTGACAGACGACGGGATCTTCCGAACGTGACCAGCATCTCCTCCGCCCTCTCCTCCACCCGGAATCGGCTTCCCCTGGCCCGGCTTCCGCTCATCGGACTGGCGCTTGCGGCGATGACGCTCGCCGGCTGCTCGGATGTGCGCCGGTCCATCGGTCTCGACCGCCAGAGCCCTGACGAATTCGCCGTCGTTTCCCGCGCTCCGCTGACCCTGCCGCCCAGCCTGCAGGACCTGCCGAAGCCGCGCCCCGGCGCCCCGCGCCCGCAGGACAGCACGCCGACCCAGACGGCTGCCGGCGCCGTGTTCGGTGGCGCCGCCCGCCGCACCGGCAAGGCAGCCGGCGAATCGACCGGTGAACGCTCGCTGGTCGCCCAGGCCTCGGCCCGCGACGGCATCGACCCGAACATCCGTGCCAAGGTCGATCAGGAAACCACCCAGCTGATCGTCGCCGACAAGAGCTGGATCGATTCGCTGCTGTTCTGGCAGAAGCAGGAGCAGCCCTACTCGCTGGTCGACCCGGCCAAGGAGCAGCAGCGCCTGCGCGAAGCCCAGGCCCAGGGCAAGTCGCTGGACGGTGCCGCCACCCCGACGATCGAGCGCAAGCGCAAGGCGCCGCTGGAAGGCCTGTTCTAAGCGACGGTCGTTCAAACGGCCGTTTCAGCCTTGTCCAAGGCACGACATCACACCAGTTTCCGGGGGCGCCCTTCCCAGCGAAGGGCGCCCTTTCGATTCGGACCTCCTGATCCGGGAGCCCTCATGCCTGCCGTCCTATCCGCCCGCCGCCTCGCCGTGGCCGGTCTCCTGGCCCTGACGATGACCGTCGCGGCTCCCCTGGCGCCAACGCCGCTTGCCCCCCTGCCCGCCCATGCGGCGGAAAAGGGGGTGTTCTTCCCCGAAAGCTTCAGCCTGTCCAACGGCATGCAGGTGGTGGTGATCCCCAACCACCGCGTGCCGGTCGTGACCCACATGGTCTGGTACAAGGTGGGCGCCGCCGACGAGGAGCGCGGCCAGTCCGGCATCGCGCATTTCCTGGAACACCTGATGTTCAAGGGAACGGACGTTATCCCGCCCGGCGAATTCAGCCGCATCGTCGCCAAGAATGGCGGGCGCGACAACGCCTTCACCAGCTACGACTATACCGCCTATTACCAGAACGTCGCCCGCGACCGGCTGGAGATGGTGATGCGGATGGAGGCCGACCGCATGGCCAACCTGAAGCTGACCGACGCGGTGGTCTATCCCGAACGCGACGTCATCATCGAAGAGCGGCGCCAGCGCATCGAGAACGAACCGGCCGACCGGATCGGCGAGCAGATCAACGCCACCATGTTCGTCCATCACCCCTACGGCACCCCAGTGATCGGCTGGCCGCAGGAGATGTCGACCCTGACGCGGGAAATGGCGGAGCATTTCTACAAGACGTGGTACGCGCCCAACAACGCCATCCTGGTGGTGTCCGGCGACATCACGGCGGCGGAGTTGAAGCCGCTGGCGGAACGCTATTACGGCGCCATCCCCGCCCGCCCGGTGCCGGAGCGCAAGCGCGTGACCGAGCCGCCGCTCAATTCCTCCCGGCAGGTGGTCCTGCGTGACGAGGAGGTCCGGCAGCCGTCGGTCCGCCGCATCTGGACCGCGCCGTCCTATCGCCTCGACCCGGAGCATCAGGCCTATGCGCTGCAGGTGCTGTCCGAGATCATGAGCGGCGGCACCACCTCGCGCCTCTATCGCAGTCTGGTGGTGGACCAGAAGCTCGCCACCTCGGCTTGGCTCGGCTACGGCCCGACCGCCTGGGACATGGCGACGCTCAGCATCGGCGCCAGCCCGGCCGCCGGGGTGCCGATGGAGAAGCTCGAATCAGCGCTGTGGGCGGAAATCGACAAGCTGCTGAAGTCCGGCGTGACGGAGGAGGAGGTCGCCACCGCCCGCAAGCGCATGCTGGCCGCCGCGGCCTACGCCCGCGACAGCCTGACCGGGCCGGCGCAGACGCTGGGCGCGGCGCTCGCCACCGGCCAGAGCATCGACGATGTGGAAAGCTGGCCAGTGCGCATCGACGCCGTCACCGCCGATCAGGTCAACGCCGCCGCCCGCGCCGTGCTGAGCCAAACCAACCACGTCACCGGCCTGCTGCTGCCCCCGACCGGAAAGGACAGTTGAGGATGAGCGCGCGTCACATTTCCATGCGGTCGGGCATCGCCGCGTTCTTCCTCGCCGTCATCGCCGTCGCCCTCCCTGCTCACGCGATGGACATCAAGCGCGTGGTCAGCCCTGGCGGAATCGAGGCGTGGCTGGTCGAGGACCACAAGGTTCCGGTTCTTGCGCTGGAGTGGGCCTTCGAAGGCGCCGGCGGCATCGACCCCAAGGGCAAGGAGGGGCTGGCGAACCTGACCTCCACCATGCTGGACGAGGGTGCCGGGCCGTATGATTCGCAGGCATTCCAGGCGCGGCTGCAGGACAACGCCATCGCGCTTGGCTTCGACGCCGGACGCGACGGCTTCAGCGGGTCGATGCGCACCCTGACCGAGCACCGGGACGAGGCGCTGGAACTGACCCGCCTGTCCCTGACCGATCCGCATTTCGCGCAAGAGTCGCTGGACCGCATGCGCGCCTCCATCATGGCCAGCCTGAAACGCGATCTCGCCGATCCCAACTTCGTCGCGCGGCGCCAGTTCTACGCCACCGCATTCCCCAACCATCCCTATGGCGACGAGATCCGCGGTACGCTGGGCAGTTTGCCGACCATCACGCCCGACGACCTGCGCCGCTTCGTGAAGGGACAGTTCGGCCGCGACCGGCTGGTGGTGGCCGCCGCCGGCGACATCTCGCCGGAGGACCTCGGCAAGGCGCTGGACAAGGTGTTCGGCGGCCTGCCGGCGAAGGCCGACGTGCCGCCCATTCCCGATGTGACGATGTCCGGACTGGGCCAGACCATCCTGCTGCCGCGGCCGACCGCGCAGACGGTGATGCTGATGGGCCAGCCGGGGGTCAAGCGCGACGATCCCGACTGGTATGCCGCCACGGTCATGAACTATGTGCTGGGCGGCGGCGGTTTCGGATCCCGCCTGATGGAAGAGGTGCGGGAGAAGCGCGGCCTCAGCTATGGCGTCTACAGCTATCTGATCCCGATGGACCATGCAGCGCTGGTGATGGCCAGCGGCTCGACCGTCAATGCCAAGGCGGGTCAGGCGCTGGACATCATGCGGCAGGAATGGGCCCGCATGGCGAAGGACGGGCTGACCGACCAGGAGATGGCCGACGCCAAGACCTACCTGACCGGCTCCTTCCCGCTTCAGCTCGGCTCGACCCAGGCCATCGCCCGCATCCTGCTGCAAGTGAAGCGCGACAATCTGGGCATTGATTACCTGAACCAGCGCGACCGCTACATCAACGCGGTGACCCAGGCCGACATCAAGCGCGTCGCCCAGCGCCTGCTCGACCCGGCCAAGCTGCTGACCGTGCTGGTCGGCAAGCCGGACGGCGTCTCGCCGACGCGGACGATCGACGGGGGGAGTTGAGGGGGCGTCACAGCTCCGGGTGCCCCCTCCCCATCCCTCCCCCGCCTTCGGCGGTGGAGGGGGCAGGATGATTGGCGGCGTAACGTAAATGCCAGAGCGGCGGCAGTCCCCTCTCCCCTCGGCCGGCCGAAAGGCCGGTCCGAAAGCGGGGGAGGGTTAGGGAGGGGGCATCGGTTAGCGAAAATTCCCCTCACGCCAAATCCGGCTGGCTCCCCGGAAAGCGCGGATCGCTGGGGTCGACCGGATGCCCCGGCACCTTGCCGGGAATGATCCCGACCTGATCGGACCGCGCTGCATCGTCGCGGTCGTTCTGTTCCTCGCGCTGTTCCAACGGTGGGGCGGCGGGCTTGTCGGACATGGCTTCCTCCTGTCGCGTTTCCTGAAAACAACAACACCCCGCCCACCATCCGGTTGCACGGCTCGGCCGGCGTGCATAGGCCGATAAGCTGCACCAACCGCCGCGTTTTGGCCCGTGGCCGATGCCGACGGTCGGTGTTAGGCTCCCTGCGCCCCGCAGATGGGCCGCGTCAAAGGACCGCTGACGTCAAGGAGTCCAAAGCATCATGACCGCGCTGACCCGTTCCCCCGCCCATACACCGGCTTGGGCCGCTCTCGCCCGCCACCGCCAGGACATGGCCGGCACGCACATGCGTGACCTGTTCGCCGCCGATCCCGGCCGGTTCAAAGCCTTCTCTTTAGAGGCTGCGGGCCTGTTCCTCGATTATTCGAAGAACCGCATCACCCAGGACACGGTCGGCCTGCTGCTCGACCTCGCCCGCCAGCAGGATGTGGAGGGCGCCCGCGCCCGCATGTTCGGTGGCGAGCCGATCAACCTGACGGAAAAGCGCGCGGTCCTGCACACCGCGCTGCGCAACCGCTCCGACCGCGGCGTGACGGTCGATGGCCGCGACGTGATGCCGGGCGTGCGCGCCGTGCTGGAGCGGATGGACGCCTTCGCCACTTCGGTGCGCGACGGCGAGTGGCGCGGCTATACCGGCCAGCCGATCACCGACGTGGTGAACATCGGCATCGGCGGCTCCGACCTCGGCCCGGTGATGGCGACGGAGGCGCTGAAGCCTTTCGCCCATGCCCATGTCGCCCTGCATTTCGTCTCCAACGTCGACGGCACCCATCTGGCCGAGCAGCTGAAGTGGCTGGACCCGGAGACGACGCTGTTCGTCATCGCGTCCAAGACCTTCACGACGCAGGAGACGCTGACCAACGCCCACTCCGCCCGCCGCTGGTTCCTTGAGACCGCGCAGGACGAGGCGCATGTCGCCAAGCATTTCGTCGCCGTCTCCACCAACGAGGCGGAGGTGCGGAAGTTCGGCATCGACCCCGCCAACATGTTCGGCTTCTGGGATTGGGTCGGCGGCCGCTATTCGCTGTGGTCGGCCATCGGCCTGCCGATCATGATCGCCATCGGGCCGGAGCGCTTCGCCGAACTGCTGGCCGGCGCCCATGCGATGGACGAGCATTTCCGCACCGCGCCGCTGGAGCGCAACATGCCGGTGCTGATGGGGCTGCTCGGCGTCTGGTACCGCAATTTCTGGGATGCCTCGTCTTACGCGGTGCTGCCCTACGACCAGTATCTGCACCGCTTCCCCGCTTATCTCCAGCAGCTGGACATGGAGAGCAACGGCAAGTCGGTGACCCGCGGCGGCGAGCCGGTGGATTACCAGACCGGCCCGGTGCTGTTCGGCGAGCCCGGCACCAACGGCCAGCATGCCTTCTACCAGCTGATCCACCAGGGCACCTCGCTGATCCCCTGCGACTTCATCGCGGCGGCGACCACCCACAACCCGATCGGGGCGGAGGCCGGTGCCCATCACCGCATCCTGCTGTCCAACGTCTTCGCCCAGGCCGAGGCGCTGATGCGCGGCAAGACCGCCGACGAAGTGCGGGCGGAGATGACCAAGGCCGGCAAACCGGCGGCGGAGGTGGAGGCGCTGGTCCCCCACCGCGTCTTCCCCGGCAACCGCCCGTCCAACACCATCATGATCCAGAGCCTGACCCCGGCGACGCTGGGCGCCCTGATCGCGCTGTACGAGCACAAGGTCTTCGTCCAGGGCGCGATCTGGGACATCGACTCCTTCGACCAGTGGGGCGTCGAGCTTGGCAAGGTGCTCGCCAAGCG